>NZ_CALMSV010000133.1 GCF_937872355.1 uncultured Sphingorhabdus sp. | reverse complement strand
CAGCCCTTCAAAGGCTTGCGGGCTGGTCACTTCATGCACCAGATGGCGGTCGATAAAGATCAGGCAAGTGCCATCATCGCGGGCGGAGACGACATGAGCGTCCCAGATTTTTTGGTAGAGCGTGCGGGGCTGAGTCATATGCTTGGCCTAAAGGCACAGCACACCGCGCTTGGCAAGCAAGGATGTTTTAAACACGCAGCATTTTGGGCATTTTCCTTTTGCGCGCCGAAGGCGGTCGTGATTTGAGCGCGACCGCCTTCGTTGCATGTTGGCCTATTGCAATGGCAGGAACAGATCGGTGATGGCTTCGCGTTCGGGAACATCGGGGAAGAAGCTCACGCGCTGACAGTAAAGCGGAAAGTCGCGTAACTCTTCGCCGCTGTCGGGCAGCCATTCACGATACAGGAACATCGCGGGAGCCTCCAGATCGTCGGGATTTCCGACAACACGAAGCCGCGCGCAGCGACCGCCAGGTATCAATCCAGATTCAATAGCCGCGCTGGCATCGTCCAGTCCTTTGTCTGTCGCGACGCAAAGATCGAGCCGATAGTCGTCGTCTGCCGTTGACCGCGGATCGTTGTGAAAGATGTTATAGGTCGCGTGCAAAGACGGGCTGAGGCCATTGTTTTTACGCCATGCAATGAAGCGCTCGATCGACGACCGGATATTTCTCGGGCTGCCGCGATGTTGCATAATGGCGACCGGAATATCCGCTGTCGTTATGATTTCGACATCGTTCGCGGTGTAGTTGCTATCCATATATTTTCTCCGTGATGTTTCGAATGGCTCAAAGGCCGCAAGCCACGGATCCCAGTCGGGAGAAGAGCGGAATGACGAAGGCGATTGTCCGAATTTCTGGCGAAATGCCCGGGCAAAAGCGTCAGGTGCTTCGTAGCCGGTATCAAATGCTATATCGGTAACGGTGTCGCTGTCGCGAAAAGCAAGCCGGTACGAAGCCCGCTTCATTCTTGAAAGCTGGACAAAGCTATAGACCGAAATCCCGAACATTGCGGAAAACTGCCTATGGAAATGATGCTTTGAGAATGCCGCAATGCCGCTCAGCACATCGAGGCTGAGATCCGCTTCCGGATTCTGGTCTATATAGTTGACCACCCGCCGCATTCTGTCCTGATATTTGTTCAAAGCTGCCTTAGTCATCTTTATCTCCGTGGCAGTCTTAGTTAGCCGAGGGTCGGGACATGACGCTCGACCGATATTGCTTTTCTACAGCCGGTTGCTGTTCGTGGTGACTGGAAATTGTAACCTTTAGGTCGTATCTTCGAATCGAAATGAACACACTCTCCCATCTCTTCCCGATCAAAATCCTGCCCGAAGATATCGACTTCATGGGGCATGTGAACAACAGCCGCTATCTCAATTGGGTGCAGGAAGCGGTGCTCGAACATTGGCGAAATCTCGCTCCGCCCGAGGCCGTGGCACAGCGGGCGTGGGTCGCCCTGAAGCATGAGATTACCTATCGCAAGCCGGCATTTCTGGAAGATGTCGTTGTCGCCAATG
Organism: uncultured Sphingorhabdus sp.; assembly: GCF_937872355.1. Classification (GTDB taxonomy): domain Bacteria; phylum Pseudomonadota; class Alphaproteobacteria; order Sphingomonadales; family Sphingomonadaceae; genus Sphingorhabdus_B. The sequence continues at coordinate 16,632 of NZ_CALMSV010000133.1, read as the reverse complement.
TGGTGCTAGAAAGCATCCACGGTGCGCGCGCCTTTTACGAAACGGTGATTAAGCGCGGCGAAGAAGTGCTCGCCGAGGTCAAATCGAGCTGGTGCTGCATCGATGCCGAAACGCTGCGCCCTGCAAGGATCGGCGCGGATATTTCCGCCTATTTCTTTCCGAAGACAGATTAAACCGCTATAGTGGCTTTATGTCGCTTTTCGCCATCATCCTGACCGTTGTTGCCACATTCTTCGCGATGGAATTTGTCGCGTGGTCGAGCCACAAATATATCATGCACGGCTGGGGCTGGGGGTGGCATCGCGACCATCATGAGCCGCACGACAACGCGCTTGAAAAGAATGATTTATACGGGCTGGTGGGTGCGGCAATGAGCATTTCGATGTTCGCCATCGGTAGCCCGCTGGTGATGGGCGCGTCGGCGTGGGAGCTGGGGACGTGGATCGGCCTTGGTATCCTCTTTTACGGCATCGTCTATACTCTGATCCACGACGGGCTAATCCACCAACGCTATTTCCGCTGGGTGCCAAAACGTGGCTATGCCAAGCGGCTGGTACAGGCACATAAGCTTCACCATGCGACGATCGGCAAGGAGGGTGGCGTTAGCTTTGGCTTCGTCTTCGCGCGCGATCCGGCGGTACTGAAGCGGGAGCTGAAGGTCCAGCGCGAGGCGGGGATTGCCGTGGTGCGTGAGGCTGTGAGATAATTTACCAAAAATGGGGTGAGCGACCCGCGACCCTGCTCACCCCTGCTTCGCTCGAAAATTCGAACGAAATCTCAAATCTTGCAGGTGTTTATCCCCAATAATTTGTAGGCGGGGCAGAAGCCGAACAGACCTGTCAGGAGGGGCACCAGCCCTACCCATCCCCAAACAGTTTGCGGGCCGATAAAGACCGTTGCGAGCAGCGCAAGACCGACGATTATACGGAGAGTGCGATCGAGCTTACCTTCGTTGCAGGGCATGACTTTTTTCCTTCCATTTCATTTTTGTCGATGGAAGTCTTCTAGTGAGTCGAGCTGCTACTGTCGGTGACTTAGTCACCAAGTTCTTCGGCTAACTGTTGCAGTCTAGCGGAATCGATAATCCCGATGCGGCCACGTTGCAACTCTATCAGTCCGTCCTTGGCAAAGCGGCCCAACTGACGACTGACAGCGGCACGACCGGATCCCGTGTCGATCGCTAGAGCTTCATGAGTTGTGTCGATACCGTCGGCAGTATCGCGCAGCCGCAATAATGCTCTTGCAAGGCGCGCTTCGAAACCGATCAGCACTACATCTTCGACCAGTTGCTCCAGATCGGCAAAGCGATGGGCAACGGCAGCAAACAGATGTGTGCGGAAGTCGTCGTCTTCGCTCACCAATCTGTGAAAATCGGTTGCCGGTACCAATTCGGCGACAATGTCGGTCTCGGCAATTCCTTCCGCCGAATATCGGCGGCCTTCGACAAGGCAACCGAAAGTCTGCAAACAAACCTCTCCCGGTCGCACGCGGTAAAGTGTGATTTCCCGGCCATTCTCGGCGATCAGACTAACCCGGATAGTGCCGGAACGGACGATTACAAAACCTGGACATTCATCATCGGCATGGAACAAAACTGTTCCAGCGGTCACTTTTAACGGTCGGCCCAATTTAGGATTGTTCATTTTATGCCTCTGGGCGCCGCCAAAGCCAAGTGCCGCAAACCAGCCCGACCGCAGCGGGCAGTAGTGACCATGGCGGGGTCAGCGTCAATCCTCCGATCAAGGCACTCGCCAGAAACGCCGCGGTTGCCGACCATTTGGCACGTCGGCTGACCACACCCTTCTCTCGCCATGCAACCAGATGTGGGCCATATTTCGGGTGGTTCATCAGCTTGGCTTCGAGCGCAGGGCTGCTGCGCGCGAAACAAAAAGCGGCGAGAATCATGAAGGGCACGGTGGGCAGGATTGGCAGGAAAATGCCCACCGTTCCCAGCCCGACCGAAACCCATCCGGCAGCAAGATAAAGCTGCCGCTTCATCAGGCTTGGTGGATCGCCTTGGTCACATAATAGCTTTCCAGACCTTCGGGCCCGCCTTCGCTGCCAAAGCCCGATTCCTTGACGCCGCCAAAGGGCATATCGGGCATCGAAATCGCGGCAGTATTGATACCGACCATGCCAGCCTCGATAAGGTCGCCCGCCATATTCGCCTGACGGCCATTTTCGGTGTGGACGAAAGAGGCGAGGCCGAAGGGCAGGCGGTTGGCCTGTTCGATGGCGTCGTCAAATTTGGCAAAGGGGCGGATCAGCGCGACCGGGCCAAAAGGCTCGTTGGTCATGATGTCGGCTTCGAGCGGAACGTCAGATAATACGGTCGGCCGGAAGAAGAAGCCGTCGCCATTGTCCGCACTGCCGCCGGTGCCGACGCGTGCACCCTTGGCAATGGCATCCTGCACCAGAGCGCCGACTGCAGTCGGGCGGCGTGAATTGGCGAGGGGCCCCATGATCGTGTCCGCGTCCAAACCGTTGCCGACTTTCACCTTTGCCGTGCGTTCGTTAAACCCGGCAACAAAGCGGTCATAAATTCCTTCCTGCACATAAAAGCGCGTCGGCGATATGCAGACCTGCCCCGCATTGCGGAACTTCTGCGTGACGACGATGTCGAGCGTCTTTTCGAGGTTGCAGTCGTCAAAGACCAGAACGGGTGCATGTCCGCCCAGTTCCATCGTCACCCGTTTCACGCCATCGGCGGCGAGCTTCATCAGATGTTTGCCGACCGGGATAGAGCCAGTGAAGCTCAATTTCCGGATTACCGGCGATCCCAACAACTGGCGGCTGACCATGTCGGGGACGCCAAAAACCAGCTGTGCAACACCCGCCGGAATCCCGGCATCGGCGATACAGCGCATGATTTCGGAGGTCGATCCCGGCGTTTCCTCGGCTGGTTTGGCGATGACCGAACAACCGGTTGCCAGTGCTGCCGCGACCTTTTTCGACATCAGCGAAACCGGGAAGTTCCAAGGCGTTAATGAGGCAACAGGGCCCACCGGTTGTTTTAACACGAGTGCGCGCTGGCCTGCAGGGCGTAGCGCAATCCGGCCATAACTCCGCTTGGCTTCCTCGGCGCAAAATTCGAAAACTGCGGCGCAGGAGAGCGTCTCCGTGCGCGCTTCGGCGAGCGGCTTACCCTGCTCCATTGTCAGGAGCGTGGCGATTTGCTCGGCACGCTCGCGGATCAGCGCTGCCGTTTTGTGGAGCACCGCGGCGCGGGCATTAACGTCAGTCGCGCGCCAGAGGGTAAAACCTTTCGCCGAGGCTGCCAGCGCCTCGTCCAGATCGGCGGCGGTCGCCAGGGGCAGCTCGGTGAGGACCTCACCGGTGGCAGGATTAAGCACCTGATGCACGTCGCGGCCTTCGCCCGAGCGCCAGCTGCCATCGATGTAAAGGGCGGGATTCGCCTGATATTCGCGTGTCATGGATATCCTGTGGTAAGAAAATTCCTATGGCTATCATCTAGGCGCTTCAAATCGGCTTGGAAAGGGCGGTCGCTTTAACCTTGGCTTTACCGCAACTGGTTAATGTTGCGGCTTAATGGGCAAACCACATTTGATAGCCAAGTTCCGACTGCAGACCGCCAAGGTCTGGCGCTGGTTTGCGCCCCCGGTTCCGCGCTCAATTCTGGGCCCGCTCCATGCCGCGCAGCTTGAAAATGTGCGGACCCAGGTTCCGATGCTGCTTGCTGTGGCGGCGCTTAATACCTGCATTGTCATGGCTGTGTGCTGGAGCAATGGCCTCCCTTTTTCCAACTATGCCTGGATGACGGGCCTGATCCTTTATTGTTTTGCCCGGATGGCGGTTTGGAGACGGCTGCTCGAAAAGCCTATCCCGCTTGCGAAAGTACCGGTCATCATCAAGGCCAATGTCGGCCTGTCAGTGGGCATGATGGGCTTTTTGGGTATTGCGGCCTCGGTCACTTATATTGCCGGGACCTTTGCGTATGAAACGCTGATTCCGGTCTCATTGGCTTTTGGGGCCACGGCTATCGCGCATTGCCTCTACACGCTGCGACCGGCAGCGATCGGTGTTCTGATCATCGGTATTACGCCGGTGGCATTGTCGATGATTTTTACAGGAGAGTTCAATGCCAAGATGCTCGGCGTTTCCATGCTGAGCGTCGAAGCCTTGATGATCCGCTTCGTCGCGGCTCAGTACGACCGGCTGATCGAAGGGCTTTTCCTCGAACAGCAGATTCGAGAATTGGCCGATACTGATCCGCTAACCAGTCTGCCCAACCGCCGTGCCATGATGGCGTCGATCGAGGCGGAGCTGGATTGCGGCACTGGCAAAAAGCCCTCCTTTGGCATTGCGTTGCTCGATCTTGATGGCTTCAAGCAGGTCAATGATAGCCTCGGCCACCATGCCGGAGATCTGATGTTACTAGGTGTCGGTGGGCGTCTGGCCGACGCGGCAGAGGCGCAGGACAGCGTGGGCCGTCTTGGCGGCGATGAATTTATCGTGCTGTTCCGCAATGTCGCGGACAAGGCAGACCTATCCGCACGCACCACGGCGATGCTCGCCGCGTTGTGCCGACCAATTGATCTTGATGGTAATCGCCTGCCAGTGGCCGCGAGTCTCGGCTATGCGCTCTATCCGGAGGATGGCGAAACCGTCCGCGAAGTCATGCACGTCGCCGACGCCGCGCTTTATGCCGAAAAGCGCGCGGGCAAATCACGAGCGCAAGCCGTAGCGTCAAGCCGCCAACACGCCGCATAAGCCGCATTATCAGGCTTCCCAAACGCTTTTCCTGCTGCCAGCTTGGGCGGTGAGAGAGATTGGGAGGACTTGAACATGGCAGATATGGTAACCATCACCGACGGACTTCGTTTTCCTGAAGGGCCAGTTGTGATGCCCGATGGCAGCGTCATCGTCACCGAGATTGAACAGGGCAAGATTACACGGGTCAAACCCGATGGCAGCAAGGAAACCGTAGCTACAACGGGCGGCGGCCCCAACGGCCTTGCCCTTGGCCCCGATGGAAAGCTCTATTGCTGCAACAATGGCGGCTTCGAATATGCCGAGGCCAATGGCTATCTGGCACCGCACGGCATTGCCAATGACTATTCGGGCGGGCGGATAGAGCGCATCGATATCGCGACCGGTCAGGTTGAGATACTCTACAAATCCGGCGATCATGGCTGCGTCCTGCGCGGCCCCAATGACATCGTCTTCGACGAGCATGGCGGCTTCTGGTTCACCGACCATGGCAAGGTAGACTATGCCAAACGCTGCCACGATATTGTCGGCATCTTCTATGCGAAAATCGATGGCAGCCATCTGGAAGAAGTGATCTTTCCCTCGAACAACCCCAATGGCGTCGGCCTCGCGCCCGATGGCAGCGCGCTCTATGCTGCGGAAACCTACACCTGCCGGTTGATGAAGTTCAACATCACTGCCCCCGGCAAGGTCGCACCCGATGCAGGCCCCGGCGGCCCCGGCATCCCGCTCTATCGCCCTGCCGGCTATAAATTCTTCGACAGTCTCGCGATGGAGGCGAATGGCAATATCTGTGTCGCGACCATCGGCGAATGCGGAATCAGTGTGATCTCGCCCGCAGGGGAATTGGTCGAATTTGTCGCGACCGATGATATCTTCACCACCAACATCGCCTTTGGTGGCGATGATATGATGGACGCCTATATCACTTTGTCGGGCAGCGGGCGGCTGGTGAAGACGCGCTGGAACCGGCCCGGCCTCAAGCTGCAATATTGAAGGGACGCCAATGTCGCGCCTGCATATCGAAGCCCATGTCATCAACCGAATAGGCTGGCTGCGTGCGTCGATATTGGGCGCGAATGACGGAATCGTTTCGACGGCCAGTCTGATTGCCGGGGTTGCAGCGGCTGGTGCCTCGCAATCGAACATTTTGGTGACGGGTATTGCCGGACTGGTTGCGGGTGCGATGTCGATGGCGGCGGGGGAATATGTCTCGGTCAGTTCACAGGGGGAGGCCGAAAAGGCGGATGTTGCGCGCGAGACAGCGGAGCTGGAAACCCAGCCCGAATTCGAACGAGAAGAACTGATTGGGATCTACGAAAAGCGCGGGCTTGATCGTGATCTGGCGGAAAAAGTTGCCGACAAGTTGATGGCAAGCAATGCGCTCGAAGCGCATTTGCGCGATGAACTGGGACTGACCAGCGAGATGTCGGCACGGCCGATACAGGCGGCGCTGGCTTCGGCTGCGGCATTTGCTGCCGGGGCTGCACTGCCCCTGATATTGGTTCCCCTGTTTCCCGGACCTTCCCTCACATGGATTGTTTCGGGTGCGTCGCTGCTCTTCCTTGCCATTTTGGGTGTGGTAGGCGCAAAAGCGGGCGGCGCACCGGTTGGAAAGGGCGTGCTGCGCGTGACATTCTGGGGCGCAGTTGCCATGGCAGCGACAGCGGCAATCGGCTCGCTGTTCGGAACAACGGTAGGATAGATTATGAGCAATGCAGCATGGGCCATCGACATTGATCGCGACGATGTCAGCAAAACCGAAGTCGTAACCGCCGAAACCGCGATCGGCCCCGGCGAGATTTTGGTGCATGTCGATAGCTATGCGATGACCGCCAATAATGTGACCTATGCCGTCTTCGGCAAGCCCGCTGGCTTATTCGGCAATGAACAGGGCTATTGGGATTTCTTCGCTGAGCGCGGCGTTCCGGGGCGGCTGCCGGTCTGGGGTTTCGCGACCGTTTTGGTGAGCGATGTGGAGGGCGTTGCCCCCGGCGATCGCTATTATGGCTATTACCCGATGGCGAGCCATGCGGTGCTGATGCCAGGGCACATCGGTGGCGGCAGTTTCGTGGATGTAACCCCGCGCCGTACGACCCTTCCGCCGATCTACAACCAGTATCAGCGGGTCGAGGCGATTCCCGACTATAAGCCCGAGCATCACGATTACTGGCCGGTCTTCCGTCCGCTCTTCCTCACCGGATGGCTCATTGCTGACCAGTTCGAGGATGAAGGCGATTATGGTGTGGCTCAGCTGTTGATCGCCAGTGCGTCGAGCAAGACCGCCATCGGCCTGGCGCATGCGATGAAGCAGCGCTGCGAACGGCCACGCACGATCGGGCTCACCAGCAAGGCGAATGCTGCTGCACTGGCGGATCTTGGCATTTATGACGAGGTAGTTGCCTATGATGATATCGCCACGCTTGACGCGTCTGTGCCATCAGCTTTGGTTGATATGGCTGGGAACGGCGCAGTCACCGCAGCAGTCCACAACCATTTCGCCGATGCCCTCAAATATTCGATGATCGTCGGCAAGTCGCACTGGGACGCCGCCCCCGAAATGGGCGAACTACCTGGTCCGGTGCGCGAAGGCTTTTTCGCCCCCGGCCGCAGCCAGAAACGCATCGCCGATTGGGGTGCGCGCGGCTTTGGCGAGCGCATTGCCTCTGCATGGCTGGGCTTTATGGAAGTTGCCCCTTCGATCGCCAACATCGACACACGCGGCGGCAGCGACGGCGCGCTTGCCGCCTATCATGAAGTATTGAGCGGCGCAGCCGATCCCAAGACAGGAATCATTGTTACCCCATGATCTTTTCCCATGTGATTTTCGATTTCGGCGGGGTCATCACCTCGTCACCCTTTGAAGCGTTCAATCGGCTGGAGGCTGAGCGCGGCCTGCCCAATGATTTCATCCGCAGCGTCAACGCGATCAACCGCGACAACAATGCATGGGCGAAATTCGAGCGCGCCGAAATTGACGCCGACGGCTTCGACGCCCTGTTCGCGGCGGAGGCCGAAGCAATGGGTCATCCGCTCGACGGCGCATCTGTGATCGCCTGTCTTGCGGGCGATGTGCGCCCTTATATGGTCACCGCGCTCGATCGGTTGAAGGAGGAGGGCTTTGGCATTGGCTGCATCACCAACAATGTGAAGGCCGGGCGCGGTGCGGCAATGGCGCGCAGCGAGGATAAGGCACTGCAGGTAGAGGCCATCATGGCGCGGTTCGACCATGTGATCGAAAGTTCGAAAGCAGGCGTACGCAAACCCGACCCGCGCATTTACCAGATGATGTGCGAGGCGCTTTCGGTGTCGCCAGAAGCCTGCATCTATCTCGATGATCTCGGAATCAACTGCAAACCTGCGTCCCAGTTGGGGATGCACGCGATTAAGGTAACCAGCGGCGAGCAAGCGCTCGCCGATCTGGAGGCGGCAGTGCGGTTGAAGTTGAGCTAAGGCTTTGGCGTCACACGCTGTGTCGTCGGTTTTGCTTTTTTACGCTGTTTGCGTGATTTTACCTCTCCTCTATCGCCGCTTTGCCGTTCGATTTCTTCCCATTGGTTTCGGGCCCCGTAGGCAGACCGAATGTCTGCATCATTGAGGCAGTCAGTCGCTTGGTCAATTTGCTTTTGCAATTCAGATGCAGCGCCATAGCTTGATGGATATTCGCCGGGACCATTGCCGTTTGTAGGCTGCTCGCCAGACTGCTGGCAGGTGACCGGAGACTTGCTATTCGAAGACACCTGTTGCGCATTCGGAGAGGCTGGCGGATTTGCCAACAGCAATAGGGCGACGGTGATCATCGCGCGACCTGCGCCGGACCGCTGATCCGCGTATATTCATGCTTCATCACATCACCGTTGGGCATATTGTCGCTGGTGTCTAGCTTGTCACCTGTGCAGGAATAGCTTGTCGTCCCCCCATTGCCGACCAGCTTATCGCCTTGTTCCTGAACATTGAAACCGCCTCCCCCTGACGAGCACATCGTGCCATCGTCGTTGAAGGTCATCGAATAGGAATCGGGTGCGCCTAAGGCAATGTTCATACCTTTAGATTTCAGATAGGCTAGCGGGCCACCGCCCGTCGGCTTCCACGTTCCCAGCATGCATTTGTCGATTACAACCGGTACGTCGAGGCAAGTATCGGTGGGCACCGCCGACTGATGTGGATTCATTCCTGCGGCACAGGCTAGTGTCGCACTCTCCTCCACAGCACTTTCGTCGTCCGGGCTTTTGGTCGCGTAAATCGCAGCCGCCGCCAGATCGGTGACGGTAACCAAACCCAGTATCGTCGATCTCTGCATTCAGCCCGTGCCCTTCCAACAGTTATCTGACTCCGGCGCGATGACCTTTGTTACATCAATCGCGGACCCTCGGTTTCAAATCCTCGACCCGTGGTTCCTCACTTCCCGATGCAGTGTCGGGCAATTGTTCGGGATGATTGCGCGCTCCGCAAGCGCTGATAATTACACTGAACGGAGCGCTTTCGCTGCCATCCGAATAGCGCATATATGCAGCCCAAAATGCCGCGCTGCAGAAACGGCCGGGCATTATCTGGTTCATGATCGCTGAACCCGGGCGGGGTACACCGGTGAAGGGCAGGTTTATCGAGACCGTGGGATTCAGGAAGCGCACAGGAACGCGAATTTCACGCGACGCCGTCGGGCCCGGAATTCCCTCGATCTGGATTGAGCGTAAGAACAGTTGCGTTGGCCGCTTGTCGGCTGGCGGACGGAGCATGTCGATCTGGAATTTCTCGAACGCTGCGGCATCAATCGTACATGGTCGTATCTGGAAATCGCGGACAAAGCGCGTGTTTCGCCGTGATCCGTCAGGCTGGGCGATGTCGAGGCTGATGATGTCCAACTGATATGTACATTGCCGGTAATCCCATTCGCGCTGCTCGCGGGGGGTACGCCCGCCAGGGACAGGCGTAGTTCCGCCACTGGGCGTGGTCGTCACTGTGCCCGTCGGGGCAGCCACGCTATTCTGCATCTGGGCGACAAGCCCCTTTCGTGTGCCGTTAAACGGCTGCCACGCCCCTTTGCGCGCGCGCCCATCGGGATAACGACACACCCAGCGTTTCTGGCCGGTAAAGGCATTTTCGGCAGCGTTGAATGTGATATCAAACTCACCATAGTCATTGGCATCATCGCCGGGACGATAGCCATTGGGGCGGGTTGCGGCGCATGCCCCGGACGGTCGGTAGCTACCCTCAGCTGCGCTCGGGCGCCAACCATCTTCGGCCCCCATGATCCAATATTCACCCTGCCAGCGCAAATTGCGATAACTGCCTTGCATTTCGACATAAGCAAGCGATCCTGCATCGCGGCGCGCGCCCATGCCGCTACGCCAATTGTCGCGCGGATAGAGGGTCGAGGCATTCGCATATATGCGCAGATCGCCGTCTGCGGTGCTCCAATCTGAATCGGTGCCCACTTGCGCCTGCGCGCTTGTCAGCCCGGTGCAGATAGCTGCAACCCAGAACGCTACACTCAATGGCCGAAACTTCAAACCCAACATACTGCGGCTCCCAGTCGATTTTGGATTCACTTGCCGAAAACGTCACATCTTCGGAGTGATATCTTCTACCCTGCGGATACTCTCGATATTGCCTGGGCCGCATTCCATTAGAACTATGCCATTGCCTGCGTGGATCGCGCCAGTACCATCGCGAACGGAGACGGCCCAAAAGTCGTGGCGGCATACCGAGCCCGGAGGGATGACTTCGGTCGTGTCACCGCGCTTCCAGAATTTCAGACCCCGGACTTCCTGGAACACTTCACGATCAGTTGGGTGTCGGGGCAATATGGTGTTCCCGGAAATTGCGCGGGCGACTGCTTCGCGATCATCGGACAGCGGTGTGAAAATAACTCGATCTACCGCCTTTGGCATGTCTTTCAGCAGCCGCATCCGAAGCGGGCGCAAGATCGGGAGAATACAGGGTTCAATTGCAGCGACGGCATTGCGCGATACTGCATTGCACGGTCCATCATAAGGGAAAGATGGCACCGGGACGGCACGGCTGCTTGGCGCGACACTATATTCGATGGGGACCCAATGACCGGTGAATTCTGGTGATCCATCGGGTGGCAGATCGGAATAGGTACCTTCGCGGCAATAGACAACGTCGCCCCGAAAGGTCTTTCCATCGCTGGTAAACCCGATGCGGATGCTCCCCCAATGATAGCTGTTAGGTGGCGTTATCGTGTGGGGAACGCGGGTCATCTTAGTGCTGCATTTTTGCGCGCGGTTCAGCGTGCGGGGGATGTTTCCATCACGATCCTGCACAGCAACCCAGCGTCCGACGAACACCCAGCTTTCGGGGCCCGAACCCTCGGTGCGTTCAAAATAGCCCCATATGATATGACCGTCGCGAAAGGAGAACTGGCCGTTTTGTCCTGATCGTCTTCGGTCACCGCGTTCGTAGGAAAAGGTGGCAGGGCCCCAACTGGTGTCATAATTGCCCCGTTCAGGCTCAAATCGACCCGGGATCGGATCTGCCCACAGCACGGCCGCGATCCCTGTCGTAGCAAGCAGTGCGAGGTAAAGAATCGTCCGGTATATCGTCATTACGGAGCCTCCGGCGCATCGCGCGATACCTAACTTAAGTTCCTCAAGCTATCCGGAAGCGTTGCCGTCGACCATCCCATGAACTGGGGATAGTGACCCATCGCATGCCGCGATATTCTCACAACATCGCACGCTGATATTCCGCTTGGGAACGGCGTTGCCCAACCAAGGAGACGCGTCATGTTGTCGAGAATTGGCACAGTGGGAAGCCTGCTGTTTTTGGTCATTGGGGCCTTTGCCTGGTCGGCGACCGGTAAGGATGATGAGCCAGAATTTGCTACTGCTCCCTGTACCGACAGCGAAGGTGCCAGCACCGGGTTTTTCTGCCAGCCGCTATCTGCCAAGGGCAAGCTCGTCAAAGCATGCGACGATAAGAAACCCAAAGATCTGGCCACATGCCAGTCGCAGGGTGCGAGGGCCTATTGCAGCCGCAGGGGCTATTCGCAGGTCCTGTCTTATGCAGCCGACGCAAGGGGGAATCTGAGCGAGCTGGTTTGTTCGCGCCAGACAATCACTTCGGTGGCAGCAGCGGCTCCAGTCGAGGAATGGCAGCCGATGTTCAACGTCAACATCATGGGTTATGACCACCGCGAATTTGCCGTTGCCAACGCCAATGACTGGCAAAGCTGCAAGCGCGGCTGCGATGCCGATGGCAGCTGCCAAGCTTGGACTTTGGTCCCCGAACGCAAAATGTGCTATATGAAATGGGATGGCCGGGCTGAATTGTTGCAGTCAGACCCTTGCTGCATAACGGGTGTCAAAGGCATGGCAACCGCAGGTCCTGCCGCAAGCCAGAAGAAGGTCCGCACGCCAGAAGAATTGCGCCGACTGGGTCAGCGCACAAAGGGTGCCGCCGAGGATGAGGTCGGTCGCCGTGCAGAAGATGCTGTGCGTCGCGGGATCGGTGATATCCTCAACTGACGTAAGGGAAAGGGCGAGCGCAGCCCTTGCGGAAAGCCGACTGAACGGTTAGGTGGCTGGGTCTCTCCCAACCCCAGCCGTAAGGTCGGTATCCTATGAAAAAACTCTATCCCGACGCAAAGGCCGCGCTTGATGGCCTGCTGCGTAACGATATGCTCATCGCCAGCGGCGGTTTTGGCCTGTGCGGCATTCCCGAACGTTTCCTTGAGGCGATTATGGACAGCGGCGTCACGGGTCTGACATTCGCCTCGAACAATGCCGGTATCGACAATGAAGGCATCGGCAAGCTGCTCCGTACCAAGCAGGTGAAAAAGATGATCGCCTCTTATGTTGGCGAGAATAAGGAGTTTGAGCGCCAGTTCCTCTCGGGCGAACTTGAGGTCGAGTTCTGTCCGCAAGGCACGCTCGCCGAGCGCATGCGTGCAGGCGGTGCGGGCATCCCCGGTTTCTACACCAAGACCGGTGTCGGCACGCAAGTGGCCGAGGGCAAGGAAGTAAAGGTCTTCGACGGTGAGGAATATATCCTCGAACGTGGCATCTTTGCCGACCTCAGCCTGGTAAAGGCATGGAAAGCGGATGAGAGCGGCAATGTGGTTTTCCGCAAGACCGCGCGCAATTTCAACGTGCCTGCTGCGACCTGCGGCAAGGTCTGTGTGGTCGAGGTAGAGGAAGTAGTGCCGGTCGGCAGCCTCGATCCCGATGCGATCCATCTTCCCGGCGTCTATGTGCAGCGGATGATAATCGGCAGCCCCTATGACAAGAAGATAGAGTTCCGCACCGTTCGCGAAAGGGAGGCAGCATAATGACCATACATGATGGACTCGCCAAAGGCTGGACCCGCGACCAGATGGCGGCGCGCGCGGCGAAGGAGTTGCAGGACGGTTTCTATGTGAACCTCGGCATCGGCATCCCGACGCTGGTGGCAAACCATATTCCGGACGGAATGGATGTGACGCTGCAGTCGGAAAATGGCATGCTCGGTATCGGTCCATTCCCTTATGACGATGAGGTCGACCCCGATCTGATCAACGCTGGCAAGCAGACGATCAGTGAGCTGCCGCAATCGGCCTATTTCGATAGCGCGCAGTCTTTCGCGATGATCCGAGGCGGGCATATTGACCTGACCGTGCTTGGCGCGATGGAAGTCGCCGAAAATGGCGACATTGCCAACTGGATGGTTCCCGGCAAGATGATCAAAGGCATGGGCGGCGCGATGGATCTGGTCGCAGGTGTCAAAAAGATCATCGTGGTGATGGAGCATGTCGCGAAGGACGGTTCGCCCAAATTCATCCCCGCCTGCACTCTGCCGCTGACCGGTCGAAATGTGGTTGATATGGTGATCACTGATCTTGCCGTGTTCCAGCGGCCGGATCATCAGTCACCTTTTCGGCTGATTGAAATGGCTCCGGGGGTGACCACAGCGGACATAGCGGCGAAAACGACGGCGCACTACTTGGAGTGAGCGGCGCTACGTTGAATATCTGGCTTATTGCGGCAGGGCTGGGCAGTCTTGCCGCATCTGTCCTTCATCTTGCGTGTATTATCGGCGGACCTGCTTGGTACCGCTTTTTAGGTGCAGGCGAGGGAATGGCCCGGATGGCGACGCAAGGCTCATGGGTTCCCGCTGCGATAACAATGTCCATCGCAGCGGTCCTTGCCGTCTGGTCCGCCTATGCTTTTTCAGCGGCGGGGCTGTTGGCGCGGCTCCCACTGGCGCGCACTGCGCTTGTGTTGATTAGCGCAGTGTTGTTGTTGCGTTCAGCGGCGTTTTTCGTGCGATCCAGCTGGCGGCCTGATCTTTCCTTTGGTTTCATGCTGTGGTCCTCGCTGATCGTCTTTGCACTCGGCCTTTGCTTTGCCATTGGCACTTGGCAAGCTTGGCCCGAACTGTCCGAAAAGGCCGCGAAATGAATCTGCTCTTCAGAATGGAAAGAAGCGACAACGGTCGATGAAACGAATTTGCATCATACTGGCCGTTCTAGCCGCGCTGGCCCTCGCTGGCTGGTTCGGTACGGAAAGCATTGATGACGGCGGGCCATTGGCAGAGGCGCCGACCATTTCGCGCCTGACCGCCGAAGACCTGCCCGACACGCCCGACGAGTGGGAGGGCCGGATCGATTATCCCGCGCTGGAACAGCAACTGGCCGAACTTTCACTGCGCCCCGAAATGGCCGGGCTTGCGGTGGCTGTAGTTGAGGATGGTCGATTGAGCTTCGTTCGCACTTATGGCTTTGCCGACCGGTCGACTGGCGCCGTAGTGACACCACAAACGGTGTTTCGCTGGGCCTCGGTTTCGAAGACAGCGGCGGGCGCCCCCGCCGCCTCTCTGGCCGGTGAAGGAGGGGGCGGTCTGGGGAAGGCGAGTACCCCCCCGGGCGCCCCCCTTCGACTGCCCGGCGGAGCCGAATCGCGCATAACGTTCGGACAATTATTGTCGCAGCAAACGGGGCTCACCAAAAATGCCTATGACGAACGGCTGGAAGACGGACAAAATCCAGCCCGGATTCGTGCGGACCTTGTTGCCGCACCGCTGCAATGCATTCCGGCCACCTGTCATACCTATCAGAATGTCGCATTCGATGCCGCCAGCGAGATTTTGGGTCAGGCGGCCCAAAGGCCTTATGCCGAGGCAGTTGTGGATCGCTTCTTTCGACCTCTGGGCATGCGCAGTGCCGGTTTTGGCATGGCAGGGCTGACCAAAGCGAGGGATTGGGCAAAGCCGCATAATGGCTCAAATGTCCGCCCGTTGAAGGAAGCCTATTGGCGCGTACCCGCGGCTGCCGGGATTGACAGCAATATCGTCGATTTCGCGCGCTGGATGCAGGCGATGATGGGAGAGCGGCCCAAGGTTATTTCGCCCGCAGTGCTCAAGCTGGCGCATAGCCCGCGCGTCAAAACCGGACGGCTTTATGGCGGCGATCTCAGGCAGGTGAACAGCGATGCCTATTATGGCCTCGGCTGGCGCAGTTTTTCTTATAACGGGCTACGGCTGGACGGCCATTCAGGTGCGGTTGACGGCTATCGAGCGACGATGATTTTTGAACCTGCTACCCGCACCGGGGTTGTGGCGATGTGGAACAGCAATTGGGGCTTTCCCTTTCGCATCCCTTTTGCGGCGATTGATAGTTACCACAACAAGCAGGATTCGAACTGGTTGGATACAAGCCGAATACCATAAGTGGCGGCAGGGCAACAGGAAGGCGGCAAGCAATGGGCTACACATTAATCACCGCAAACCGGAACTACTCCAGTTGGTCGTTGCGGCCGTGGTTGTTGATGAAGGGGCTGGGTCTGGAATTTAAAGACCGGCTGGAACCCTTCACCAAGCCGAGCAACTATGACGATTTCCGCGCCTTCTCCCCCACAGGCCAGGTGCCGGTGTTGTTGCACGAAGGCCGCACGATCTACGATTCGATGGGTATCACACTCTATCTAGCTGATCGCCATGACGGTGTATGGCCAAAAGATCCCGACGCGCGTGCCTGGGCGCAATGCGCGGCGGTGGAAATGCACAGCGGCTTTTCCGCGCTGCGCAATGATTGCACGATGAATGTCGGCGTGCGGGTGAAGCCCAAACCGATGTCCGATGCACTGAAAGCCAATGTCGCGCGCATCCGTGAGTTGTTCGAAGAGGGGCTGGCGCGTTTCGGCGGGCCTTATTTAGCCGGTGCCGAGTTTAGTGCAGTCGACGCCTTCTTTGCGCCCGTGGCTTACCGCGTGCGAACCTATGGGCTAGACGTCGGCAAGGGGCAGGAATGGGTCGACCACATCATCGCCCACTCTGCGATGCAAGAATGGGAAGCCGCCGCGCTCAAAGAAGAGTGGCGCGAAGTAGGTCATGAGGAAGAATTGCGGGCGTGCGGGGACGTTGTGGCGGATTATCGGGAGGTCTGAGCTTTAGTCTTCACCGCCTCTGCAAACATCGCCCCTTCATCTGCTGCAAAGTGCAGGAATAGGCTGGGCTCGATCAGTTCCAGTTCCATCAGTCGGAAGGCACCTTCGCCGTCGCGGACCATATCGATGCGGGCATAAGTGAGCTGGCCGCAATCGAGCAACTTATCGGTAGCCGCAAGAGCTGCTTCGGCCAAAACCTTCGCATCTTCGGGCGCATCTATGCCGCGTTCGACGCCGCCAAATTGTTCCTGCACACGGAAATCGCCCTCGGCAGGATGCTTGCTGATCGCGTGGCTGTAGTGGCCGCCAAAGTAAAAGAGCGAATATTCGCCATCCTCGGCAATCGCGGGAAGATAGGGTTGCACCAGCATCCGCTGTCCCACGGCTTCGGCAGGAAGCGGGTCGGATGGGCCAATCAGATAGGTTCCATCAGCGCCGCCCGAGATCGGCGGCTTCACCACCAGACTCGGGCTTTCGAGGATTTCGCGCGCGCTTGCCAGCGCAGCGTCGCTCATCG
>NZ_CALMSV010000132.1 GCF_937872355.1 uncultured Sphingorhabdus sp. | reverse complement strand
CTCGTGGCCCAAGAAACGCGCCGACTGCTGCAATGATCAAAATTGCAACGGTGTAGACAATGGCTCCAAATACAATGCTTTCGTCTTTTGAATGCAGGATATAACCCATGGCCCCGATGCTTCCCGAAAGCAGGCCCACATAGAATCCCGAACGACGCAAATCCGTCGGCGCCAGGCGCCGCATCGCTACCACAAGTATTGCGAATGCTGGAATAGCAAGCACTATAATCTGCCACAGGCAGGTCAACCAGGACGTATGCCCTGAGTGGGTGGGCCACTGGTCCCAAGACATGCTGCTCAATTCATGAAGAGCCAATATTGCCAAAAATACAAAAGGCGCCATTGCGACAAGCGAAGGCATCCTCTGGCGACGCCCAGGGACTGCTAAATCACGTACGACGAAGAACGCGCAGCACGTGACGCTTACAGAGAAGGCAATTCTGACAAAGAAGCCGTGATCTCCAGTGCTTGCAACATCGGCAAGGTCTGTCGGAAGACCAAACCACACAAGCGATACAATAAATGCTCCAAGGCATGCGAGAAACACTGCCAGAGCTATCGTTGCCAAGGGCCGGTTGGTGTTCCGGCGTTGTGGATCTGCACTGAGGGTGTCAATCAACTCGTCAGTTTTCATCTGGCGATCCTCGCTTCACTCCGCAGAGACGCGCAAGTGCCTTGAGACCTCTGTGAACGTTAACTCGGCAGACGCAGAGAATCGGGTAGCGCCGAGACGCCATTTTGAACAGCGATTTTGGCCTCAACTTGGTCTCTTACGTCTACGACGCTATCAACGTCATCAAGAGGTATCATCTGAAACTCGTGATTGTTGGCGCGCAAATGATCAATTAGCTTGTAGCGTGCGATCGCATAAGCCCAAGCTGTGACCGGTAGATCCGGTTCATAGGTGTGCCTGCGGTTATGAATTGCAAGCAACGCCTCCTGAACCACGTCTTCGGCATCATTTGCCGGCCTATTGAGACGATCAAAGCGTCTCTTGATATACAGGCGCAATAACTGACTAAGTTCGAGCAAAAATGCGCGATACGCCTGCGAGCTCCCGTCAAGCCCTTGCAGGAGAAGAGTTCGGAGCTCGCTCTCGCTTTTACTTGGTCGCGAATTCATGCCGGTCAGTTCCGCTGCCCGACCTAGTCCGGACAGGCACCTACCTTGGTAATTCGGACATCAGCCCAGAATCGTTACACGTCCAAAAAAAGTTTGTCCGGTTGTCAGCAACCCCGCCGGATGGTCTGCTTGGTGCAGCGCTTCCGGTGCTGCCCTGACTTCCTGAAGATCATCACAGGACGGGAGCGCCAACGGCGTATGGCAATACTTTGTGTTGCTCGATCGCTTTTGCGATGGGGAGCATACCGATATATGGGAGGCCGGCGATGCGGCGGATATGGTTCATTCTGTTGATTATCCTGACAACCGCACCCCCTGCCGCTGCCCAGACCTCTCGCATCGACGAACTCGTTATCTTCGAACGTGGCATATATCGGGCAGAAACGGTTGGGCCGTCACATTACATCGGAACTGCTGGCGCAATTCATACTGTCGATCGGGTTAAGTTACTCGCGAACACGACGTCGATTTCGGCGGATCGCTTCACTCGATTTGGGGTGCGTTATTTAGTCAAGGGTGTGCCGAACGGCGCTTTAGTTGAACTCCGGATGGTCACTCGGTTCCCCGAAAATGGTATCCTCGAGCCTCACACCAATCGCCGCTACGTCGCACACGAATATAGATTGCCGGTGCGAATCGGCGTGCCTGGCTACCGCGAATATAATCTTGATCAGGATTGGGAGAGAATTGCTGGGGAATGGGTATTCGAATTTTGGGTGGGCGAACGAAAGTTGCAAGAACAATCGTTTTGCCTTTTTAGGCCGGATGAACCTGCTACCTCGTCCGGTTGCACCACTGTAGTGGGCACGAACCAGCATTTACCGACACATCAATGATTGTTGCTTGGCTTCTGTGTTAACCGAAGATCGCTGATCACGCATAACCTTCTTTGAAGGGAACGTCATAGTATTTGTCTTGATGAAAACAGGATTCCTGTAACGTATCGAATGCGTACAACGAACTTCTATGTGGAAGCTCGCAAACTTCCAGATCGCAACATAGAAGGATGGCGAAAATGAAAGCGCTGGTGGCGACAATTGTTCTTATCTCTATGTCAGTCAGCACAAATGCACTCGCACAGACCGGCAAGCAGAAACGCGTCGCCCCTGGTCAGACAATTGAAGTGGTCTGCGGCGGAGGATGGCTGATGGGTCGTGTTGTATCGGCCGATCCCGATCTGAACATACGCTCTTCACTCATTCGAGAATGGTCAATATTTGGAGCGTATCCCGGCCGTGCTCTGCCGGGCGCCAAGATGTGCATCAGCTAAACTGGAAGTATCGGCGGGTTTGCAGCTCTGGCTGCAACCCGCCCGTGCTTGCTAATATATGATTGGCGCGTCGAGTATTTAATAAGCACCATCTCAACGGGAGGTATTTGTATCGTTAGATGTGAGGCAGGGATTGCGCGGCATCTCGTCGCCTTAATTTCAACGAAATAGCCCCATAACAGCTCGCCCCTCCTAAAACTAACATGCCTTTTTGGAGAATCTGTCGTGCGTTGCGCGCGCTGCACATCGTGGCAAAGAGGTGCCGTGCTTCGCCGGGTATTCGCGCTCATTTGTGCGCTCGCAATCATCCATGTAGGGCTTTTCCATAGGTTCCTGCATCTGGAGCACACCAATCTACGTAGCAGCCACCAATTGATTGTTGCCGCGAGCGGCGCCGATGAAAGCGATACGAGCGTACAATCATCTTTAGAGATGCATTGCCACTGCGGCTCGATGTTCGCAGTTTTAGATCAAGTCAATGATGACGACCTGCACGCAGCAAATGAATATCTCATCATGATATTAGCGGAACCGCGTCCGCTCTTGCTCGCGTCCCAAACGCCGTCTCCAATTCGATCAATCTGATCATTCCTCGCTGCACGTCTGCGATTTGAGGTTGGCGCCAATTCGGTCGCTCAACAGCAAACGTAGCGCTCGCGTCATTGCGCGAGTTGTAAGTGCAAGCTCGCTCACGCCATTCGGAATCTAAAATGAAGGCGAGTTCAGGTGGCGCGCGAGCTTAACGCCCAGAATAATATTGCACGGTTACGAAAAGAGCGCGGTCTATCATGACAAATGCGGACGATCTTGGAGCGGTTCAGAAGGCAAGAAAAATAGCTATCGGTATATTGGCGCTATGCGGAGCCGGGCTAATGCTGCTTTTTTCCCCGATGTGGGGGCATGCTGTTCATCGACACATAGAAGCAGTTGGATTATTGCTTCTCGCTATATGCATTGTAGGTCGTTCAGTGTCGTCGCTGTATATATCAGGATACAAGAACGCACATCTGGTCGATAGCGGTCCCTACTCCATATGTCGCAATCCGCTCTACACGTTTTCAATCATTGGAGCTGCTGGCATCGGCGCGCTGTCTGGCAGCGTGATTGTGAGCCTGATCACCGCCGTCGTCACTTGGTTAGTATTCAGAATTGTCGTGACACGAGAAGAACGGTTTCTCGTCAGTCAGCATGGACAGAAGTACGAAGCGTATTTGTCGCGTGTTCCTCGCTTCTTGCCCGATTTGTCCCTTTGGACGACTGACGAGAAGTTAGCAATAAACACGATTGGTTTGGTGCGAACATTTGGCGATGCTAGCGTCTTTTTGCTCGCGATCCCGCTCTTTGAGGTTCTGGAGATGCTGCGAGAGAGTGGATCCATACCCATCATATTCCGACTCCCATAGTGCTTCGTGTTGGACAACACGACTTATCGGCTGAGTCGATCTCTCGCGCCTTTGGGGAATGGACGAGTTCTGAGATTGCTGCGGCACCTATTGTTGTATTGAGGCGCAATATCACCGTGCTGAAGTGATGTCTCGTATTTGGAGAATTTATTGCCGACCAATTGCTGTTGGTTGGAGGCGAGTACAATAGATGCTCTCTAGGCCGCAATCGAGGCGCGCAAGTAACAATATCTCTCTAACCGCTATCCGCGATACTCTCCGGGAAACACCATGTCTTGGTCCACCAGTACATTGAATTTGTAGCCCGGTCGGATCTCCAGAGTCGGTTGCACGTCCATATTGCGCGAAATCGTGCGCTCCGCCATCCGACCGAAGGTTTCTGCAAACGAACGCCGCGCCGCATATTCGGCGCTGTTCTCCATCCCGAAGGAGTTGCGATCCCGCGGGATCGCCATCTCGGTGCCAGCGCCGATCAAGGCGATCAGGATCGCCGAGCCGAAGGTCTGGAGCAACTTTCGGTCGACCTTGTCGCTGAAGCCACCGTAGCCCTGCGCATCGGTACCGGCCATGCCGCCAATTTGCAAGGTTGAGCCGTTCGGCAAAATGATGTCGGTCCAGACGACGAGCACGCGCGATTGGCCGAACGAGACCTTACTGTCGTAGCGCCCGAGCAGCCGCGTCCCCTGAGGAACGAGGAGCCGATGGCCGGTGGCGCTGTCATATACATTTTGTGATACCTGCGCGGTGATGCGTCCGGGAAGGTCGGAGTTGATGCCGGTGATAAGGGTCGCCGGAATGACCGAGCCGCGCTTGAGTTCAAATGGCGAGCGTTGCGGCACAACCTGGTTCGGCAGATAGCCTAGCTTTTGCAAGTCCGCATTGAAGAAGTTCTCTTTCGATGTCTGTCCGTTCGGGTCGATTTGCTGACCGGTCA
>NZ_CALMSV010000131.1 GCF_937872355.1 uncultured Sphingorhabdus sp. | reverse complement strand
GCCGGACTGGGCGACACGGCTTTCGCCGCTTGCCGCCCCCCCTCCCCGTTGGGCGTTTGCGCCAGGGGCGACCGGGTGGAGCGGGGCGACCCCGCCAATGACGATGATCTTGCCAAGATGCGCGCGCTCACCAAGGAAGCGATTGAGGCGGGTGCGCTTGGCTTCGCGACTTCGCGTCTTTCGATCCATAAGACTGCGGACGGTGGTTCGATCCCCACCTTTGAAGCGGACGTCAACGAATTGAAAGCGATCTGTTCGGGAATGACCGACGCTGGATCAGGCACTTTCCAGATCGTGCTCGACGCATTTGTAGGTTGGGACAAGGAATATAGCGTTATCGACTCAGTGGTCGAAGCGACCGGCCGTCCCACTACCTTCACGCTCGCCAGCGGCAATGAAGGCCCGCCACGTTGGCGTACTGTGCTCGACATGATCGAAGCCAGCACCGCACGCGGCGCCAAGGTAACCGCACAGGTTATGCCGCGTCCGATCGGCCTGATCGCAGGCCTTGAACTCACCGTTCACCCCTTTGTACTCTGCCCTAGTTGGGCCAAGATCGCGCACCTGCCACTGGCCGAAAAGGTTGCGGCGATGCGCGATCCGGCAATGCGCGCTGCATTGCTTGGCGAAGAATTTGGCGAAGGTCATCCGTTCAACGCGCTTGCCCGCAATTGGGAATGGATGTTCCCGCTCGACAATCCGCCCGATTATGCGCCGCCCAAATCGTTGAGCATGGCCGATCAGGCGCGCGCGCGTGGCTGTACGCCGCAAGAAATTGCCTATGAGCGGATATTGACGACCGAGGGCAAGGGCCTGTTCCTCGCGGCGCTGGGCAATTTCGAAAATGCTTCACTCGACAGCGCGCATGAAATGCTCAGCCACCCGCATTGCGTGCCGGCACTCGGCGATGGCGGCGCGCATTATGGCGCGATCTGCGACGCAAGCTATTCGACGTTCCTGCTGCAGCATTTTGTTCGCGATGGCCGCGACGGCGGGTTCGATCTTGCCCAGGCGGTGCACATGCTCTCGCAAAAAGCAGCCCAAGCTGTCGGCCTGAATGATCGAGGAACGCTCAAGGTCGGCGCAAAGGCCGATATCAACGTCATCGACATGGACCGCCTGACTTTGCACGTGCCCGAAATCGTCCACGACCTGCCCGCAGGCGGAAGACGGCTGCATCAGCGGGCGACCGGATATGACGCGACAATCGTAAGCGGCCAAGTGATCCGGCGCTTTGATGAAAGTACAGGCTCAAGACCGGGGCGTTTGGTAAGAGGCGCGCAAGCGGCCTAACCTGCCGCTACCGCCTTTAACTTCATGCCCGCCAGCCGCTGACCGATCGACTTCGCCGCTGGGTCGAGCCGCTGGCTGGCATTCAGCCCTCCCGGTAAAGCTCCATCGAGCACGACGTTGAGCGCATGGATGCCGGGCAATTCGTAAATGGTCACTTCAAAGGCGCCGAGGTCGGGAAGATGTTTACGCAACGCCTCTGGCGTTAGAGCAGCGTGCAATAAAGGCAGATATTCGGGTTTGCGGGCGATCACGCCGATATTGATCGTTTCGCCCTTTTCGCCTGAGCGGGTGAAGGCGAGGTCCATGACGGTGCGATCTTCTGCGCTTCCGGGAAGTAGGTAATCCGCTGGTTCGACTGCGGATGTCATAGATTTCGATAGTGTTTGGGCATTTACGCCCGCCAACATGGTTCGCAGCCCCCCCTTCCCTGGGAAGAATTCTTCGCTATCCACCCGCGCGACCACTTCGTCCCTCGGCACCAAGAAGCTGATAAGGTTCATGCACGGCGCGATCTGGATGCCAAAGGCCACGCTCGTCCCCGGCGCCATTGCGGAGATTGCGGCAAATTGTTCGCGTGCAAACATCTGCACCGCCAGCGCCTCGTCATGTTCAACGACCAGCTTGGCAACCACTTCTTGCGAGGCCGGATCATTGCCGCCGATCAGTACGCATTCGGTGCGCCGCCAGTCGGCCATGTTGCGGCCGCGCAGCATGATCCGCCCGCGCTCGAACAGCGCCTCGGCCTGTTTATGTGCCTTTTCGACCGCTGCCGGACCGATGACCGGTTGATAGGCGACCGCGCGCCAGCCATCGTCCCAAGTCGCGCAGGCCTTTAGCATGGCGGGTGCAGGCAAGCCGCGGGCGTTAAGCGCGCGCACCCGATCCTTGCCCACCTGTTCGAGCGTCACATGGGTGAAATCGCAGGTAACGTCGGGAACGATATAGGCAGCCGGGTCGGACGTTTCATAAAGCAATTGCTCTGCCACCGTGCCGACGCTGACCAGTCCGCCGCTGCCCTCCGGCTTTGTGATTATGCAACTGCCATCGGCATGGCATTCGGCAATCGGCGCGCCGATATTCGCCCAGCCTTCGACCTCGCGCCAGTCGGTAAAGGTCCCGCCCGTCACTTGCGCCCCGCATTCGATCAGGTGCCCCGCCAATGTGCCACCGGCGAGCAGATCCAGATCGTCCGGCCCCCAGCCAAATTCGTGGATCAACGGCCCCAGTGCCAGCGCGCTGTCAACGACCCGCCCGGTGATGACGATATCGGCCCCCTGCGCCAAGGCATGCGCGATGGGAAATGCGCCGAGATAAGCATTGGCGCTCGTCACACCCTTTTGCGGGAAGGGCAGACCGCTGAACATGTCGCACGTTGCGGTGAAATCGCCAAGCCTGTGCATCAGATCGTCGCCATTGACGACAGCGACCTTGAGCGACAGCCCGAGCTCGTCGATCCGCGACCGCAGTTTCGCCGCAAGGCCCGCCGGATTGACCCCGCCCGCATTAGAGAGGATGCGCACCTTGCCATCGGCAATTCTGGACAGGAATGGCCCGATATGAACGTCCATGAAATCGCCAGTAAACCCGCTATCCGGGTCGGCCAGCTTCATCCGGCCGAGCAGCCCCATTGCACCTTCGGCCAAATAGTCGAGAATGATATAGTCAACGCCCGCACCCAGAAGCTGCGGCACCGCGAGCGCGCTGTCGATGAAAAAGGCGGAACCGCCGCCAATGCGAATGACCTTATCCGAAGTCATACTGGCTCGTGGGGATGATATCGATCCGGCCAAACTGGATGAAGCGCCCGCAACTGTCCATCATCGCGTTGAGATTGGCCTCAAACTTTGCTTGATCGCCGACGGCATCGAAAAAGGCATGTGGGTCAGTGAGCGCCTCTATCGGGAAACATTCTTCGACAAAGGCACCATATCTGGGCGCGCCTTCGGTCAGCGGGCGGACGATCAGGTTCTGCACATATTCGAAATTGGATTGTGTATCGATTGCCACTCTCGTGTGGTGCGAATGCCAGACCGCGACGGCTTCGGCGTGCGATAGATCGCTGCGGAAGGTGATAAAGCTCGCCTGGCTCCAGCCCCATGTGCGTTCGCCCTTTGTCGGCGGGTGTTCGCTATTGGCGATGATAGTCGATTCGGCGACCAGCCAGGCGTGGAACCGCTCGGACACAGCTGCGATCGCAGCATCAGCATCGCCCCTGAAAATCGCATTTGCGCTGGGCAACCAATATTGCACGACAGCCTCTTGCTGCGGATCCTGCCATTTCTGGACAAGGCCCGCGCCCGCTTCCACTGCTCTGTCACGAACGTTGATGCGGATGCCGCTGCAACCAGCAGCACGAAGCGCGACGGGAAGTTCGGTCAACAACCTGGCATTATCAACGCCCCACAGCGCAGTGACGATTTTTTCCATGTCGCCCCCTCAATCGAAATTAGCTTGGCCGCCGTCGAGCGGGATTGTCGCGCCTGTCAGATAACCCATTTCGGGTGCGCAGAGCGCAACCACTGCTTGGCCAATATCCTCTTCCAATCGGCCGATCCGCCCAAGCGGGATAGTCTTGAAAAACGCCTGTGCCTCTTCGGGATTATTGGCCACCCACCATTTCAGCCCCGGCGACTCGGCATGCGGCGCGATGGTCAGCACGCGGATATTGTCGCGCCCCCATTCTGCAGCACCCGCGCGCGTCAGAACACGGGTCGCCTGCTTGACGGCACCATAGGCGCCATAGCCAGTCATGTCCCAACGTATGCCCGCCGACGAAGCGAGGTTAAAAATCGTGCCGCCACCGCGCGCTTTCATGATCGGCTGAACCAGTTTCATCAGCCGAAAGGAAGCGAGCGGTCCCGATTCGAAACCGGCAAGGAAAGCCTCATCACTTACATCGAGGAGAGGACCGTTGGGCACTTCCTGCGCATTGTTCACCAATATGTCGATGCCGCCGAACCTCCCGGCACCCTCAGCAACGATACGCGCCAAATCGTCCGCCGATTTCACATCGCAGGTCAGCGCAAGACCCTTCGGGCCATCGAGCACACGCACCACCGCCGCATCGCCGCCGGGACGCTGCAGGGTGTTGCCGCCGATGACGTGGTCGTACTGCTCCCACACCCAGCGCTTCGAGCACA
>NZ_CALMSV010000130.1 GCF_937872355.1 uncultured Sphingorhabdus sp. | reverse complement strand
GCTGGCGCGCGACGCGCTGGGCGAATGGCCGAAGGGCAATATGGCCGGCTTCGGCGAAGAGGATGACGAGGACGACGATACCGGCCACTATACCTCCGATGGCCGGATGCTCACCAACATCGTGCTGATGGGCATGGGTGAGCCGCTGTATAATTTCGACAATGTCCGCGACGCGTTGAAGGTCGTGATGCATGGCGATGGCCTTGCGCTGTCGAAGCGCCGCATCACACTATCGACTAGCGGCGTTGTACCGATGATGGAAAAGGCGGGCGAGGAAATCGGTGTGAACCTCGCCGTGTCACTCCATGCGATCAGCAAGGAAATCCGCGACGAGATCGTCCCGCTCAACCGCAAATATGGCATCGAGGAACTGCTGCAGGCCTGCGCAGACTATCCGGGCGCGAACAATGCGCGGCGCATCACTTTCGAATATGTGATGCTGAAGGACAAGAATGACAGCGACGATGACGCCCGCGAGCTTGTGCGCTTGATCAAGCAGTACAAATTGCCCGCCAAGGTCAATTTGATCCCGTTCAACCCCTGGCCGGGCGCGCCTTATGAGTGCTCGACTCCCGAGCGTATCCGCGCCTTCAGCAACCTGATCTTCGAAGCCGGCATCAGCGCGCCGGTGCGTACTCCACGCGGGCGCGACATCATGGCAGCGTGCGGCCAGCTGAAATCGGCGGCTGAGAAGAAGAGCCGGGCCGAACTGGACCGGCTAGCAGAGGAAAAACAGGCAGCTTTGGGTTAGACGAACAGCGCCACCGACTGCATCCCGGTCATCATTGGTTCGCCCTTGCTGTTCCAGACCGTCATATATTGGCTGCTCGCGCCATGAACCGCATGGTGGGTTTCGCTTTCGAGGAACCACCAGCCATTTTCGGTTTCAGGTGCATCGGTGAGCAGGTTGATCTGCCAATTGATCGAGCTGATCATCCCCTCTTTTTTCATCAGCCCCATCGTCGATGGCGGCAGGGCGTCACCCATGCAGATCAAATTGGCCACGGAATCAAGGCCTTCACGCTCTTTCAAGCGGTGCCAGTTGGCAAGACGAGGCTTATCCATGCCTAGGATCAACCGCTTCTCGGGATAGTCCATATTGTGGGTGAAGAATTCGGGCGGGCCACTGCGGGTCTTGCCATCTTCGGGGATAGGCGGAAATTCCGGGCGGGGCAGGCCTTCATAGTCGATATGGCTTTCACGCCGCGCCATGAAGACGAAGACGCAGCTAAGGCCGACCTCCGCGCCCACAGTAATTTCACTCTTGATGAAAGCGCTGTTACGGCCACGGCGTAAAACTTTGCTGTGGATCTCCACCTCGCCCGACAGCGGCCCCGAAAAGGCGATCTGCGCCGTCAACAGCGGCGGCAGGTCAGGTGCTGCCAATTTTGCCGATTGGTAGGCCAATGCCGAACTCAAACCGCCATAGGCAGTCCGTCCCTGATGCCAGGTCGATGGGATAGTGATTTTTTGGTCGGTCGTGTCAGCGCGGAGCTGCGCGAGGATGTCTGCAAGGTTCATTTAGTTGGCTTATCGCGCGCGAACTATTGTCGCAAGCAATCAAGACATTGGGCTTGCATAGCGTGGCTTGCAGTGGTTGAGATGCTTTTATGGAAGGGAGCAATCAGTTCGGCTGGGTCGAAAAGCTGGTGGGCGGAGGCGTTCCTATTCCACCAAACACAGCATCAGCCAATCTGATCGGCCGGGCGATAGCAGCGGCGGTCGGCCTGGGCGCACAGCGACCGGCTTTGCTGGATGCAGTCGGAATAAGCGAAGCAACCATTCGAAACCAGTTGAGCCGGGTGCCGGGCGTCGTGCTCAACCGTTTATTGCTGGCGATCGAAACGCAACTAAACAAACCCGCTGCAGTTCTGGAAATCGGGCGTGATTCAAAACCGCGCTGCTTTTCCGATATCGGTTATGCGACACGTCTGTTGCCGACACTATATGATGTAATTGACGCGAATGTTCAGATGCAGGAGCTGCGCCAGAATATCTACCGAACATCATTGGCCGAACATGATGAATTCACCGTTCTCAAATGGAATGCCTTAGGCAACGACCCGCAGGATATTGCAGCAGCAGTCGAGTTCTCAATGGTGACATATGTCCGCCTCGCGCGCGAAATATGGGGCGAGCGGTTGATCATATCGGGCGTTTCGATGCAGCATAGGCCCAGATTTGATGTCTCTCTCTATGAACAATATATCGGCGCTCCAATCGTCTTCGGCACCAAAGAGACGATGGTGGAGTTTTTGACCGAGCAGTGCCGCGCACCGTCGCCATTCGCGAACCCAGCATTGCTGGCCGCTGCCACCAAATGCCATTGGCAACCGGTCCAATGGTTTGACGCGGGGCTTCGCCTTTCAGCCTTTACCTACTTCTACCTTTGGACCGAGCTCAACAAATCGCCGGTCACGCTTGACCGTGTCGCACGATCATTCGGCATGGCCGAGCGCACTTTAAGACGGAACCTGGTTGAGCAGGGTAATCCGTTCCGGACGATGCTGGACGATATTCGCAAAAGCATGTGTGATCTCTACAAGTTCGAGAACAAGCGCGCGCTGGCCGAGGTAGCCGAATTACTGGGCTATGGTGAATTAAGTGCTTTCACGCGCGCCTATCGGCGCTGGTATGGCGAGCCGCCGAGCAAGGGATGGCAGGCTGTGGCTCGCAAAGCCGCCTAAGAGGAGGATGCGCTACCGAGCTTTGCGGGGCGTGTAGCGAATATTTGCCTTACCGGTCACATCGACGGGGAGAAAAAGCCCCTGCCCGGTTGCGATAACCGTACCGTGGCTGACTTCATCAACTTCGGCCGACAGCGTAAAATCCCCTTCTTGCCGCATTGCGATCGCCTTTTTCGCCGCGACTAGGACTTTCTCATAATCCTTGTTGAAATCGGTCACCAATGTCCTGCTTATTTCAGCAAGAACTTCGGGATCGGCGAACAGGGCAAAGAGCAAATTAACCGCCTCGCGATCCGTCGTCCCTGCGATCCGCAAGTCGCGTATCTTGACCACTTGTGAATTCGCTTCGTTATATGGAATCGCAGATAACCAGATAACGCCATTGGTGCCTTTGAGAGGGCTACGCATAATATCGGCATTGGCTTCGACACCAACGGCAATCCTGCCCCCTTCGGTCGCATAGACTGTGACCTTTTTGAAATCGACTTTCACCGGGCCAATCTGGTCGAGCTCAATACCCCTGGCTGCCAATTTGCGCAGCGCACGTAAAATCACCGGTTCCAGTTCACGATAATCGGCAAGCACCGGGATGTGGAATCGCAAGCCATGATCACCGGACATTTTCGCTGGGGATGGAAGGGGGGTGATTTCCGGCGTGTCGGGCCGATCGCCAATAAAGGTCTCTGTCACGGCTTCCGCAGACAAGGTCAACAATAGTTGCCGACCCCGGACCTGATATCCCCCAAATCCAAGTTTTTGCGGCGTCACCCGCATCCAGGCCGGGGGGCGTTCGCGATTCAGCATGATGGTCGCAAACCCCTCGCCCCAAGCACCCTCGACAAGTTTGCGCGTTTGGAACTGGGCAATCTCACGCGAAAGGTCTCGCTCCAAACCGGCTATCACCCTTGCCAGTTCGGCATCTGCCTTGCGCACGAAATGGACGCGTTTGCCCAGAAAGTTGATCCCAGGCGGTTCGCGCCAGTCATAGGCGATGTCGACCTTTGCCCGCGGTGACCAGTTTTTATCAATCGAGATGCGAACTTGCGCGCGTACATCGGCCGAAGCATTGGCCGTTTCACGCTTGATGACGCCGCCAACATCGCGCGCGCTGACGACAGCGTTCACCGGCATTGAAACGGTCAATAGATCGCCACGCCCAGACAGGCGGATACGTCCTCTGTTGACATGCCCGACGATGGTGCAGGCGACATCAGGGGTCACCTTGGTGCGCTTGAAACCGACTTTGCAGTCAACATTTTTGCACGCCTCACCCTTGCACTTTTTCTTGTGCACAGGACAGATCGTAACCCGCTGTGCAGGAATGCATTTGGGTTCATATTGGTTGATGGCCCACAGCCGGGTTGGCACCGATTGATTGAGCTTTGCCTCCAGTCCTCCAATATCGAGGCTGAGCGGGACAATGATTGTCGAGGTCTGCTTGGGCAGTTCGGCTGCCGTATCGATACGCGGGGGCGCTGGATTACCCACCTGCTTTTCACAGCCGCCGAGAAAAGTTGAAAATAATATCAACCAAAAGAAGACCGCATTGCTTGCACTGCGCATAATGCCCCTCGCATCCGCATTTGCGAAATCAATGTTCGAACATGACCTAATGTAAACTTATCGATGCGACCGGATTATTGCATGCATGCTGGCATTGTGCGTCTCAAGTCGCAACACGCAAATCATTCACGTTCCTGGGTCGATTCTAGGATGCTGACAAAAAGGGGAAAATGGTGGGCGTAGCAAGGATTGAACTTGCGACCCCTGCGATGTCAACACAGTGCTCTACCACTGAGCTATACGCCCACGCTGCGGGCCCATTAGCGGCCTAAATGATTCCGTTCAAGCCCGAATATCGGCGTTCAATTAAGACCGGTCGCGCTTTCTTTCGTGAACAGCCTCTCAACCTCAAGTACTAGGTCCTTCAGGTGGAAAGGCTTCGACAGAACTTTCGCCTGCGGCATCGATTGCCCGGCGCGCAAGGCGACCCCTGAAAATCCGGTAATGAACATGACTTCGGTGCGTGGCGAAACTTTGCTGCAATGGCGGGCCAGTTCTATCCCATCCATTTCGGGCATGACGATATCGGTCAAAAGCAAATCGAAATGCTCGCGCTCCAAAAGTGGTGCCGCCTCAGTCCCCCGGTCGACGGAGACGACGTCATACCCCGAGCGTTCGAGCGCGCGCGCCAGATATTCGCGCATCGCTTGTTCGTCTTCCGCAAGAAGAATTCTGGTCATTGCTTGTCCTGTCATCGAGCTTTTCTGCCGTCGCGATTCTCAATTGGGCTGTAGATACCACCAGACCGTAAAAATATTGCACCGCATTTACCAATTTTGTCCTATCCTATGCTGCAATGGACAAAACGGGCTGCATCGAAAGTTCCGAAAACAGCAGAAATTGTGGATTTCAGCTGTTCAATCTGGATTCTCCCGCCCTGCCTATTCTCATATCCGTGCCGCATGCCGGTCGGGAGTACCCGGCCCAACTCCTCGATAATCTGCGAATCACCCCAGTTGCATTACAAAGGTTGGAAGACCGCTATGCCGACCGTCTAGTCAGCACAGCACTTGCTTCAGGGATGCCTGCAATTGTTGCCAGCCGTGCGCGCGCATGGATGGATCTGAACCGAAGCGAAGACGAACTCGATCCGGAAATGGTCAAGGGCAGAGTTGGCGAACG
>NZ_CALMSV010000129.1 GCF_937872355.1 uncultured Sphingorhabdus sp. | reverse complement strand
ATTTCGACCTTGTCGGCATCCCGCCCGCTCCGCGCGGCGTTCCGCAAATCGAAGTGACCTTCGATATCGACGCCAACGGTCTGGTGAGCGTGACTGCTAAGGACAAGGGTACCGGTAAGGAACAGCAGATCAAGATCCAGGCTTCGGGCGGTCTATCCGATGCCGATATCGATCAGATGGTTCGCGATGCCGAGCAGTTTGCCGAAGAAGACAAGAAGCGCCGCGAGGCGGCCGAGGCCAAGAACAACGCTGAAAGCCTTGTTCACAGCACCGAAAAGCAGCTTGAAGAGCATGGCGACAAGATTGACGCTGGTCTGAAGGCTGAAATCGAGGCTGCCATGGGCGAAACCAAGGCAGCCATCGAAGGTGGCGACCCCGAAGCGATGAAGGAAAAGGCGAATGCCTTGGCCCAGGTCGCGATGAAGATGGGGCAGGCGATCTACGAACAGGAACAGGCGGCGGGTGCGTCGGCCGCTCCCTCGGAAGAAGCTGCGGCAGACGATGATGTCGTCGACGCCGAATTCTCCGAAGTCGACGAAGACAAGAAAGACTGATGATTACCTGTAGCCGTCATTCCCGCATATCGCGGGGTGACGGCTGCAAGCTGGAGGGACATCGGTCGTGAGCCTCGACATAGATTATTACGAATTGCTGGAATGTGAGCGGACGGCGGACGACAAGACGCTGAAATCCGCTTATCGCCGCATGGCGATGCAGTTTCACCCGGATCGCAACCCCGGCAATGCCGAAGCTGAAGCCCGTTTCAAGGCGGTCAACGAAGCTTATGAAGTACTGAAAGACCCTCAGAAGCGCGCCGCCTACGACCAATATGGCAAGGCTGCGTTCGAAAATGGCGGCACAGGTGGTTTTGGCGGCGGCGGTCGCGGTGGCGGTGCCGGCTTTGGCGATTTTTCCGACATTTTTGAGAGTTTCTTCGGCGATGCCTTTGGTGGCGGACGCCAGCGTGGGCCGGTGCGTGGTGCTGATCTGCGCTATGACCTCGAAATCAGCCTCGAAGATGCGTTCCATGGGCGCACGACTGAAATCGCGATCGATGTTGCCGCGAAATGCGGTGACTGTGAAGGCACGGGTGCGAAACCGGGCACCAGCACGCGACGCTGCAATTTGTGCGGTGGGCATGGCAAGGTTCGTGCGCAGCAAGGCTTTTTCGTTGTCGAACGCACCTGTCCGACCTGCCATGGTCGCGGCGAAGTCATCGAAGATCCATGCCGCAAATGCGGTGGCGAAGGCCGGGTGGACGAGCGACAGAAGATTGAAGTTACCATCCCGCCCGGTGTCGATGAAGGCACACGCATCCGTGTGGCGGGCAAGGGCGAAGCGGGGCCGAACGGAGCGCCCGCAGGTGACCTCTACATCTTCATGCACATCGCCCGACACAAGGTGTTCGAACGCGACGGCACAACGTTGTTTTGCCGCGCGCCGATAAGCTTCACCAAAGCGGCGCTGGGCGGTGAAATCGAAATCCCCGGACCTGATGGCAGCAAGCACAGTGTTAACATCCCCGAAGGCATACAGTCTGGCAAGCAGCTCCGCGTCCGCGGTGCGGGCATGCCGGTGTTGCAAGGACGCGGCAGGGGCGACCTTGTCATCCAGATCGACGTCGAGACCCCGACAAGATTAACCGCACGGCAAAAGGAATTGCTCTGCGAATTCCGCGAGACCGAAACAGGCGAGGAATGTCCGCAGTCGCGCGGTTTCTTCGACAAGGTCAAGGAATTCTGGGACGATCTGACGGACTGATTCCTTAATCTCCCCTCCCGCCTGTGGGAGGAGAGAGTTCGCAACGTAAAATCTGCCGACCCGCACGAGACTCGCCCTATGCCCAATGTTATGCTCGCCCAGACAGGAGCGAGTCGATGGCGGGCAACAGTTTCGACAAACGGGATTTTCTGCGGTTAGCGGGCGGCGGTGTCGCTGCTACGTTCATCGGAACACGCATCAACGCGCAGGATGGCCGCATCCTTGGGCTTGATTTGCCTAAACAGGTTGTCGATCTGATCCCGCGCAAGCCTTTGAACTACCTTCGGATGGCGGAATCAGTTGTTCAGCTCGAACGGGAGGCTGATCGCAGAGGGTTTCCCAAATCCCCGCTGGAAACGCGAAAGGGGCAATCGCTCGCCGATGTCGCCGACTCGCTATACCAGTTCGCCATGCCCCGACTGGTTGCGCTGATTGACCGTAGTGAGCCCATTGATGTGCAATTTGCCGATCAGGCTGGGGAACTGCTCGCAGAGTTGCACCAGAACCAACACGAATTGCCCGAGGCACTGAAGCTCGGGCTCGGTGCACTGGGCCTGAAACCATTCGTGCCCGAACGTCAACGTTATTTGGACCAGCCGGAACCCGCACAGGGCGAAGTCATTTTCGTGCCCGGTGCGCCGCCAGCGCCGGATGCACCACCGTCGATTGAACCGACACCGCAGCAAATGGTGCCGGAAACAACCTCCGAAGACGAACCCGATAAACCGCTGAGCAAATCGCGTGATTTTGCGACGTTGAAGTCCGAATATCGCCGCATGTTCCGCAAACTCGTTGTGCGTCCGCAATATCAGGAATCGGTCGATTGGCACATGGCCCTGATCCGCAAATCGCGCGATCGCTATGAAAAGGTTGCGGCGCAAACCGGCGTGCCGTGGCATTTTATCGCTGTTACCCATGGGCTCGAAGCCAGCTTCAACTTCCGTGCGCATTTCCACAACGGCGATTTCCCGCTCACCTCGCGGACGCGACAGGTGCCCGCAGGCCGCCCGACCAAATGGCTGCCGCCATCAGACTGGGAATCGAGCGCTAAGGATGCGCTTCGTTTGCTAGGCTATGTCGGGCAGAGCGACTGGGGCCTTGAGCGCACACTCTACCGGCTGGAGGCCTATAATGGTCTCGGCTATCGCGGGCTTGGCGTGCCGACGCCTTATTTGTGGAGCTTTTCCAACCATTATGAACGCGGCAAGTTCGTCGCCGACGGCAAGTTCAGCCAAACAGCCAAGTCGCAACAATGTGGTGCGGCAGTGATGTTGAAAACTCTCGCCGATGCAGGCGAAATCAAGCTAGAAGGCGCGGCCTGATCC
Organism: uncultured Sphingorhabdus sp.; assembly: GCF_937872355.1. Taxonomy (GTDB): domain Bacteria; phylum Pseudomonadota; class Alphaproteobacteria; order Sphingomonadales; family Sphingomonadaceae; genus Sphingorhabdus_B. The sequence continues at coordinate 3,123 of NZ_CALMSV010000129.1, read as the reverse complement.
GATTTTGAGGAGAGTCGTCATGATCAACCGCCTGCTTACCGCTGCCCTGCTGACCAGTGCTTTTGCCAGCCCGCTTTGTGCCCAAGAGGATTTCAGCAAGGTCGAGGTGAAAGCCGAACAATTGGCTCCCGGCGTTTCGGTGCTGTTCGGTGCTGGCGGCAATATCGGCGTTTCGCATGGTGAAGACGGCACGGTGCTGATCGACGATCAGTTCGCGCCGCTCACGCCCAAGATCCAAGCAGCAGTCGCGGCGCTTGGCGCCAGCCCGGTCAAATTCCTGATCAACACCCACTGGCATGGCGATCACAGCGGCGGGAACGAAAATTTCGGCAAGGCCGGTGCGCTGATCATGGCGCATGACAATGTCCGCGTCCGCATGGCCAGCGACCAGACAACCCAATTTGGCGAGGTAAAAGCCAGCCCCAAAGTGGCATTGCCGGTGATTACCTATGCTGAAGGCCTGAAGCTGCATCTCAATGGCGAGGAAGTGCGCGTCATCTCCGTCCCGCCCGCGCATACCGATGGCGACAGCATCGTTCACTGGACCAAGTCCAATGTCATTCACATGGGCGACCTGTTCTTCCACAAGATGAGCTTTCCCTTTGTCGACCGCAGCAGCGGCGGCGATGTGCGCGGGGTGATCGCTGCGGCGGAGAAAACGTTAGCGATGGCCGATGACCAGACCAAGATCATTCCCGGCCACGGCCCGGGGGCGAGCAGGGCCGAGCTGCTGGCCTATCCCGACATGGTGTCGGGGATTGTCGGGAAAATAGATGGCGCAATAAAGTCGGGTAAGACGCTCGAAGAGATCAAGGCGATGAAGCCCGCCGATGGCTATGGCGTGAACCCCAGCGGGTTCATCACGGCGGATCGCTTTATCGAGATGGTGTACGGAACGCTTAAGCCGGCGTGATCGCCGCAATCTCCGCGCGCAGTTCCTCGATCAAGGGCTGAATCCGTTTCAACCTCGGCACTTCGGCCTCCAGCACGGCTTCAAAAGCCCTTTTCTTGATCGCCAGTACCTCGGCCTGTTCGGCTGATACCGTGCCGGGCATCGACGAGAGCACGATATCAACCAGCCTGTCGATGCCGTGCAGGCGGCCCCAGAGATAGTCATTCTCGCGATAGGCGCGGCTGAAAAAGGCGCCGAAATTGTTGAACTCGATGCCTTTCAGGGTCGCGGCGGCCCCGCCTTTGCGGATGGTTGTCGCATCGTCGGGGGAGATGCGGTCGACTTTGATTGGATCAAACTCGTCCAATCCTTCGCCTTGCAGCAAGGGAAGGGTCGCGATGTCATAAAGGATGTAGCCGAGATATCCGAGCAGGATTTTGCGGGTAGCGGCTTCGGGAACGTCGCTCAAAGCTGCGTTCAGCGCGGAATCTGTCGCAGCATCCGCCGCTTCCAGATTGCGCCGCGAAGCCAACAGGTCGAGCAGTGCCCCCGGATTGTCGACGCCGTGGCGAACCGCTTCAGCCACATCGACCCCCAGATATTCGGATGTCTCGACTTCAAGAAAATGCGCGAGCGAGGCATAGATCGCTTGCCGCAGCCGGTCTGCCACATGTGGGGGTATGTCAGCCATCACCTCCACATCCTCGGCAAGGCGGCGCGCGAGGAAACGCAGCCGCCGTATGCGGAAGCGGACGTCCTGCTCGCGGAAGAAGGCCATCGATTCCGCGGCCATCACCTTGCCTCTTGGACCGGTCATCTTGTCCAGCCCGCGGCGGCAGATTTCGCCCCACAGTGCATCGCGCAGCATCCGGCAATGCTCGCTCCTCGCGTCTGGGCACAGCCGTCGTGCGGTGGCGGCCAGGTCGTCGAGCACCCCCATCATCCGCAGATGGGCATAGGCGGGGGAGCTATAGCCCGTCGCCGCCGCCGATTTCTGCAGCATCGTCAGCCGCCATTTGCGGAGGCGCTCGGGGGTCGGTTTGGTCAGGAACCATGTCTTGCCGAGCATGACCTCGATCATATGCTCAACCTCGATCTCCAGATGGTCGGTGATCTCGCGCATGCGGGCGATGCGTTGGGAGCGGCCTTCAATGGCGGTCAGGCTGTCGCGGATCGGCTGTTCTCGCGGGATGTCCGACGTTGCGCCAAAGATGGTGGAGAAGAAGCCGGGTGGTTTCAAATGCCCGTCTGTTGTTTTCCCCCGCCCGCGCACACGAAAGCTCGGCATGCCCGGCTTGGGATCAATATAGACGAAGCGTCGGTCGACCTCGCGCCGGGCAGGCCGGTTGCGCAGTGCATCAATCGCCTGCGCGAACGGGGCATTGGCGAGAACCGAACCGTCGATCAGGAAAGCGTCCTCAACACTTCCTGCCTCGAACTGCTGCGGCAGGATGCGCTGGAGGAAAGCTTCGCGCCCGTCCCAGCCAATGGCGCGGGTTTGCAGCAGGCCATCCAGCTCTCGCACCGTAAAGGGCGGGAAGGCGCCGGGGAAGCTGGCGGTTGCGCGGGCGGCAAATACCAGTTCCGCCGGGTGGGCGAGTTGGCCGGCATCCTGACCGCGCGTCGAAAAGCCGATCGTCAACCGATGCTCATTCTCGGTAACATTGCTCGGGCTGTTGAGTTGCAACTGTTCGCGATGGCCATGAAAATCGGTCACGGTGACGAACAGGTCGAGCGGCTGGCCCGCCGGTAGCAGGGGACGCGTCACGCCCTTTTTCTCCATCGCCTGCAATGCGTCGAGCAGCAAGGTCGAAAAGCCTCGCCCGCCAAAAGGCGGCTGGAACCAGCGTGCGCGGACAAAGCCCGATAGCTTGGTTGCCACTTCGTCCTGCGCCTCTTTCGCGACCGTTTGCGCAACCGCGCCGCCGCGCCGCCGCAATACTGCCCAGGCAATTGGCGCGGCCCAGAATTTGGAAAAGCGCGATAGCGGTCGTGCATCAGGATCGAGCAACACTTCGACATCGGCATTTTCGAGCCACAGATCGGTCAGCGGTTCGAGCGACTGTCCGGTGACGATGGCTTGTGACAGGAATACGCCATTGATCCCGCCTGCGCTGGCACCTGCAATTATATCGGTGAGGACACGCAGCTTGGTGCCCGACTTCGCCTCGATCAGCTGTAGTAGTTCGCGATAGACTGCCTCGCTGCTACCCGTCGCAGGCTCGCCTTCA
>NZ_CALMSV010000128.1 GCF_937872355.1 uncultured Sphingorhabdus sp. | reverse complement strand
TCCCCCGTCCCCCCGACGACACCGAATTCAGAGGCAGTTGCCCCTTCCACGGCGATTGCCTCGAGGGCCTTGCCAGCGGACCGGCAATCATCGCGCGCTGGGGCCGCTCGCTCTCCGAACTCGAAGTCGGTCATCCCGGCACAGCCATTATCGCATGGTATCTGGCGCAGGCCATGGTCACCTTTCAGGCCGTCATGGAGCCCGAGCGTATCGTATTGGGCGGTGGAGTGACGGGTACGACAGGACTGCTCGACCTGGTGCGTGCCGAAGCCAGAGCTGCTGCCGCAGGCTATTTTGCAGGTGATCCGGAAAAAGTGATTGTTGCACCGGGGCTTGGCGAACAGTCCGGCTTGCTCGGCGCGCTGGCCGTTGCGCTCAGCTCGACATCCTGACGATCAGTTGCGGTTCCATCACCACCGATTGCGTGTCTTCGCCCGCAATACGGCGCAGAAGCATATCGACCATATGGTGCGCGCCTTGCGTCAGATCCTGGCTGACGGTCGACAGGCGCGGCACCGTTTGTTCACAAATAGCCAGCCCGTCATAACCAATGACATGGACATCACCGGGAACCGCAAGTCCGAACTCGGATAGCGCCCGCAGCGCGCTCATCGCAATAACGTCAGACGCGGCTACGATGCCTTGTGGCCGTTCGCTGACCGAACCTAAAAAGCGGGCAATGTCGGGATGCGCGGCCTCTGCAACCAGATGTGCGGGCAGAACGGTCAAGCGATCAGACAACCCGGCATCTGCCATGGCATCACGACACCCTTCCAGCCGCTGCCCGATTTCCAACGCTTTGGGATCGCCGAAAAAGGCCAACCTGCTGCATCCGCGTTCGAGCAAATGTTTGGCTGCGATGTAGCCCCCTTTGCGGTTGTCCGAGCCGACCGAGCAATGCACCTGCCCCTCGGTATAGCCCCCCCAGACGACCAACGGCCGATAGCGCGCCGCAACTCTGTCGAGCGTTGCGACCTGATCCGACTGGCCGATGACAATTAGCCCGTCGACGCGTCCCGAATCGACAAAGCGGTCGAGCCAGTTGCCATCGGTCGGGATGACGCGCGACAGGACAAGGTCATAACCTTTTTCAGTCAGCGCATCGGCGAGCAGGCCAAGCATTGTGATGAAAAAGGGATCCGAAATATGCTGACCGGTTTCGTGCCCTAGCGGGATCAGTACCCCGATGGCACCTGTGCGCTGAATACGCAAATTGCGCGCCATGATGTTCGGCCGAAATCCATGCTCGTCAGCCAGCGCCTGGATTTTCTCCCGCGTTTTCTTGCTGATAAGTTCAGACCCCGCCAGCGCACGCGAAACCGTGCCGGTCGAAACACCGGCGAGTTCGGCGATATCCTTGATTGTCCGAACCTTGACCATGTTTGGCTGAATTCCCTGTTGCCTTTTATCTTTGCCGGATAACAGCATAGGATTGCAAGGCGAATTTGCGGCATTTTTGCAACGTCTAGCGCGAAATACAATCGATTGCATTTTTCCATTGCAATCGATTGTTATTGATGTATCCAACGCATGCGATCGTCGGCCATGAAAGGCCTGCGGCGATAGGATAGGATCGTTACTGGGAGGTGTTATGCGCAAGGCATATCTAAGGACATTTGCATCTGCAGCGACTCTGGCGCTGGCAATGGCTACCCCTGCAATGGCGCAGGATGAAGCGGCACCGGCTGAAGAAGAAGCCGGCATGCTCGACGAAATCGTCGTTACGGCATCAGGCCGTGACCAGACGAAGATTGAAAGCTCGATCTCGGTCACCAGCGTCAGCGCGCAGATGATCCAGGATTTCCAGCCGAGCTCGGAAGCCGAAGTTTTCAAGCTTCTTCCCGGTATCCAAGTGCCCGGCACCTCCGGTCCCGGCGGCAACTCGAACATCGCGGTTCGCGGTTTGCCCGTGGCAACCGGTGGCGCACCGTTCGTGCAGCTGCAGGAAGACGGCCTGCCCGTCGTTCTCTTCGGTGACATCCAGTTCGGTAACAACGACTATTTCACCAAATTCGATCCGACCGTCGCCAATGTCGAAGCGGTTCGCGGCGGCTCAGCCACAACCTTTGCTTCGCAGGCACCGGGTGCGGTTATCAACTATATCAGCAATTATGGCCGCGAAGAGGGTGGTTATGTGGAGCTCAAAAAGGGCATCGACTATAACGAAACCCAGCTCAACTTCCGCTATGGCGGTTCGCTCACTGACAGCATGAATTTCCATGTCGGCGGCTTTTTCAAAAAGGGCCGTGGTCCGCTCGACGCCGGTTACAACACCAGCGAAAGCCTGCAGGTAAAGGCCAACCTCACCAAGGAATTTGATGACGGCAAGGGCTATTTCCGCCTGCTGTTCAAATATGCCGATACGCAGGAACCCAACTATACCGGTGCCCCTGCCCTTGCACGCATCAGCGGCGGCAAGGTAACTTCGGTCGGTCCGTGGCCCGGCTTTGATGGCCGCAAGGACACCAACTATTCGAAGTATAATCAGAGCTTCCTGATCTACAACCGCGACGGCAATCTTGAGCGGGTCGACATGGATGGCATCACTACCAAGCAGAAGTCGATAGGTGGCCAGTTCCACTACGAATTCTCGGATAACTTCACCGTCGACAACAACTTCCGCTGGTCCGACATCAGCGGTGGTTTCGCCTCGCCCTTCCTCGGCATCGCGACCAGTGTCAGTATCCTTGGCTCGACCGTTAACGGCCGCACCGTTGCCGCGATCCGTTACGCCAGCGGGCCGAATGCCGGACAGCTCTATACCGGCCAATATGTCGACAATAACGTCAACGTGAAAACCAACATCCGCGATCTGGGCAGCCTGGTCAACGATCTGACGCTGGCGGGCAAGTTCGACACCGGTTTTGCCGAACTGACTGCGCGCGTCGGTTATTTCTACATGGACCAGGACATTGCGATGGACTGGCACGTCAACAAATCGCTGCGCGAACTCAGCGGCAACAGCCCGTCACAGCTTGATCTTTATGACAGCGCGACGCTTACCGGCGTCGCCAACAAGATCACGCAGGAAGGTATTTCCGGTTACAACAACAATTGGGGCAATTGCTGCGCCCGTGATTACGATCTGTCCTACACCAACACCGCGCCTTACATGCAGCTGGTACTCGACAATGACGACTTCAACCTCGACGGCAGCGTCCGCTTCGAGCGCGTGAAGGCAGCTGGTTACACCATCGGTGGCGGTGCGGAGTTCAACATCAACTCCAACGGCGTTCTCATCCCGACGATGACCGCCAATGGCGCTCGCGAAATCCTCGACTACGCACGCAGCTACACCAGCTGGACCGTCGGCGGTCTGTGGAAGGTTTCGCCTGACCTGTCGCTCTTTGGTCGCACCTCAAAGGGTGGCCGCTTCAACAGCGACCGCCAGACCGTCAGCGGCAAGTTTAACGCCGATGGCAGCCTCTGCACCCGTGCACAGGCGACCGCGCTGGCCTGCACCGATGGCGTGACGCCTTCGGTCGACTTCGTCACCCAGCATGAAATCGGCGTGAAGAACCGTGGCTCGATAGGCGGCGGTCGTTACTCGGTCGAATTCACCCTGCTGAAGGGCGATTTCAAGCGCAGCGACTTTGAACCCACCGTTACCGGCATCTGCCCTGGCGGCGGCTGCGTCATCGACAACAGCTTCAAAACTAAAGGTGCGGAATTCTTCGCGACGCTGAACTTCGGTGATTTCAACTTCATCGCCAACGCAACTTACACCAAGGCGAAGCAGAAGTTCACTTCAACGCGCAACGGTACGCAGGTGGCAGGTTCGGCCAATTTTGGCCGCGCACTCGGCATCCCTGATCTCAGCTACTCGCTGACCGGTTCGTACGACTTTGGCGACATCGCAACGCTCGGCGTCACCGCGGTTGGCCAGTCGGGAACCTTCGACGGTACGCTCGAATATCCCGGCAAGACGGTCTTCAATACGAATTTGAAGGTGCGTCCGATGGAAAATCTCGAGCTTGGCCTCAACGTATACAACCTGTTCAACACCTATGACGCACGCGGCAATGGTGTGGGCGTGTTCCAGACCGGAACGCCGGCGGGTATCACTGGAACCCCGGTGATTGGCCAGACCTTCACAGGCTCGCTGCGTTTCAGTTTCTGATCGGGGGAGCGAAGGCGCGCCGGGTCGCAACGGGCGCGCCTTCCACCGAAGAGGATTAACTCTGGCAGATTGCCTCCACGGTCTGCTCAGATATTCGGGGATTGCAGCGGCCCAGCCCTTGCAGTCCCCTTTTTCATTGGCGCAGCGCGCGCATTTTTGAGATGAGGCGGATGTGACAAACACCGACAAGGCGATACGTGAAATCCTGATAGTCGGCGGCGGATCCGCCGGGTGGATGACTGCGGCTGCCTTGTCCAACGTGCTCACACAGGGCTGCACGATCACTTTGGTCGAATCCGAAGAAATCGGCACCGTCGGCGTTGGCGAAGCGACCATCCCGCCGATCCGCACCTTCAACCAGATGCTCGGCATCGACGAGCGCGAATTCGTTCGCGAGACGCAAGGGTCGTTCAAACTCGGGATCGAATTTGTCGACTGGGGCAATCTCGGCAATCGCTATTTTCACCCCTTTGGTCCGCATGGAAAACCATACGACATATTGTCGGTGCACCAGCAATGGTTGCGCGACCGCGTTGCGGGCGAAGCGAGCGATTTCGACGAACTCAGCATGGCATGGCAAATGGCCAAGGCGGGCCGGTTCAACCTGCCAAGCCCCGAGGGGCGCAATGTGCTGTCGACCTTTGACTATGCCTATCATTTCGATGCCGGCCGCTATGCGCGTTTCCTGCGCAGCTATTCCGAAAAGCGCGGCGTAAAGCGGGTTGAGGGCAAGATTGCCGATGTCCGGTTGAATGGCGAAAACGGATTTGTCGACGGCGTCACGTTGCAGGATGGCCGCAAACTCGACGCTGAACTTTTCATCGATTGCTCGGGCTTTCGTGGGCTGCTCATCGAAGGCACATTGCAAACCGGCTATGAGGATTGGACGCACTGGCTGCCCTGCGACCGCGCGGTAGCAATCCCCTGTGCCAAAAATGGTTTACCGACCCCCTATACGCGATCAACCGCGCGTGAGGCGGGCTGGCAATGGCGTATCCCGCTGCAACACCGCACCGGTAATGGCTATGTCTATTCAAGCAAGTTCCTGTCCGACGACGCCGCGCTCGAAACGCTGCTTGCCAATCTGGATGGCGAACCACTTGCCGATCCCAATCGCCTTCGCTTCGTTACCGGCATGCGGCGCAAATTCTGGAACAGGAATGTCATCGCCATCGGCCTGTCGAGCGGGTTCATGGAGCCGCTGGAATCGACCAGCCTGCATCTGATCCAGGCCGGAATTTCAAAGCTGCTCGCGCTATTCCCCGATCGTGATTTCGATCCGCTGCTAATCGACGAATATAACCATATCGCGACCACCGAATTTGAACGCATACGCGATTTCCTGATCCTGCATTACAAACTGACCGAGCGTGATGACAGCGAGTTGTGGCGTTATTGCGCTGCGATGGACATCCCCGACACGCTGCAGTTCAAAATCGACCATTTCCGTCGCTATGGCCGCCATATCGCACGTGACATGGATCTGTTCGGCGCGCCCAGTTGGCATGCTGTGCATATCGGCCAGGGCAATATTCCAGAGGCCAGCGATCCGATAGGCGCATATCGCAACGATGAAGGGCGCGAATGGCTTCGCAAATTGCGCGCGGCGATGGCGGCTGCGGCGGTGCAGCAACCGACGCACCAGCAATTTATCGATCAACACTGCAAGGCCCCGGCGGTTTGACCGATCTCGTTCAGCGTGCCGCCACGTTGCGCGATGCGCAGCATATGGAAGAAGCGCTGGATACAATCCGAACAGCCGCCACACTCAATCCCGATGATCCGCGCGCAGCTTTCGGACTGGCGCAGATTAGCTTTGAATGCTGGCAGCCTGCTGCCGATCTGTTCGCCAAAGCACGGCAACTTATGCCCTCAAACGCGGATATCATCCGCAATCACGCGCTCGCCTTGGCGGCCGAGGGGGATAGCGGCAGTGCGCAACTGCTGCTCGAGGAAACATTGGCGGTTGCCCCCGGCTGGGTCGAAGGGCACCGCATCCTTGCCGTGCAGCGCATTACCGAAGGGGATGGAACGGATTTCGACCGCAGCTTTGTAATCGCTGCCAAGGCCGAGCCGCAAAATGTCGCGCTCTATATGGCCTGGTTCCAGTTGCATGCGCAGCGTAAGGATTGGAAACGCGCCGCGAATGTCCTGAACGCCGCACAAGCCCGGTTGCCGGGCAATCGCACGCTTGAACTTGCCGCTTTATATCTTGCCAGTGAATCCGGCGACGCGCGGAATGATCCCACATTGTTCGATACGGTCGCCGACCTGGCCGACCCCGGCATCGATCTGTGCAGGGTGCGCCACCATTTACGCGCAGGCGATCCGATTAGGGCAATGGCCATTACCGAGCGACATGTGACAGGGCCGACAGCCCGCATGTTCTGGCCATATCTCGCGCTGTGCTGGCGCCTGCTGGACGATGCGCGCGCTACTTGGCTCGATGGCAAACCGATTTTTGCGACAGCACTCGATCTTGAATTTTC
>NZ_CALMSV010000127.1 GCF_937872355.1 uncultured Sphingorhabdus sp. | reverse complement strand
TTACGCGCCGCGGCTGATCGAGCTTGAATGGGGCGACGAACGCCATCCGCGCATCGCCATCGTCGGCAAGGGCGTGGTGTTCGATTCGGGCGGGCTTTCGATGAAAAGCGCGGTCGGCATGCGGCTGATGAAAAAGGATATGGGTGGGGCTGCGCATGCCCTCGCGCTGGCCGAACTGATCATGAAGGCGCATCTGCCGGTGCGGTTGCACCTGTTGGTGGCCGCGGTCGAGAACTGCGTCGCTGGCGGAGCGCTCCGTCCAGGAGACATTGTGAAGAGCCGTGCGGGTATCCATGTCGAGATCGACAATACCGATGCCGAAGGGCGGCTTATCCTTGCCGATACTTTAGCCAAGGCAGTCGAGGACAAGGCAGACCTGATCGTCAATTTTGCGACCCTTACTGGTGCCGCACGCGTAGCACTTGGGCCGGATTTGCCAGCACTTTTCGCCAATGACGATGAATTGGCAGAGGGCTTGCTCGATGCAGGCAAGGCGGTGGCAGACCCGCTCTGGCGGATGCCGTTGTGGAAGCCCTATGCCGATCTGCTCGATCGCGCCATTGCCGACACCGCCAATGCGGGTGGTAGTTTCGCAGGCGCGATCACTGCGGCCTTGTTCATGCAGAAATTCGTGCCCGATGAAGTGCGCTGGGCGCATCTCGATACCTTCGCTTGGCGTCCGACCGCCAAGCCGGGGCGGCCCAAGGGCGGCGAGGCGCTTGGGCTGCGCGCGGTTTATCGCTACTTGTCGCAGGCCTATCCGGTCCGCTAAGGGGCGCGCTTAGTCAGGGGAAATATTTTGGCCGATACGCCACCCAAACAACGCGCGACCTATCGCCTCAGCGGGCATAGCATCGAAGGCGACAAGCGCACGACGCCGATCCGCGGCGATCTGGCGGACATCAAGCTCGCCGGAAAACTGTTTGCGCCGCATTATGCGGTGCCGATGCTGCGCACGGGTATTGCGCCGGTCACCGAAATCCATGCCGAACCGCATCTCTCCTCGATGCCGGTCAGCGCGCTGATGCATGGCGAAGAATTTGCCGTGCTCGACGTCGCAGGCGAATGGGCTTGGGGCTATTGCCTGCACGATGACTATCTCGGCTATCTGCGCTTTGCCGATCTGGGCGATGATTTCACCGCGACGCATGTGGTGAACGCACCTGCCACTTTGCTGGTTGCGACGCCCTCGATCAAGGCTCCTGTCCTTGCCCGCTATCCGATGGGCGCGCAGATTGTCTGCGGCGAACCCAGCGAATGCGACAAGTTTCTGGCGTGCGAAGGCGGCTGGATTCCGCGCGTGCATCTGTCTGAACCCGGCAAGGTTGAGGGCGATCCAGCAGACCTCGCCGAAAAACTGGTCGGCGTGCCTTATAGCTGGGGCGGACGCAGCGGCGATGCGCTCGACTGTTCGGGGCTTGTGCAGCTCGTATTCGGCCTCAAAGGCATCAAGGCCCCGCGCGATGCAGATATGCAACAAGCGGGCTTTGGTGAAGAACTGGGTGCGGGTGAAAAGCTGCAGCGCGGCGATCTTGTCTTCTTCCCCGGCCATGTCGGTATCATGGCGGACGAGAGCAACCTGATCCACGCCAATGGCGCTGCGATGGCGGTTTCGGTGGAGCCTTTGGTTGATGCAACCGCGCGTTTTGCCGAGCATGAGCAGCCAGTGCTGGCGCGGAAACGCGTGAAGCTGTGACCAAATCGGTTTTCATCGACGGCGCAGTCGGCACAACCGGCCTCGAAATCGCCGACCGGCTTTCGGGCCGCAGCGAGTTTGCGCAGATCATCTTGCCCGAAGAAAAGCGCAAGGATGCCGCTGCCCGTCGTGAAGCGTTGAACGATGCCGATTTCGTCATCCTCTGCCTGCCCGATGATGCGGCGAAGGAAGCGGTTGCGATGATCGCCAATGATCGCACTCGCGTGATCGATGCCTCCACAGCGCACCGTGTTGACCCGCATTGGGCCTATGGCTTTCCGGAGTTCAAAAAGGGCCAGCATGAACGGATCGCGGCGGCGCGCTTTGTTTCCAATCCGGGCTGCTACCCCACCGGTTTCCTCGGGCTGGTAGCGCCGCTGGTGGCCGCTGGCCTGATCCCGTCGGACTGGCCCTATACGGTCAATGCGGTGTCGGGCTATTCGGGCGGCGGCAAGGCCCTGATCGAACGGTTCGAAGGCGAGGGGGCGGATATTGGTTTCCGCACCTATGGCCTAGACCTCAGCCACAAGCATGTGCCTGAAATGCAGCTCCACGCCGGGCTGGCGCTCGCGCCGATTTTTTCACCCGCCGTCGTCAAAGCATTCCGCGGCATGATGGTCGAGGTGCCGCTGCCGATTTCGGTGATGCCCGGCAGCGACAGCCCCGAAGAAATGCGCGCCTGCCTGATGGAACATTATGCGGGTTCACCGGTGGTGAAGGTGCACGCCGACATGGCGCCGTCCGAACTGCTGATCCTCAACTCACAGGAACCGAGCGACCGGCTCGATCTCTATGTCATGGGCTCGCCCAAGGGCGATCAGGTGCGATTGATGGCGATGCTCGACAATCTGGGCAAGGGCGCCAGCGGTGCAGCCGTGCAGAATTTGAACATCATGGCCGGTCTGGATGAGGTGAGTGGGTTGCGGTTGTGATATCTTGGTAACTTAACCATCTACTCCTAAGATGGTTGGAATGGATCATGAAACCACGCCTATAATCGTACCAGAAGAACCAGAAGCGGATACTCTACGAGTACCTGTTCTGAAGGTCTTTGATGGTGATGGGTTCTTGACGAAGCTCAGAAATCACCAACGCAATGTCGAATTTGAAGTCGGCGTCCGATTTGGCTTTGTCGACGCGCCTGAGATAGGCCAGCAAGGTGGACTTGAGGCGAGAGATTTTCTCAACTCGCTCATCGGTGGATGCAATGTAGATCTCTCGATCCTTTACAAGTCGGACACTGGTCAAATTGTTGACCGGCACAATCGCATTGTTTGTGTCCCTTATTTGACGGCGGCCAAACCTCTGGAAAAAGAAGCTCCAACTAGCGGGCTTCGTTCGTTGATCGCAGCGTTCTGGGAACGCTCCTATATTACAAGAAATATAGAGCTAGAGATGGTGGTGAATGGCTGGGCGTGGGTGCTTGAGCGTTACGGGCCGGACGAGCGGTATATGGATGCGTTTTCCGACGCACAGCGACATAGGCGTGGAATTTGGGCCTTGGACGATAATATTCCGCCTTGGCAGTTCAAACATCAGCAATATCAGAAACGACGTTCAGTAAAGCAACAGCCGCCGCAACCGACTTTGTTTTCCTCGTCGCCGATGAGGCCTAGCTGCCCCCGTGAGGGATGTAGCGGGCACATGGTGGAACGGAGTGGCCGATACGGCACATTTTTGGGGTGCTCAAACTTCCCAAAATGCAAACATTCCAGCTCTCAATAAGGCGGCTTATTCAGCCCCTTCGGGCTCGCAGTAAAGATCTCGCAGCCGTCTTCGGTAATCCCGATGCTATGTTCGAACTGCGCGCTCAATGAGCGATCCCGCGTTACCGCCGTCCAACCATCTTCCAGCACCTTGGCGTGCGGTTTGCCGATGTTGATCATCGGTTCGATGGTGAAGATCATGCCGGGTTTCAGTTCGGGCCCGGTGCCGGGGCGGCCGGCGTGGACGACTTCGGGTGCGTCATGGAACAGGCGGCCAAGGCCGTGCCCGCAAAATTCGCGGACCACGCCATAGCGGTGCGCCTCGGCATGGGTCTGGATCGCATGGGCGATATCGCCGATGCGGTTGCCGGGTTTTGCCTGCTCAATGCCCAGCATCAGGCATTCATAGGTCACATCGACCAGCCGCCGCGCCTTCAGCGGCACATCGCCGACCAGATAGGTCCGGCTCGAATCGCCATGCCAGCCATCGAGCAGCGGGGTGACGTCGATATTGACGATGTCGCCGTCCTTCAGCTTCTTGTCCGATGGGATGCCGTGGCAGATGACATGGTTGATGCTGGTGCAGCAGCTGTGCGTATAGCCACGATAGCCGAGCGTCGCGGGAATGCCGCCGCCCTTCAGCGTCATTTCGCGTACCAGATCGTCGATCTCGCCAGTGGTCACGCCGGGCACGACGAAGGTGGTGAGCGCATCGAGGATTTCGGCGGCAAGGCGGCCTGCCTTACGCATGCCTTCAAAGGCTTCCGCCCCGTGCAGCTTGATCACCCCGTCACGCGGGATTGCGGCCTCTTCGGCGGTAACGGCAACATATTGGTTCATGGGGCGCATATAGGCGCTTTATCCGTGCTTTGCGAGGGGAGTCTTTGCGGCTATGCCATCCCCATGACCTCAAACCGCATCTACACCGCCGCGCTCGTCATCATTGGCGACGAAATCCTTTCCGGCCGCACGCAGGACAAGAATATCAGCCAGATCGCCCTCTGGCTGAACGTGCAGGGCATCCGCCTGCGCGAGGTGCGCGTGGTGCCCGATGTCGAGGAGGCGATTGTCGAGGCAGTCAACACGCTGCGCGCGCGCAACGATTATCTGTTCACCACCGGCGGGATCGGGCCGACGCATGATGACATTACCGGCGAGGCGATTGCCAAGGGGCTCGGGGGTCCGGTGGGGGTCCAGCCGGGCGCCAAGGAAATCCTCGAACGCTATTATGAAACGCGCGGCGGCGTGACCGAGCAGAGGCTGCGCATGGCCCGCGTGCCCGATGGAGCGGACCTGATCCCCAATAAAATGTCGGGCGCGCCCGGTATCAAGACCGGCAATATCTTCATCATGGCAGGCGTGCCGCATATCACCGCTGGCATGTTAGACGCGCTGACTGGTACGCTGGAGGGCGGTGCGCCGCTGCTTTCGCACCAGATCGGTTGCTGGGTCGCGGAAAGCGAGATTGCCAAGCTGCTCGGCGATACCGAAAAGGCGCATGAAGGATGCCAGATCGGCAGCTATCCCTTCTTCCGCGAAGGGCGGGTGGGGGCGAATTTCGTGATACGCTCGACCGAAGCGCACCAGCTCGCGGCCTGTGTAGAGGCGTTGCGTTCAGGGCTCGCCGGATTAGGTTATGACAGTGTCGATGGCGGGATTTGACCGCCTATTCATCCTGCGTCAATCGACGAGGCAGCAGGAAGCCGGTCGATGAAATTGCTCCATAGTCTTCGCCTCGCGACCGCGCTCGCGCTGCTCATCCCTGCACAAGCCGTCTTTGCCGAAGCTGCACCGGCAACCGCGACTGTAGCTACCCAAACCCCCTGGCTTTACGAGAATAGCGACGTCCCGGTCGACGCAAGTTGGACCTTTGGCGTGCTCGACAACGGCTTGCGCTATGCCGTGAAAAAGAACGTCGTCCCGGCGGGACAAATCTCTATCCGCGTGCGTGTGGATGCGGGGGCGCTGCACGAAGAGGACAATGAGCTCGGCTTTGCGCACCTGATGGAGCATCTGGCCTTTCGTGGGTCGGAACATGTTCCCGATGGAGAAGCAAAGCGCATCTGGCAGCGCTTCGGCGTCACCTTTGGCAGCGACAGCAACGCCCAGACTACGCCAACGCAGACGGTGTATAAGCTGGATTTGCCAAACAGTTCAGCCGCAACCTTGGACGAGTCGCTGAAAATTCTCGCGGGCATGGTGCGTGCGCCGAATATTTCGGAAAGCGCTTTGAATGCCGAACGCGCCATCGTGCAGGCCGAGCTGCGCGAGTCTGCGGGTGCTGGCATGGATCTGGGTGAAGCGATGCGGCGGCACGCTTTTCAGGGTCAACGTCTCGCCGAGCGTTCGACAATCGGGACGTTGGAAAGCCTCGATTCGGCGTCGGCGGCTGGGCTGAAAGAGTTTCACCGCCGCTGGTATCGCCCCGAAAAAGTTGTGGTGTCGATCGCCGGAGACGCTGAACCAGCCGAACTGGAACGGTTGGTTCGTCAGCATTTTGGGGGATGGAAGGGCCAGGGGAAACCGGTCGCTGATCCCGATTTCGGAAAGCCCGATCCGAAGGGTATAGTCGCCAAAACAGTGGTTGCACCAACGCTGCCGCCCAATGTTGCGCTCATCTATGCTCGGCCTTGGGAAAAAGTTGCCGATACTATTGCCTATAACGAGCAGTTGCTGATCGATGCTTTAGCCCAGCAAATCGTGAATCGCCGACTGGTGACTCAGGCGCGGGCCGGGTCCACGTTCAGCGTTGCCGAGGTGGGGCAGGAAGATATTTCGCGCAGCGCCGACACAACCACGGTCATTATCACGCCTATCGGCGACAATTGGCAGCAAGCAGTGCGTGACGTGCGCGCTATTATCGAGGATGCTGTTACGACGCCGCCTTCGCAAGCAGACATTGATCGGGAACTCGCGCTGTTCGGCAATGCGCTGCGCACGATGCGCGATAGCTATCCATTCGAGGCAGCGGCCAAGCAGTCGGACGATATCGTCAAGGCTGTCGATATCCGGGAAACCATCGCAGCACCCGATACCGTTGTCGCTGTCTATGAAAATATGCGCGACAAGTTCACGCCAGAACGGTTGCTGGCTGCCACGCAAGCGCTGTTTGCCGCCGATGCAGTGCGCATATTGCGAACGACGCCGGTCGATGATGGTGCGGATGCCGATGCGAGACTAGCCAAGGCGTTGACCGATCCGGTTGCGGCGGCGACATCTGCCAGGCTTGCGGAAAAGGCGATTGGCTTTGACGATCTGCCCAAATTGGGCGCGCCTGCACAGGTTATCGTCCGTAATCCGCTGCCCCGTTTCGAAATGGAATCGGTAGAGCTTTCCAATGGCGTGCGCGCCCTGCTGTTCCCCAACAAATCGGAAAGTGGCCAGGTGCGCGTTCTGGTGCGCTTTGGTCGTGGTTATCAGGCGATGGAACCGGCCAAGGCTGCACTTCTGTGGTCTGGGCCCGGAATCATCAGCGAAAGCGGGATCGCCCAATTCGGTCGCACGCAGATTGACCAGTTGATCAATGGCCGCCGCATTGAATTGGGTTTCAATGTCGACAATGATGCGTTCGAATATGCCGCGACAACGCGACCGGAGGATTTGGCGGATCAGCTGCGCCTGATCGCCACAAAAATGGAAAATCCCAATTGGGATAGCGCGCCTTTGGAACGTGAAAAGGCGCTGGCCATTTCGGGCTATCGCAGCTTCGATATGTCGGCAACCGCGGTGCTGCAGCGCGAATTGCAGTATCGGATGTCAGGCAACGATCCGCGTTGGAAAATCCCGACGCCGGACGAAGTACGCAAACTGGATGCCAAGGCTTTCCGCACTTTTTGGGAGCCCCTGCTGGCCAGTGGTCCGGTAGAGGTTTTACTGTTCGGCGACTTCGAAGCCGAAAAGGCGGTCGATGCGCTACAAAATACCGTTGGCGCAATGAAACCGCGCAACGCAGCCACCGTTTCTCAAAAGGCCTCGCAGGTTGTTTTTCCGGCCGCCAACGCAAAGCCGCTGCGCTTTACGCATAAAGGCCCGAAGGACCAAATGGCTGCGGTTATCGGTTGGCCTACCGGGGCAGGGCTGGCGCAAATAAGTGAAGCACGCCAGTTGGAAGTGCTGGCGGCATTGTTCCGCGATAGGCTGTTCGAAAAGTTCCGGTCGGAACAGGCGGCTAGCTATAGCCCGGATGCAACCTCAACCTGGCCGGACGAATTCACATCAGGTGGCTTTCTGATGGCGTACAGCCAGATGCAGCCCAAGGACAGGGACCGCTTTTTCGCATTTGCCAATGCGGTTGCAGCGGATCTGGCCGCAACGCCAGTCAGCAAAGATGAACTGCAACGCGCGTTGGAACCGATATTGCAATATGTTGAGCGTGCGACCACCGGCAATCTGTTCTGGATGAACGAGCTGGAGGGCGCGACGTACAATGCGGCGCGTTATGAAGCGCTGGGACGGCTGTACAGCGATTACAGCAAGGTGACGCCGGAGCAGTTGCAGGCATTGGCGCGCAAATATCTGGTTGCCGCCAAAACCTGGACGATGGTCGTCGAACCCGAGCCGGACGCGGTCGCCTCTCGCTAAAACCTAACCCGGAAACCGTTCAAATTCCGGAAGGCTATGTGCGCTGTTCATCCAGCCAAGCCGCTCTGCGGTTTGGATATGGGCGCCGGGAGGCAGGGCATCGGGATCATCAGGCATTGCCAACTGGAGGTCGAAAATGGCGGGGGGGAATTCGGCATTGCGATAATCGAGACCTGCCACGCATTTCGGGCAGAAACTACGCGTCGCGGATCCTGTCGAATTAAACTTCACCGGATCCCCTTCGATCAGTTTGAACTGCTCTTCGGTAAAGGCCGCCCAGGCAACCATCGGAGCGCCCGAGGATTTGCGGCAATCGCTGCAGTGGCACAGCGCCACATGCTGGGGATCCCCGCTCACTTCATAACGAACCGCGCCGCAATGGCATCCGCCTTGATGGGTCATATACTGTCTCCTTCCTGCACCGACTCACATAGCAGGATATTGAGAACAATTATAGAACATATTTAGAAAGGTCGGCGTCCTTTGCAATGCCCGAAAGCTGCTGCTCAACATAAGCGGCGTCGATTTTTATGGTCTCGCCCTTCCGGTCTTCCGCATCAAAGCTGATATCTTCGAGCAGGCGTTCCATAACTGTCTGCAGGCGGCGCGCGCCGATATTCTCGACACTTTCATTCACTTGTGCGGCGATGCGGGCGAGGGCTGCAATCGCATCATCGGTGAATTCAAGGCCTACCTCTTCGGTGCCTAGCAGCGCCACATATTGGTGCGGCAGATTAGCCTTGGTCTGCGAAAGGATGCGGACGAAATCCTCCTGCGTCAGCGCGGTCAGCTCGACGCGGATCGGCAGGCGACCCTGCAATTCGGGCAGCATGTCGCTCGGCTTGGAAACATGGAAAGCACCGCTGGCGATGAACAGCACATGGTCAGTCTTCATCGGCCCATATTTGGTCGCGACGGTGGTGCCTTCGATCAACGGCAGCAGGTCGCGCTGCACGCCTTCACGGCTTACCGAACCACCGCGGACATCACTGACCGCAATCTTGTCGATCTCGTCGAGAAAGACGATGCCATTGGCCTCTGCATCGGCAATCGCGGTGCGCGCGACATCATCCTGGTCGAGACGCTTTTCGGTTTCTTCGTCGACCAGCTTCGCCCACGCTTCGGGCACTTTCATCTTGCGGCGCTTCTGGTTGTTCTGGCCGAATGCCTTGCCCATCATTTCACCGATGTTGATCATGCCAACGCCACCCATTCCGGGGATGTCCATCGGCATGCGTGGAGTATCGGCGACTTCGATCTCGATTTCGACATCGTCCATATGCCGGTCGCGAATGCGCTGGCGGAAGGCTTCGCGCGTGGCTTCGCTGGCTGTGTCACCGGCCAGTGGCTTCAGGATGCGTTCCATCGCGGCAGCTTCGGCGGCCTCGCGCACGACCTCGCGGCGGCGATCCTTTTCGAGGCGGATTGCTTCTTCGACCAGATCGCGGGCAATTTGTTCGACGTCGCGGCCGACATAACCGACCTCGGTGAACTTGGTCGCCTCCACCTTGATGAAGGGCGCATCGGCCAGCTTGGCAAGGCGACGGCTGATCTCCGTTTTGCCGCAACCCGTGGGGCCGATCATCAGGATATTCTTCGGCGTTACCTCGTCGCGCAATTCGGCAGGCAGGCGTTGGCGACGCCAGCGGTTGCGCAGTGCTACCGCGACCGCACGCTTGGCGTCGGCCTGACCGATAATGTGCTCGTCCAATGCGGCGACGATCGCCTTGGGAGTAAGGTTCTGGCTCATTTGATTGGCTTTCTGTGGATCAGCTGACGCTGTCCATGCTTTCGACCGTCAACTGGTCGTTGGTGTAAACGCAAATTTCAGCGGCGATTTTCATCGCGTGGCGCGCCTGCTTTTCGGCATCGGCTTCATAATCCATCAGCGCCCGCGCAGCAGAGAGCGCGAAGTTTCCGCCCGATCCAATAGCCGCAATGCCATCAAGTGGTTCGAGCACGTCACCATTGCCGGTTAAGATCAACGTCACTTCCTTGTCGGCAACGATCATCATCGCCTCCAGATTGCGCAGATATTTGTCGGTGCGCCAATCCTTGGCGAGTTCAACGGCGGCGCGCATCAATTGCCCGCGATGCGCCTCCAGCTTCTTTTCGAGCCGCTCGAACAGGGTGAAGGCGTCAGCAGTGGCTCCGGCAAAGCCCGCAATCACACTGCCGTCGTGCAGGCGGCGGACCTTCTTGGCATTAGGCTTCATCACCGTCTGCCCCATCGAGACCTGACCATCGCCTGCGATCACCACCTTGCCGCCTTTGCGGACCGAAAGGATCGTTGTGCTGTACCAGGTCGACGGGTTGTTATGTGCTTGATTGTCCATAGCCCCGGATATGGGGCGCATGGTCTAACAGTGCAAGTATGGCAACTAGACTTGGCCGCGTTCGCCCAGCTTTCGTTCCCATTGCAGGGCGTGGGACACTATCGTGTCGAGGTCGTCATATTTGGGCTGCCAGCCGAAACGGGCCTTGATTTCGCGGTTGTCTGAAATCAGCTCGTCGGGGTCGCCCGCACGGCGGCCTTCGATCTTTCGTTCGATGGTCTGGTTGGTGACGCGGTCGACCGCGTCGAGCACCTGCATTACCGAATAGCCATGGCCATAGCCGCAATTGAGCGTGTGGCTGGTTTTGGGATCCGCAACCAAAGCTTCGAGCGCGATTACATGCGCTGCGGCCAGATCACTGACATGAATATAGTCGCGGACGCCCGTGCCATCGGGGGTCGCATAGTCGGTTCCAAATACCGCAACCGAATCGCGCTTTCCCAATGCAGCCTCGACGGCGACCTTGATCAGATGCGTCGCGCCTGCGGTTGATTGGCCGGTGCGCGCCAGCGGGTCGGCACCTGCGACGTTGAAGTAACGGAGGGCGCAATAGTTGAAGTCATGTGCCGCCGCGACATCGCGCAGCATATATTCGGTCATCAGTTTCGACATGCCGTAGGGGTTGATCGGCAGTTTGGGCGCGTCTTCGCGAACCGGGCTCGATTCGGGGATGCCATAGGTCGCGGCGGTCGAGGAAAAGATGAAATGCTTCACACCGGCCTGCACAGCCGAATCGACAAGACTGCGACTCGCGGCTGTATTATTGCGATAATATTTGAGTGGGTTCTCGACTGATTCGGGTACGATGATCGATCCGGCAAAATGCATGATCGCGTCGATGCCATGCTCACTAAGCGTCGATGCAACGAGTTCCTCATCGGCTATATTGCCAGCGACGAAGGGCACATCGTCGGGGATAGCCCAGCGAAAGCCCGTAACCAGATTGTCGATGACGACGGGGCTGTGTCCGGCATCTTTCAGAGCTAAAACGGCGTGGCTGCCGATATAGCCGGCACCGCCGGTAACGAGGACTTTGAGTTGTTTTGTCATGGCCGGAAGATAGCCGATGAGAGTGATGCTTTGGTTAACAAAATCACTTTGCTCTGATCGAATTTACCAGATTTGCGTCTGCGGAAGTTAAAAAAAAGGCGGCTAAAAGCCGCCTTTCCTTTTAGTCTCAGACCGAGCTCAGGGGCTGGTCGGAGCGTCGTCGTCGTTGCCCGAGGCAATAACGATACCGGCGATTACAGCTGCAGCTGCGAGAACAGCGATGATAACACCGCTTCCGCCGCCGAGCTTGCTTTCTTCCTTAGCAACACCAGCGCGCTGCACCTTGGCAGCGACGGGCTTTGCAGGAGCAGCAGCCTGTGCGATCACCGGGGCACCGGCGAGAGCAACAGCAGCCACTGCAGCGAGCGAAACTTTACCGAAACGCATTTTTTGGCTCCTTTTTTGAATGTGGTTTTAAACACACCATGGTCTTACTGGCACAAACCGCGCTTTGGTGCAACCCGTGAATCGACGTCGAAATTGCAAAATCTCATTTTCTCTTCATAGGTTGGGTGACTGTTGCGCAGCCGACACAGTGAAGCCTATTGTAAACGCAGGTTAACTGCCTATCGCCTAAAGTTGTAAGTTTTCATCATCTGGTTTTGTTCAAAGTATTTGTTTTGCAGCTTGGATGAATTGCTTTGTAGAGGGGTATTAGAGCCATGCTAATTGCGGTTCATCAAATGAACAGCTGCACTGACGTTGAGAGAAACTTCGCCGCAATGGCCGTCGCCATGAAAGAAGCTAAGGCGCGTGGCGCCGCATTCTATTTCGCACCCGAAATGTCCTTGTTGCTAGACCGGAACCGCCAGCGCGCAAGAACCAGTATCTCGTGGGAGGACAAGAATAGGGCGCTGCAGTTACTGACAAACCTGGCACGAGAGCTGGACATCTGGGTTCATTTGGGATCGGTGCCGGTATTGTCAGAACGTACAGAAGAGCGGATGGCTAACCGCACGCTGCTCATTGACAGTTCCGGCCAAGTTGTTGCGCGCTATGACAAGATGCACCTTTTCGACGTCGATCTGGCCACTGGCGAATCCTGGAGGGAGTCATCGGCCTATGTTGGGGGCGAAAGCCCGACGCTGGTCGATACCCCGCTTGGTCCAATGGGGCTGACGATCTGCTACGACATGCGCTTTCCCGATCTTTACAGTCGGCTGGCGCGGGGCGGAGCAAGGTTGTTTGCGGTGCCTGCGGCCTTCACCGTCCCTACAGGCAAGGCGCACTGGCACGTTTTGCTGCGGGCGAGAGCTATCGAATCAGCAGCCTTTGTTATTGCTGCGGCCCAATCGGGCAAGCACGAGGACGGCCGCGAGACTTATGGCCATTCGCTCGTGGTCGATCCGTGGGGAGAGGTGTTGCTCGATATGGGCGAGGGCGAAGGGCTGGGGTTTGCCGATATAAATCCCGCCCGAGTAGATGAAGTGCGTGCCCAAATTCCGGTGCACCTCAACCGACGGGATATTCCGCCGCTTCCGTAGCGCGCCTTTTGGCCAGATGCTGTTCGCGCCAGGCGATGATCATGCCTGCCCCGATGATCAGCGGCGCGCCAAGCCAAACGGAATGTCCGGGTATGTTTCCGAACACCGTATAGCCCATCAGCGCCGACCATAAGAGTGCGCTATAATCCATGGTCATAATCGCCGCGACCGATGCATGACGGAGCGAGGCTGTCAGCAATATTTGCGCAATCGCACCAGACAGGCTCAGCCCTGCTATTATCGACCAGCTGAAAAGGTCATGGTTCTTCCCGAATATCAGAACGGCAATGCCCAACGGCAGCAGCGAGGTGAGGCTGAACCAGAAGACGATAGCACCTGCTGGCTCGCTCTGCGCCATCCGCCGCAGCTGGATGATCACACAAGCCGTCATCAATGCGCCTCCCAAAGCCACTGCGGCGCTAGTAGCGGCAACCGCCTGACCACCGGGTTGGAGAGCTATCATCACACCAATAAAGCCCAAGACGACAGCGCCCCAGCGATAGCGTCCGGTCGGCTCGCGCAGCAGCAAAGCGGCAAGGATCGTCGCAAAAATCTGTGCGGCAAAACCAAAAGTAGTCGCCTCTGCCATCGGCAACAGCAGCATCGCCGAAAAATTGAGCGTCATTGCAGATACGCCGAGTATCATACGCAGGCCGTGCTGCAACGGCCGGGCGGTGCGGATGGAGGACAGCGCGCCAGTCCACCAGAGCCAGGCTATTGCCACGGGCAGCCCGGCGAGTTGGCGATAGAACAGGCTTTCGGCTACATGGACACCGTGCTGCCCCGCCAGCTTGACCAACGCAAACATCACACCCAGCACTGCCATCGCGGCAAGCCGCAGCATTATACCCAGCAATGGGCGCCGGCCTGTTTGCGCCGAAGCCTTGGTAATTGTCGTTTCAGCCGTCATCGCCGCTTGCATAGGCGGATATCTGCATCCGTCCAGCCTCTTGCAATGACAGGGGATCATGCGCATCTGGCGCGAATGATGGACTGGCTGACAGAAAATTGGAACTTTCACATGTGGGCAGTTATCGCCGTTCTGTCGGCCCTAGCCGCTGTGACATTCGTGCTGGCTGACAGAAAGCGGCAGAAGCGCGAGCGGCTTGACCAGGTCGGTTTTGTTCCGTGGACCGGTTTGAGCGTTCTTGCGATGGGGATTACGCTGATAGCTGCGGTACTTGCCGTAAAAGCCGGTTGATCGCCAAGAGCAACATTGAAGCCTATAGCGCGTTCCGCTAACCCAGTTTCAAACGCGAACCGAATCCGTATCGCGGAAGAGGAGAGAGATATGTCCGACCTGCCTGCAACCAACCGTACCATGCTGACCGAAGTAAAGCCCGAAGGCGTGCTTGAGCTTTATCTGGCCGATCTGCCGATGCCGACGCCGAAAGACCATGAGGTCGTGGTGAAGGTGCAGGCCACGCCGATCAATCCGTCGGACTTGGGCCTGATGGTTGGGGCTGCGGATGTGACCAGCGCCCGCGCAATCGAACGTGAAGGCTTGCCTGGTATCGCGATGAATGTGCCCGAAGCCGGAATGCGCTTCATGGCCGGCCGCATCGGTCAGGCCTTGCCGATCGGCAATGAAGGTTGCGGTGTGGTTGTAGCGGCGGGTGCCGCTCCGGAAGCGCAGGCGCTGATGGGCAAGACCGTCGCGTTGATCGGCGGTGAAATCTATGCCCAATATCGCTGCCTCGCGGCGCAAATGTGCATGCCGCTGCCTGATGGAACTGCTCCTGAAGATGGCGCATCTTGCTTCGTTAACCCGCTGACTTCGCTGGGGTTTGTCGAAACGATGAAGCTGGAAGGTTATAAGGCGATCGTCCATGCCGCGGCCGCATCGAACCTTGGTCAGATGCTGGTGAAGATCTGCAAGGCTGACGGAATTCCGCTGGTCAACATCGTGCGCAGCGACGAGCAGGTTGCGCTTCTCAAGGGTATCGGCGCGGAGATCGTCCTGAATTCAAACGACGCAGATTTTGTCGAGCAGCTGACCAGCGCCATCGAAAAGACCGAGGCGTTCCTGGGTTTCGACCCGATTGGCGGTGGCAAACTGGCCGGGCAGATTCTGGGCGCAATGGAAGCCGCTGCCGTGCGCCGGATGACGGCTTTCAGTCGCTATGGTTCGGACCAGATGAAGCAGGTCTATATCTATGGCGCGCTTGACGTAGGACCGACCATATTGAACCGCAGCTTTGGCCTAACTTGGGGGCTGGGCGGCTGGCTGCTCACGCCCTTTATGGCAAAGGCTGGACCGGAAATCGTTGGCCGCATGCGCGCCCGTGTCGCTGCTGAACTCACCACTACCTTCAAGAGCCACTACAGCCATGAAGTCAGCCTGGAGCAGGCAGTCGATGTCGCAACGATGCAGGCCTATAACGCCAAGAAAACCGGCGAGAAATATCTGATCCGGCCGTGAGCCGGATTATTTGCCGAACTGGCCGCTTACCCGATCAAGGAAATCCGGACCTACGCCCACGCTGTTGAACACTTCGTGGGCGAGGCCTGCATTGAGCGGCAGGTCGGCCTGATCCTGATAAAGCTGCTTATAGGCAAAGACGCTGTGGCGGCTTTGCGCAGCGATAGCGTTGGCCAGTTCCAGCGCCTTGGCATCCAATTCAGCATCGGGCACGACATGGTTGGCAAGGCCGATGCGCGCGGCCTCTGCGCCCGAGACGGGAAGGCCGGTGAAGCTCATCTCGCGTGCTTTCCATTGGCCGACACGGCGGGGCAGCCGCTGGCTCATCCCCCAGATTGGAACCAGCGCGAATTTGCCGTGCGTGTCCGCGAAAACTGCATTTTCGGCGGCCAGAATGATGTCACCCGCCAAAGCCAGTTCAAGACCACCCGTATAACAGCCGCCTTGCACGGCCACGATGACGGGTTGGGGCAGGGTAGCCAGCGCGGTGACGATCGAGGCTTGGAAATTGGCACGGGGCAGTTCGCTGCCGCGATCCTTCAGGTCATTGCCCGCGCAAAAGACCGATCCGTTGGCGCGCAGGATGACGGCGCCGAATGCGTCGCCCGCTTTGTGTATGGCGGCAATATGCGCCTCCAATTCAAGCCACAGCGCGATGTTGAGCGCATTGCGCTTGTCAGGCCGGTTGAGTGACAGGATCGCGATGCCGTCACGGTCCTCGCGGGTAACAAGATCGGTCATAGACTTCCCTCCGCTGAGACGACGGTGTGCCCCGCCGGATTGAGTGCCGCCAATGTGAGCGCATCGCCCTCGCGTCGTCCGACCAGATGGAGCGGCTCGCCCGCAAAGGCCGGGCTTTGCGCCCGAAATGCGAAATGCTTGACAGCATTTGTACCAAATTGCCGCGCTGCCAGATCAAGCAACAACGATGATGTCAGTGGCCCATGGACCACGAGGCCGCGATAGCCCTCTTCGTTGATCGCATAGGGCGCATCATAATGGATGCGGTGCGTGTTGAAGGTGATGGCGGAAAAGCGGAACAACAGCGCTTCGTTTGGAACCAGCGTCCGGTGGAAATTCCATTCGCTAAAATCGATATCTATGGCTTCGGGCGCTGGTGCCGGTTTTGTGGTGTTGGCCTCGCGATAGACGAGTGTCTGACGTTCCTTGACTACCAGCTTGCCGTTCGCCTTTGTCTCATGCTCCACATCGACAAAGACAAGGCTACCGGTGTTGCCCGTTTTTTCGCTGATCGAGGCGATGGTGGAAAGACGCTCAACCTCTGCATTAACTGCGATGGGAGCGACAAACTCAACCTTGCTCGATGCCCACATACGGCGGGGATGCGGGACGGGCGGGAAAAAGCTGTCAGGGCTGTCACTGCGTTGCGGATGGGCCTCCAATCCCAAATGCGCGGTGCTAGCGTCGGGCGGGCATAATACCCAATGAATTGCTTGCGGAGCGATTTCCCCACTTTCGACGCTGTCGATTGTTGACCGAAAACGTTGCAG
Source organism: uncultured Sphingorhabdus sp. (assembly GCF_937872355.1). GTDB lineage: Bacteria > Pseudomonadota > Alphaproteobacteria > Sphingomonadales > Sphingomonadaceae > Sphingorhabdus_B. The sequence goes on along the minus strand of NZ_CALMSV010000127.1, from coordinate 2,210 downwards.
CAGGGCAGGTGTCAGCCGGTCGCGCTGCACCATCTGGCGGCCAATCCAGGCATTCCACGCGCCCATCAATAGCTCCTCGGAAGGCCGAGGACATGCTCGGCGACGAAGGACAGGATCATGTTCGTGCTGATTGGCGCGACCTGATAGAGGCGCGTTTCGCGGAACTTGCGTTCGACATCATATTCGGCAGCAAAGCCGAAGCCGCCATGCGTCTGCACACAGGCTTCACCGGCGGCCCAACTGGCTTCGGCAGCGAGCATCTTCGCCATATTGGCTTCCTCACCGCAATTCTCGCCCGCCTCATATTTGCGGATGCCTTCCTGCACGAGGAGGTCGGCGGCGCGCATCTGCGCATAGGCGCGGGCAATAGGAAACTGGACGCCCTGGTTCTGCCCGATGGGCCGCCCGAACAGCACGCGTTCCTTGGCGTAGGCGGTCGCCTTTTCGATGAACCATTTGGCATCGCCGATACATTCCGCCGCGATCAACAGCCGCTCGGCGTTCATGCCGGAAAGGATATAGCGAAAGCCCTTGCCCTCTTCGCCGATCAAATTGGCGGCGGGGACCTCCATATTGTCAAAGAACACCGCCGTCGTGGCATGGTTCATCATCGTATCGATGGGGTTGATCGTCAGCGTGCCCGCAGCCAGCGCTTCCTTCATATCGACCAGAAAGACGGAAAGCCCTTCGGTGCGGCTGGCCGCCTCTTCGCGCGGTGTGGTGCGCGCGAGTAGGAGCATGAGGTCGGAATGCTCGGCGCGGCTCGTCCAGATTTTCTGGCCATTGACGATATATTTGTCGCCCTCGCGTTTGGCGACGGTCTTGAGGCTCAACGTATCGGTGCCGCTGGTCGGCTCGGTTACGCCAAAGGCTTGCAGGCGCAGTTCGCCGGTCGCGATTTTGGGCAGATAGCGCTGCTTTTGCTCTTCGCTGCCGTGGCGTAGCACCGTGCCCATGATGTACATCTGCGCATGAACCGCGCCGCCATTGCAGCCTTGGCGCTGTACCTCTTCAAGGATTGCCGCTGCTGCCGGGGGGGGCGGGCCGGCGCCGCCATATTCTTCCGGGATCAGCGCGGCGAGATAGCCTGCTTCGCCAAGTGCTGCGACAAACTCTGACGGATATTCGCGCGCTTTGTCCTTTGCACGCCAATATTCGCCGGGATACTGCGCGCATAGTTTGGCGACTTCTTCGCGGATGGCGGTGTAATCGTGCATGGGGCTCATGCCTTTTCAAACACGGCAGCGATGCCCTGACCACCGCCGATGCACATGGTTTCAAGGCCATAGCGCACATCGCGACGCTGCATCTCGCGGGTCAGGTTGGCAAGGATGCGCCCGCCGGTCGCGCCGATGGGATGGCCGAGCGAGATGCCCGATCCGTTGACGTTGAGCATGTCATGGCGGCTGTCATCATCCGACCAACCCCAGCCCTTGAGGCAGGCGAGCACCTGCGGCGCGAAAGCTTCATTAAGTTCGATGAGGCCGATGTCGTTCCATGACAGGCCATTACGCGCGAACAGGCGTTCGGTTGCGGGAACAGGGCCATATCCCATGCGGCTGGGGTCGCAACCGGCGGCAGCCCAGCTGTGGAAGTATGCTATGGGTTCAAGGCCGAGTTCCTCCAGTTTGTCTTCGGCGACGACGAGGCAGGCCGCAGCGGCGTCATTCTGCTGGCTGGCATTGCCTGCAGTGACCACGCCGCCTTCGAGTGCGCGAAGTGTGCCCAGCGTCTCGACACTGGCATCGGCACGATAGCCTTCGTCATGGTTAAAGACGATCGGATCGCCTTTCTTTTGCGGTATTTGAACAGGAACTAGTTCGTCGGCAAACAGGCCGTTGGCCCATGCCGCCGCCGCGCGCTGGTGGCTGCGTGCGGCATAGGCATCGCAGGCTTCGCGGCTGATATGCCAATCCTTGGCCAAGTTTTCAGCAGTTTCGATCATCCCGCTGATCAAACCATAGCGTTCGATCGGCTGGCTCATAACGCGGCCACGGGTGAGGCGGTCATGCAGCGTCAGGTTTCCCGCACGCACACCCTTGCGGATGTCGGTGGTATAATGTTCGACATTCGACATGCTCTCGCAGCCTCCAGCGACGACCACATCGGACACACCGGTTTGAATCATCATCGCAGCATTGACGATTGCTTGCAGGCCCGAACCGCAGCGGCGATCGAGCTGGTAGCCCGGCACGGTGATGGGCAGGTCG
>NZ_CALMSV010000126.1 GCF_937872355.1 uncultured Sphingorhabdus sp. | reverse complement strand
CCTGACGATGGCCCACGGCCACAGCCGAAATTACACCACCTTGACGGACGCGACCCATTCCAGTCTTGTGCTACGGCCTGAGGACAGATTTTGCCGCAGAACTTTTCCCTGGATCTGCCGCACTTTTGGGACTTGCCGATGCGTTGGTCGAACTAAAAGCAGTCTGCCACTGCGGCCGAAAATCGACGATGAACCTGCGCGTGGATGCCGAAGGCCATGCCGTGATTGACGGCAAACAAACCGAAATTGGCGGGAATGACCGCTATGTCGCGATGTGCCGCCGCCATTTCATGGAAGCGCGGAATGAATCAGCCGCTCATTCAGCGTTAAGCTTGGAGACTACATAAGAAGCGCCATGAAAACAGGCATTTCCATCTTTGGTGCTGCTTTGACAGCTTTTGTTGCCACAGCTTCGCAAGCCGCAAAGCCAAAAGAGTGGGCCGAATATGGTGTTGAGGCAAAAATTCCTTTCGCCAACAATGGCGGCATTCGAAACTTCGAGGCCAATGGCGATCGTGGCATATGGATCGAAGACCGCCAGCGGCGCTGGTACTATGCCCGGATAATCGGGCCATGCCACAATTTGAGTCATGCCAACGGTTTGGCTTTCGATACGCGCGGGGCGGCATCGCTCGACAAATTTGGCGGTGTTATTGCTGGCCGGGAATATTGCCAGTTTGATAGTCTTGTGACAGCGGAGAAACCCTTACCCCGCAAAGAGCGAATACAAATACGCAAAGAGGTTCGCGCGGAAGCAAAGAAGGCCGTAGCTCCAGACGATTGACGCCGTGGTGTCGCTCCGCCAAATGCGGCGCAATGAACGGCTGGATCATCTTGGACAAACCGATAGGTTTAGGTTCGACGCAAGCCGTCGCGGCGGTAAAGCGTAATCTGCGCGAAGCTGGATTTGGCAAAGTTAAGGTCGGCCATGGCGGCACACTCGATCCGCTGGCGACCGGTGTGCTCCCAATCGCAATCGGGGAGGCAACCAAATTATGCGGTCGGATGCTCGACGCGTCCAAAGTCTATGACTTTACAATCAAATTCGGTGAAGAGACGGCGGGACTGGATGCTGAGGGGGAGGTTGTAGCGACTTCGGATATCCGGCCTACAATGGCGCAGATCGAAGCTGTGCTGCCGAATTTCACCGGAGCAATTGAGCAAATACCACCTGCTTACTCGGCGATAAAGGTAGATGGCAAACGCGCTTATGATCGGGCAAGGGCTGGGGAGGTGGTTGAGATCGCGGCCCGGCAAGTGACCATATACGCGCTTTCCGTTTTTGAGCAGGAGAGCAAAGCTGCAATAGAAGAGGTTACCCTTTCTGTGCATGTTTCCAAAGGCACTTATATCCGGTCGCTGGCGCGTGACATTTCGCATGCCCTTGGTACCTTAGGGCATGTTACTATGCTCCGGCGCACAAAGGCGGGGCCGTTCACGCTGGATCATGCGATTTCGCTGGACAAACTCAACGAAATTGGTAAGGGCGCGCCTGCAAAAGACATTATCTTGCCGTTGGAGGCAGGGCTGGTCGACATCCCGGCTCTTGATCTCTCCCCGGATGCGGCAAAGGCGATCCAACAGGGTCGCGTCTTGACCGGGATTGCCACGAAAGATGGGCTGTATTGGGCGCGAGACGCAGAAATGCGTGCCTTGGCGTTGGTAGAGCACATCGACGGTGAGTTAAGAACCGTTCGTGGCTTCAACCTTTAAAATACGATGTTCGAAGGAAAAACATGTCTATTACTGCTGAACGCAAAGCTGAAGTTATCAAGGACAACGCCCAGGGCAAAGGCGACACCGGTTCACCGGAAGTCCAGGTTGCAATCCTCACCGATCGCATCAACACCCTGACCGCGCACTTCAAAAGCCACGCCAAGGATAACCACTCGCGTCGCGGACTTCTCCAGATGGTCAATCGGCGCCGTTCGCTTCTTGACTACCTCAAGAAAAAGGATGTCGCGCGTTACAATGCGCTGATTTCCAAGCTCGGTCTGCGTAAATAAGAAATTGCGAAGCGGCCCCCTCTGCGGGCCGCTTTTGCTATATGGGGTGGGTTCGCATTTCGGCGAACCCGGCCATGGGGGCGCAAAATGCTCCAACCGGCCCGGGCCGGAGATCCCGGAAAACAGGAGGCCCCTTTGCGCAATAGGGCGCGAAGGCATCTCAAGGAAAATCTATGTTTGATGTAAAGAATGTATCAATCGAGTGGGGCGGACAAACCCTGACACTCGAAACGGGCAAGGTTGCCCGTCAAGCCGACGGCGCTGTTATCGCGACCCTTGGCGAAACTGTTGTGCTTTGCGCGGTCACCGCGGCAAAGTCGGTGAAAGAGGGCCAGGATTTCTTCCCGCTCACTGTTCACTATCAGGAAAAATATTCGGCTGCAGGCCGCATTCCCGGTGGCTTCTTCAAGCGTGAACGCGGTGCCACCGAAAAGGAAACGCTGGTTTCGCGCCTGATCGACCGGCCGGTCCGTCCTCTGTTTCCGGAAGGTTTCTACAACGAAATCAACGCTATTGCGCAGGTTTTGAGCTATGACGGCCAGAACGAGCCCGATATCCTCGCAATGGTTGCAGCATCTGCTGCGCTCACCATTTCGGGCGTGCCTTTCATGGGCCCCATCGGCGCAGCGCGCGTTGGTTACCTGAATGGCGAATATATCCTCAACCCGACCGATGAACAGGTTGCTGAAGGCGATCTCGATCTGGTTGTTGCTGCAACTTATGACGCGGTGATGATGGTTGAATCCGAAGCCAATGAGCTTTCGGAAGAAATCATGCTCGGTGCTGTCATGTTTGCACATGACGCCTGTAAGGAAGTCGTGAAAGCGATCGTCAAGCTGGCCGAGAAGGCTGCCAAGGATCCTTGGGAAATGGCTGAGCAGGCCGATCTCTCGGCTGCCAAGGACAAGCTGAAGAAGCTGATCGGCAAAGATATCGCCGCTGCTTACAAGCTGACTGACAAATCGGCCCGTTCGAACGCGTTGAACGAAGCCCGCGCCAAGGCGAAGGAAGCGTTTAGCGACGCAACCCCTCAGGACCAGATGGCCGCGCAAAAGCTGATGAAGAAGCTGGAAGCGGAAATCGTTCGCGGCGCGATCCTGAAGGATGGCACTCGCATCGATGGTCGTTCGACCACGCAGATCCGTCCGATCCTCGCCGAAACGCATTTCCTTCCCCGTGCGCATGGTTCGTGCCTGTTCACGCGCGGTGAAACACAGACGATCGCAACCTGCACCTTGGGCACCAAGGACGCGGAGCAGATGATCGACGGTCTCAATGGCCTGTCATATCAGAACTTCATGCTGCACTATAACTTCCCCCCCTATTCGGTGGGTGAAGTCGGCCGCTTTGGCGCGCCGGGTCGTCGTGAAGTTGGCCATGGCAAGCTGGCATGGCGTGCACTGCACCCCGTGCTGCCGAGCAAGGATGAATTCCCTTACACTATCCGCCTGACCAGCGACATCACCGAGTCGAACGGCTCGTCGTCAATGGCATCCGTTTGTGGCGGTTCGCTTTCGATGATGGACGCAGGCGTCCCCATCAAGCGTCCGGTTTCGGGTATCGCCATGGGCTTGATCCTGGAAGGCAAGGATTTCGCGATCCTTTCCGATATTTTGGGTGACGAAGATCATCTCGGCGACATGGATTTCAAGGTCGCTGGCACGTCCGAAGGCATCACCACGATGCAGATGGACATCAAGATTGCCGGTATCACCCGCGAAATCTTTGAAGCTGCCCTGAACCAGGCGAAGGAAGGCCGTGCGCACATCCTTGGCGAAATGGCGAAGGCGCTGGGTTCGGCTCGTGCCGAACTGTCTGATTACGCTCCGCGTATCGAAACGATGCAGATCGACAAATCGAAGATCCGCGACATTATCGGTACCGGCGGTAAGGTGATCCGCGAGATCGTTGCCACCACTGGTGCGAAGGTTGACATCGACGATGAAGGCCTGATCAAGATTTCGTCGAGCGACCTTTCGCAGATCGAAGCTGCCCGCAAATGGATTTCGGGCATCGTCGAAGAAGCTGAAGTCGGCAAAATCTATGACGGCAAGGTCGTCAACATCGTCGATTTCGGTGCGTTTGTGAACTTCATGGGTGGCAAGGACGGTCTGGTCCATGTGAGCGAAATGAAGAATGAGCGCGTTGAAAAGCCGACCGACGTTGTCAGCGAAGGCATGGACGTCAAGGTCAAGGTTCTTGAAATCGATCCGCGCGGCAAGGTTCGCCTTTCGATGCGTCTGGTCGATCAGGAAACCGGTGAAGAACTGGAAGACACCCGCCCGCCGCGCGAACCGCGTGAGCGTTCGGATCGCGGCGATCGCGGTCCCCGTCGTGACGGCGGTGATCGTGGGCGTGGCCCGCGTCGTGACGGCGGTCGTGACCGCGACCGCGGCGATCGTGGCCCACGCCGCGAGCGTTCGGAAGGTGGAGAAGGCGGTGACCCGAACCATGTTCCGGATTTCTTGAAAGACTGATCTTTCAGCTAGAGACTAAGGGAAAGGGCTGCTTCGGCGGCCCTTTTTCGTTGTATTGGCTGTCTTCTTGCGAACTGGTTCATCGCGGATACAGACCTGCGAATAAAGAACACGCAAAAGCCTTGGCGATGACGCCAAGTGCCATTAAGGGATGCCCATGCAGAAAAAGCTTATCGCACCACTCGCGCTCGGTATGTCCGCCTTATTACTTTCAGGATGCTCTTCGCTAGGGCTGGGTGGAAGCGGAGGCGGTTCGGATACCCGATACGTCGCACGTGACGTCAACACACTTTATATGGCGGCGAAGGAAAAGCTGGATAAAGGCCAGTACCAGATTGCGGCTGCCCTTTTCGACGAGGTGGAGCGCCAGCACCCTTATTCGCCTTGGGCCCGCCGCGCGCAGTTGATGAGTGCGTTCAGCTATTACATGGCGCAGAAATATAATGATTCGATTTCTTCGGCGCGC
>NZ_CALMSV010000125.1 GCF_937872355.1 uncultured Sphingorhabdus sp. | reverse complement strand
TGGCTGGCCCCTTTTGCGGCCAATTGCTCGGCGATATGGGCGCGGAGGTCATCAAGGTTGAACCGCCCGGTGGGGGCGACCCGATGCGCGTCTGGGGGCAGGGCAAGGACAAAGTTCAGTGGGAAGTCATTGCCCGCAACAAGAAGAGCGTATCTGCCAATCTCCGCATCCCCGAGGGGCAGGAACTCGTCCGAAAGCTGATTTCGACTGCCGATATTCTGATCGAGAATTTCAAACCCGGCACGATGGAAAAATGGGGGCTCGCGCCCGAGCAGCTTTTGGCCGAACATCCGGGCCTGATTATCGCGCGCATGTCTGGCTATGGACAGACAGGGCCCTATTCGGATCGCGCAGGCTTTGGCGGCATTGGTGAGGCTATGGGCGGCTGGCGCTATATTGTCGGTGAACCCGATAGACCACCGAGCCGCATGGGCGTTTCGATCGGTGATACGCTCACAGCCACTTATGGCTGCATGGGTGTGCTCGCTGCGCTGCATCATCGCAGCCAGACCGGCAAGGGCCAGATTGTCGATGCCGCGCTTTACGAAAGCGTGCTGCAGGTGATGGAAGGGCTCGTGCCCGAATATGCCCATGAAGGGGTGATCCGCGAACGGTCGGGTTCGATCCTTCCCGGCATCGCGCCGTCAAACGTCTACATCTGCAAAGACGGCGAATATATGATCGGTGCGAACAAGGACTCGCTTTGGCAGCGACTCGCCGAAGCGATGGGACGGCCGGAACTGGGGACTGACGAACGCTACGCCACACATCTGGCGCGCGGGCAGAACCAGCTAGAACTGGACGAACTTATCAATGCCTGGACGAAGACGCTGACGGTCGATGAAGTCGACGCGTTGATGATCGCCTATTCGATTCCCGCAGGCCGCGTATATCGGGCACCCGAAATGCTGGCCGATCCGCATTTCAAGGCGCGCGAAGCGATCATCGAGGTGGAAACCGAACGGTTCGGCAAACTCAAGATGCAGGGCGCTTTCCCGAAGCTGTCCGCTACTCCCAGCGGTGTGCGCTCCCCTGCGCCGTCGCTGGTCGGGCAGCATAATGAAGAGGTTTATGGGCAGTTGCTCGGCATGTCCGGCATTGAAATCGCCGAACTGAAGGCGGCGGGCGCTATCTGATGCCTGAAGCCGACGACTTATCGGCCAATTATTCGGGCGCCTTCAACGGCCATTTGCCGTTTGGTAAAAAACCGGCATTGCTGATTGTCGATTTTGTCATGGCGTATCTCGACAAGGAGTCGCCGCTCTATGCGGGCGCAGAAGATGCACTTGCCAGCAATGAAAGACTGTTGGAGGCGGCGCGCGCAGCAGGGGTCCCGGTGATTTTCACCAATGTTGTCTATGAGCCGGGAGGCTCAGACGGAGGTTTGTTTTACAAGAAAATTCCCGCACTCAAGGCGTTCGACAAAGGCTCGCCGCTGGGTGATTTTCCACCGACGCTTAGGCCCGAAGAAGGCGAATTGGTCATTTCGAAACAATATGCCTCTGCCTTTTTCGGAACAAATCTTGCCGCCGCGCTTCTCGACAAACATGTCGACACACTGCTGATCACCGGAATGTCGACCTCGGGCTGCGTCCGCGCGACGGCCCTTGATGCCCTACAACACGGCTTTGCGCCTTTTGTAGTTCGCGATGCCTGCGGAGACCGCCATCCGGCACCGCATGAGTCCAATCTCTTCGACCTGCAGGCCAAATATGCCGAAGTGGTTTCTGAGCCCGAGGCCGTGCGCCTAATGGCCACCCGACTGGAGGAATAGCTCTAGCAAACGGGTTTCGGTCTCCCGTCGACCCTCAACCACCGAGGGTCAATTCCCATGCTTCGCGCAAACGTTCGGGATCGCCGGAACCAAAAACATATTTGTCCGGACGAACCAATGCCGCCTCGACCCCCGTCCGCTCGAGCCAGCGGCGCAGCTGCTCTGAAATTGGCGCAAATGGTTCACTGTCCAAATCTGCTTTTGAGATCAACCAATGCTGATGGCCCAGAAGATCATCGATCCGATGGCCGTCATGCGATGCAAATTGCGGAAAATAGCTTCCTGCGGATGCACTTCCCGCAAGTATCGCACCGGTTGAAACAGGCGGATAGGCTGGCGGACCATCAGGCAATTTACCGAGCATCCGGCCAAGTTTGAACTTCATGTCGCGCAAAAATGCGCCCCATTTGCTGGTAATACAGACGGTACGACCCATCATGATCGCCATGTCGATCGTCGCACGCAAATTGGGGGCACGTTCGGGTTGATAGCTGTCGAGCAGTGCATCTTTGGCCTCACCCTTGGTCACCGCAGCCAGTTTCCATGCGAGGTTGGCCGCGTCCCTCAATCCGGAGCACATCCCTTGCCCGGCAAAAGGCGGGGTCTGGTGCGCGGCGTCGCCCGCGAGCAGCACCCGACCTTTGCGCCATTGTTCGGCAATCCGTGCGCGAAAGGTATAGACGGCCTTTCGCTCCATCCGGACAGCACCTTCGACATTCCAGGGTTCGAGCAGCTTTTCGATGAAGGCATCGTCGCTCACTTGCTCCGCCGTCTCACCCGGCTTTATCATGAACTCCCACCGATGCCGTCCTTCGCCCATCAGCACACAAGTGGTTGGCCTCTCCGGATTGCATATCTGCAGGTTCGCATCGGGCAGACGTGAATAATCGTCGACCAATACATCCACCACCAGCCAGGGTTCTTCGAAATTAAGGTCTTCAAACGCAATCCCGGCAGCCTCGCGCACCGGCGAGCGCGCGCCATCTGCGCCGATGAGATACTGCGCCCGGATCGTCCTTTCGCCATCGGGCGTTGCGATTTGTGCGGTCACGCCTTGGCCCTTGTCGACAAAGGATTTCAGTTCCCACCTGCTGTGTAATTCCGCATTGGCATAGGTCGAAAGCGATCGGCGCAGTGCGGCCTCGACCGAAGGCTGGTGGATCATGTTTGCCACCGGCCAGCCGCCGGGGCCAAGCTGATCCGAGCCTTCGAAGCGCAAAAGAACATCGCCTTTGGCGTTGAGGAAATCATAGCGTGACACCTGCCGACTGCCCGCCATCACGTCATCAGCAACGCTCGCCTCTTGCAAGATGCGCATGCATTCATGGTCGATATGCGCCGCCCGCGGCAGCGGATAGATATCCGCTTCCTTCTCCGCGACGACCACCTTCACCCCGCGCCTGGCCAGCAGCACCGCCAGTGTCACTCCGGTCGGCCCGCCGCCAGCGATCAGGACATCGCAGTCGAAGGTCATTGGCCTTAGCCTTCCGCGGCCATCTTGGCCTCGATATGGCCAAGACCGTCAATTTCGCAGCGGACGACATCGCCTGCTTTCAAAAACTGGCGCGGGTCCATTGCCGCGCCGACCCCGCCCGGCGTTCCAGTGAACAGGCAATCGCCGGGTTCCAGCGTCATGCCGACCGAAAGATGTTCGATCTGCTGCCAGATGTTGAAGACGAGGTGCTTGCTGTTCGAATCCTGCCGCTTCTCGCCATTGACGAAGCAACGAAGGCCCAGATTGTGCGGATCGCCCACTTCATCGGCGGTCACGATCCAGGGGCCCATCGGCGCGTGGGTGTCAAAGCTCTTGCCGAGTGACCATTGCGGGCCGGCATGCTGCCACATCCGCTCGGTCACATCATTGCCGACGCAATAGCCGAAGATGGCGGCCGGGGCATCGTCGGTGGAAAGGTGCTTGCCGCCCTTGCCGATCACCGCCACCAGCTCGACCTCATAATCATTGGTCATCGTGCCGGTCGCGATTTCGATATCGTCATAGGGCGCATTGACGCTGGTCTGCGCCTTGGTGAACCAAACCTGCCGTTGCGGGGTTTCCATCTTCGATTCCTCGATATGGTCCGCATAGTTGAGGCCAATCGCGAAAATCTTGCCCGGACGCTGCACCGGCGCTTCCAACTTCACCGATGCCAGCGGAACTCCACCGCCTGCGGCTGCTTTTGCCTCAAGCCCCGGTTTCAGTGTTTCCCAGTCGCGGATCAGATCGATCATCGTGCCGTCAACGCCGCTGTCGATGATGTGGTCGCCAACAACGATACCGGTGCGGGTCTGGCCATTGGCCGTGTAGGTTGCGAGTTTCATGCGGGATTTCCTTTGGGCTGGCGGCTGAACAGCCGTTTGATGCGGATGTTGAGGGCGGTGAAAAAGGCGACGAGGCCCGGCGGGGGCGGCATCTTGCCTGCGAACATGGGATGCGGGCTGCCCCACTGCACCGCGAGCAAGGCGCTCATCGGCTGCTTCTGCGGCGGATCGGCGGCGGTGAATAGGTCGCCATCGGTCCAATGCTCCAGCTCGTTTCCGAACGGATCCTTCCAATAATCGAAAACCTGGCTGCCCATGATGTGGCGGCCAACGCCCCACGCGGCTTCGTGATTTTTTGATTTGAGATGCTGATGGCCGAGCATCAGGTCATCGAGATTGGCAACCTCGAACGCGGCGTGCAGCAGCCCGAGGGGCCCGGGCAATTGCGCAAGGAAGAGCGTGTGGTGATCCGCAGGCTTGTCGCCACGGTCACAACGCATGAACGCGCCCAAGGGCACATTCTTGGCCGCTTCCACTTCATCGGACGTCAGGAAACCGAAGCGATCCTTGTACCATTTTTCCGAGACGCGGAAATCGCGAACCTTGAGCACGGCGTGACCGATGCGGCGCACATGCGCGGGTGCGGAATCGAGGCGCACCGTCGAACGGAAACGCGGCTTCGCAGCTGCGGTGTTGCGCGGCGGATCGGCAAAGGGAAGCGACGCCTCACCTTTCGACTGGCCGGCAACGACTTCAACGCCATAGCCGTCAGGATCGGTCAGGCCGATAATCTTGCCACCGCCAGGTTCGAGGATGTCCTCAACGGTTACACCCTCTGCCGCGGCGAGTTTTTCCAGATCAGCAACCGTTTCTGCGCGAAAGCCGACGGCGAGGAACTTTGCTTCGCCAGGTTCGGTCACATGAACGAAAGGGCGGCCGTCGCTGCCCTTGCCGTAGAGCCGACCGCCAGCCTCGAAGGTCTGCATTCCGAAATCGTCGAGAAATGCCTGCATCGCCGCAAGGTCCGGTGCCGCAAAGCGCACATGCGATATGTCCTCGATCTTGATGATCGGCATGGCCTCTCCTCCTCGATTCGTTTTTGACTATTTGGTCAAATAGATTGCAATTGACCATGTAGTCAAGTACGATTCAGCGATGACTTCCGCTTCAGCATCTCCCCGCCTATCTCCCCGCTCGGCTCGCACCCGTGGCGCTTTGATCGCTGCGGGTTTTGAACTACTTGTCGAACGCCCGATCGACGCCATCCCAATTGACGATTTCGTGGCAAAGGCGGGGGTCGCCAAAGGCAGTTTTTTCAACCATTTTGCGGACAAACAGGCTTTCGCCAACGCGATTGCCAAGGAGGTCCGGCTCGAGGTCGAAGAACTGGTGACCCGGGCCAATGCCTCCATCACAAACCCTGTCGAGCGTATCGCTGGCGGGATGCGGGTTGTCGCTGAATTTGCCCTGACGCAACCAAAGCGGACCCTGGTGCTGCTGCGAAGTCAGGGCTCGCCGACTTCGCGTTCACATCCTCTGAACAAGGGCCTGCGCGACGATATTGAAGCGGCATACCAGCAAGGGTTGATCCGGCGGGAGGCCAAAGAGAGTGGCGTGCTGTACTGGCTTGGGCTGTGCCAGGCGGTGATGACTGAACTTTCGGCAAACGGGCAGAGCGGATCTGCAACGAGCCAACGCCTTCCGGAAATGCTGGTTCTCGGTTTGACCGGTTTGGGCGTGCCGCAATCTACGGCCGCCAATTTGGCGAGTTGCAACGGATCATCAACCAGCGAATTTAGCTGACGTTTTTGACCGACTTAGAAAACATAATTGTGTTGAAATTGTTGGGGCATCTGCTCCGGTGGGTGCTGTTAGCGCCCGATGTTTTTTACTCAAGTACCGGTAGCGTTAGCAACCCCCGTTATCGGGAAATGCAGGGAAATTTGCGAATTTTTTGCTCAAAACAGGCTTCTGTCGCACGAGAAAACCGCAGATTTTCGAGGCTTTCTAGGGAAATTCCCTAAGGAATTAGGAGGGAATTTTTGGTGTGATAACAGGGAATTTACTATTCAATAACAGGGAAAGCTTTTTGGATAACAGGGAAGGAGCGCCATCCGTTTCCTGTCTCGATGCGAGTCGCGGTTATGCCATCGGCTGATACATATCGTCGGCAAAACACAACGAGAGAGAACTCCTGAAACTGCCAAGCAAAACTCCCCGTTAGCAACTTATACCCAAGCGCCGAATCGCATCTGACAAACCTGCGAAATGGCACCAATCGGGTCGCAAATGTCGCATAAAAGCCATCCAGAACAAGGTGTTAATTTGGATTGACGACGAGAATTCCGGCGCCTTGAAGGTGCTTATGCCCCGTCGACCATAAAGAGCTATTTTACCGATCTCGCCGACTTCGAAAAATGGTGCTTCCCCCAACAATGTAACCCTTTCCCGGCTCCACCTGCTACCGTGAGCACCTATCTGGAAAATGTAGCCCTCCACAGTTCGATATCCACGGTGCAGCGGCGAATGTATGCCATCGGCCGCAGCCACCGCTTACTGCGCTTGCCGGATCCGAACCGCGACGACGATGTCCACGCCCGACAACCCCTGGGGCATCAGAAACCGTGCAATTATATCACTGAGGTACGACATTCTGGCGCACCGTTCGGAACTGGTGGCCTTGATGTCTGACGATGTCGAGGAAAGGTCCGACGGTACCTTGCGGCTCATCATCAGGCGAAGCAAAACCGATCCGTTCGGAATGGGGCGTCTCGCCTTTACATCCCTTAGGACTGCACGATTGGTCGCGGAATGGCTTGCATGGCGTGGGCCTGAAGTTGAGCCACTCTTTTGCGGCATATATCAAGAGCCTGCCATCAACCGTGCGCTGGGTCCGGACACCGTCAAACTGGTGATCAAACGCACAGCAAAGGTCTGCGGCCTACAGAAGGTCGAAATAGATGCGTTCAGCACGCACTCGCTGCGGGTTGGAGCCGCTCAGGACCTGTTGCGCAACGGGCATGACACGGCCGCGATCATGCGGGCGGGGGGTTGGAAGTCTGTCGATGTCATGGCGCGCTATCTCGAGTTCGCCGAGCATAATGTGTGGGTTTAGAAGGAACCATTTGAAGTTCGAAACAGGGTGACCGCACAGCACCGGCATCGATGCGCTGCAGCAACTTGCAAATACACATGTCATTTTTACGTCGCGAAACGACGTTGCTACTGCCGTGCGTAACCGCTAACGAGCGCTGCGATGCCTTGGTTGTTCGCTCAAAGATTTGCACAGCTGCTGCTCGGATTGCCGAGAGTCCAAAAGCGAATCATCGCAATTGTAATCGACATATTGCTGTGCCTGTTCACGGTCGCACTTGCTTATCGTTTGCGACTGGATGCCTGGATCTATCCGATCGGTAATCAATGGCTATCCTATATCGCAGCTATCGCAATTGCCATCCCGCTCTTCATTAGGTTCGGACTCTATCGGGCAATTTTCCGCTACATCGGCTGGTATGCGCTAAGCGCGGTAACGCTGGCCTGTGCGATCTATGGCGCGATTTATTCGTTGATTTTCTCGGTAATTGGCTTTGATCTGATCCCACGCACAACCGGCTTCCTACAGCCAATTCTCCTGTTCGTCGGAGCAGGCGCCTCGCGCGCAGTTGCGCGCTTTTGGCTTGGAGGTGGATATGCGGCAATATTGGGAAAATCACAGAAACGTCGAGTCCTAGTTTATGGAGCAGGTTCGGCTGGCAGACAATTGGCGGGCGGCCTTGCCAATAGTCAAGAGATGCTAGTCGTCGCTTTCGTCGACGATGATCCAAAGCTGCATGGAAATCACCTTAATGGCAAACTGATATATTCCCCTTTGCGCTTGCAAAAAGTGATTGAAGACCTTGCGGTCGAAGATGTCCTGCTTGCCATACCGTCTGCTTCGAGGAAGCGGATAAATGAAATAGTTGATAGCCTGCAAGGCCATGGTGTTACGGTTCGAACGCTGCCGGGAATTTTTGAACTTGCGGATGGAAAGGTTACAGTCAGCGACCTTCGCCCGATTCAGATCGAAGATCTACTGGGGCGCGACGCGGTTCCTCCCGATCAAAACCTGATGGCGAAATGCATTTTGGGAAAGCCGGTTTTGGTCACCGGTGCTGGTGGATCGATCGGAAGTGAATTGTGCCGTCAAATCCTGAGGCAACGCCCTTCACAATTGATACTTGTCGATAATAGCGAATACAATCTTTACGCAATTGACCAGGAACTGACGGCCCAATCGTCTGCAAGTGCAATGCCGCCAGTAATTGTTCCTATTTTAGCATCGGTCACTGACGCGCCGCGGCTGGACGAGATATTCAGTCGCTTCAAACCTGAAACAGTCTATCACGCTGCTGCGTACAAACATGTCCCGATGGTTGAGGCAAATCCCGAAGAAGGAATAAAAAATAATATCTTCGGTACGAAAATGGTTGCCGAAGCCGCGCTCGCCCATGGCGTCAGCGATTTCGTGCTCATCAGTACCGACAAGGCAGTCAGGCCTCCAAATATCATGGGCGCGAGCAAGCGGATCGCCGAAATGCTGTTGCAGGCAATGGCTGTCGATAGCGCGACCACCCGCTTTTCGATGGTCCGCTTTGGCAATGTATTGGGGTCTAGCGGATCGGTTGTGCCTTTGTTTCGCCAACAAATTGCGAAAGCCGGACCCATCACTCTTACGCATCCGGAGGTCACGCGCTACTTCATGACCATACCCGAGGCGGCGCAACTGGTGATACAGGCTGGTGCGATGGCTTCAGGTGGTGAAGTCTTCATTCTGGACATGGGGCAACCCGTGCGCATCATCGATCTCGCTCGCCGGATGATCCAGTTAAGCGGGCTTAGCGTCAAGGAAGATGCCGAGAGTGATGGTGATATTGAAATCCAGATTGTCGGCTTGCGCCCAGGCGAAAAACTTTACGAAGAACTTTTGATCGGAAATGATCCGCAGGCGACCGTTCACAAGCGCATCATGAAGGCTAATGAAGCCTTCATTCCACTTACGGAACTGGAAAAGCACTTATCGCTTATGACAGGCAGCAACAAGCTGACGAAATTGCAAGAAATACAGCAATGGATTGCTGTGATCGTCCCGGAGTTTTGCGGGCGATCCGAAACCCCGATCGAGCAGTGCTGATGCAATATTAGCAAGCCGAACTAACAGGACGCGATTTCGTCGAAGCGACAGCATCCAGGGTTTTCAATATGATTATACGGCAGGGGCAGTAATATGTGCGGTATCAGTGGCGTCATTTCAAAAATGACCGACGCAGACTCGCCTGCCGGACTGCAGGCAATCGTCCATAGTCAGCGCTCGCGCGGTCCGGATAGCGTCGGTTATCTCCGGCGCCACATGCGTGACGGTCGTACACTATGGTTGGCCCATAACCGGCTCTCGATCATAGACCTGAGCACAGATGCCAATCAGCCCATGGTTACGGATGATGGCCGATATGCGATGGTCTTCAACGGAGCGATTTATAATTACGTCGAACTCAGGCGAGAGCTGGAAGCGCTGGGCAGGCGTTTTCGAACTTCCAGCGATACAGAAGTTCTACTGCAGAGCTACGCCCAATGGGGCATCTCGGCATTCAGCAAATTCTACGGTATGTTCACAGTGGCCATTCACGACAACGTTACCGATGAGCTATTGCTGGCGCGGGATCGGTTTGGCGTCAAACCGCTATACTATCGAGAGACCGCCGACCAATTCTGGTTCGCATCTACACCTGGCGCAATCGCAAAAAACGATCAGCTTGAACCCGAGCTCGAATATGTCGCACGCGGCATCCAGTTGAAATATTACGAGGATGAAACCAGCTTTTCGCCTTTTCGCGGGGTACTCGCGCTCCCGCCAGGCCATATTGGCGTACGACCAGCCGACGGCGCATCTTTCCATCTGCAAAAATATTTCGATCTTGATGCCTTGGCAGCCGACGAAGCTGAGCGACTGGCGGGCGTCGGTTTCGCGGCCGCTACCGAGGAACTATCCACCTTGCTGGTCAATGCGACGCAGATCCGACTGCGCGCCGATGTTCCAATTGGATTGTCGCTATCCGGCGGCGTTGATTCGACTACAATAGCGGCGCTGTGTGCAGAATCCGGCACAGCTCTCACCGGCTACAGTTTTGGCGATCCTGGCGATGTCAGCAGCGAGGCAGACCTTGTCACGCTGTTGTCACGCCAGTTGGACGCGAAAGTGGTTTTTGTCCCTCCTGCGCGCGGTGCACATGCTGTGGCACTGTTCTGGCAAACCATGCGCGCGCAAGGGGCGCCAATTCCCCACACAAGCCAAATGGCGCAATTTGCGGTTTTCTCTGCAGCGCGGGCGGACGGTATCAAAGTCATGCTGGGTGGCCAAGGTGGCGATGAGGCTTTCATGGGCTACCGCAAATATTTCCTTTACCACTTCCGCCATGTTGTGGCCCAACGCAAGTGGGCGGAAACGCCTGCCCTGCTCGGTACGGTGTTGCGCGTGTTGCCCGCTGTCGCCGCAAAGGCCAATCTGTTCTGGCGCGAACGCGGTCGGTACCAGAAAGACAGTGATGGACTGGGCACGTCGCTGCGGCTTCCGTCGCTGCAAAATAGCCCGTCGCCTGGGATCGGACTGGGACAAGATCCGGCATTTCGCCAGGCTCTCGACGTCACGCGATACAGCTTGCCATCGTTGCTACGCTATGAAGATCGAAATTCGATGGGGAACAGCATCGAAAGCCGCTTGCCGTTTCTGGACCATCGGATAATCGGCTTCGGCATAGGGCTGCCAACATCCCACAAACTGCGGCATGGGATGGGAAAATATGCGCTGCGTATGGCAATGAATGGACGCGTTCCCGATGCCATCCTTTTCAACCGCGACAAGCGTGGCTTTGACACGCGCCACGAAGACTGGATAGTAGATGGCGTGGGAGATGCTATTCGACAGGGTTTATTGCTGCATCGTCGCAATGCCGAAACCTTTTTACCCTCCGGAAGCACCATCGACAGTTATTTCAGCGACGCCGCGCTTGGCCGCAATGTGTCACGTTTTGCAGAGGCCACCAGTCTCCTCTGGTTGCTGGATCCGACATTGGACAGTTACCCCGTTTAGACGCTGGTATCAGTCAATAAGGCGCACAATCGGTTATACGCAAATCAAAGTCGGTCTAATGTTTCGTCCGCCCGCGGCGTGCAATGGTTTCGATATGATCGGCATATTCATTATAGATTTTGCGTTGATCGAACTCGCTATCAAACACTTTTCGCGCTCGTGCCTTTAGTTGTTGGACGCGGGTCGGGTTTGTCGCCAACACCTTAATAGCCTCTGCTATGGCATGTGAATCACCCGCGGGTAGATTAATACCGATATCAGCCGTCGCGATCAGTCGTGCCAAGTCGCCATCGGCGCAATTCAGTATCGGTAAACCCGAAGCGAGATAGGCGAAGGCCTTGTTGTTAAACGCTTCTGATGCAAAATTCATTGGTAACAGACCAACGTCCGTTCTTGCGAGCAATGCGCGCATCTCCGGCGGACGCATCCAGCCCAGATAATGGGCAAAAGGCAAGCGATCGATCCGACTGCGCACTGCGTCTGCGCCTACACCGTCGCCACCGATCATCACGGCGATCCCGGACGGATCGAATGTTTTTTGGTCGACCAACTGCTCGAGTGCATCAAGTATTAAAGAGGGATGCTGAGTCTTGTTGAATGTACCCACAAAGGAAAAAACCGTTTTACTGCTGGCCTCGTTCAAAAGGTTCTGATGTTCCGGCGCGAGATCGGAAATCGGCGATTGTTGCGCGGTGTTGGCCTCCATGGTGGCGAGGTAGAATATCCGGTCGTCCGCCATTGCTGCACGGTTCGCTTTTGCCAACCCCCAGTCGAGCATGGATTGCATCATCGTAACGAGCGCTTCGGCGTTGGCCAGTGCGTTCCGCGCACGCGCACTCTCCCGCGCCAAACCGGCGCGTACAAATGGTTTGAGGGCCGCAGGTGCATAGTCTACGAAAATGTCTGGCCATTTGTCGCGAACATCAACGATTACTGGGAAACCGGCGACTTTCCCATAGTCGACCATCGCAGCAGCGGTGATATGATCAGGAAGCGAAGCAATGGCGATGTCGGGAGACGGTAGCGTGGCGGCCTGACGACGAAAGTCGCGCGCCGCCAATATATGGTCTGCCAGTCGGCGAGGGCCGATATTCTTTCGATAACCGCAACCCTTCATGAAGCGCACGCACAGACCGTTTGGCATTTCCCAGAACTTCACGTCGCCGTTGAACCATTCTTCGCGCCATTGTTTGCGGATATGATCATATGCCGATGTCCACAGTGTCACCGAGTGACCCCGCTCGAGCAGAGTCGCTGCAAGTAGCATCGTACGCGTGTTTTCAGCGTGGTCTAGCCGTTGACCAATAGTACTGAGCCAAATGTTCATTGAATTTCGTGTTATCCAGACCGAGAATAAGAGCGGGGCATCAGATAGAGCAGCAGAATGACCAACAAGCCACCATTGGAGGTTAAGGCTGAATGGACCGACGTGTTCGATATCGCGAAGACCAGCGGAATTAACATGGCGCTAACCTGTATTCTGTCGAGATCGCGACCAAGCGAATCCGCCAGCCAGCAAAAAAGCACCGCAGAAAACGAAGCCATACCGACGCCCCAAACTCCCATATTACCATAACCGTCGGCCCAGAGATTGCCATTGGCGTGATTCCCGGCAATCGAAAAAGACGAACCAACCAGTTCGGCAATCGGCAGGAAGTAGCGCGGCGTGAAAAACAGACGCCCGAAGCTGTCTTGATACAGGCCCTTGGGCGCGTCGGCGAAGAAAGAGAAATATTGGGCCGAAAGGAAGCCATTATTACCGATAAAGCGGAAGTGAATGACCCATGTCCCAAGCCCGCCAGTCACAAGGTCGTACAGTAATGGAATCAGACACAGCGACAATGCGACCAAAAGCAGTGCAATGCCGGACCGCTTAAGGCCGGCGGGGCGCAAAACCACGCAGATCATGACTGCGAAGATTGGGGTGAACAGATGGCTTCGAAATGACGTCAGCGCAAAACATGCAACTGCGAGTAGCAGGCCGACGCCAAGAAGCCACCATTGCCGCTTCATCAGGCCATATATCATCGTCAAAGGTGCAATCGCTGTCGCGGCCCAGTTGGCTGCAAAAAGCAGCGGCGACCTGCCGCCTCCGCCAACGATATCACCACGTCTTTCGTAAACCGAAGTCAAATCTAGCGAATCCGCTCTCACCTCGCCAACAGTGACAATTAAAAATATGAGAGCGATCGAACTTGCCGCCAGTATACCGATGAACCAGCCTTCCCTTATTGGAAGCTTACCAAATATGACAGTTCGAATCCCGCGGCGCAATTCGAGCAAAGCGAGTCCAAAAAGCGTCATCGTCAGGAAGCCCAATTGTCGCTCAAATGTCATCGGCGTTGCCATCACAAGATAGGCCGTCGTGGGAACGTAAACATAGAGATAAAGCTGGAAAACAATAAGATCCGAAGGCACTTCGAACTGCCTACGAAGCCATAGCAGCGGCACAAGGCAAAAACCGAGCGCAGCAAATTGGGCAAAGCCAGTGGTTGGATAGGATTCGAACCCGATTTGTCGGAGTGGCGCGACGTTGCCTATTATGTCTGTGTACAGATAGGTACACAGCCAGAAATAGCTGGCAATTAAGGCGGCAACAACAAACACATTGTCGAGCAAACCCAGAAAAGCGCGGATTGACACAGCTAGTCGACCGTCGATTTCAGTTGCCGACATTGCACGCGTTGCCATTACAAACCCCGATTTAACCACCGCCCTTGCGGCCAGTACTCGAACATTTCACGCAACGCCGTAGCGAAGGCAAATGATAAAACAAGAGCGGTGCTGACTGTCTTCCTTCCTTGCGTCATTTGCGACGCCGGGCGAGCGCTATAAGGCCAGAGTCGTTTCAGACCGAAAGGCGAAAATCGCCACAGCGTCAGTTGCGATCAAGGCGAAGCGACAGAACCTGGCCGCAAAAAACTCCAAATGAGCAGCGGCACATACACGAGATACGCAAGTGCGCTGCCCCAGGATATATACTCTACATAAGCCAACGACCCGGCGTGATTGTCTGTGGCTATACGATCTGCGAGAAATAGCAGCCCTATATAACTGAAATCAAAGCCTAGCTTTAAATCCGGGCGATGATTGACAATTAGCACCTGCGAAAGCGGTAACACGATAATCATAGCCATGAACCACGGGATGCAAGCGATCGCCATCTCACCCGAAGTACGCCATTCTGCGCCGAAGGCCGTTGAAAAAGCCCATGGTGCCAACAACCAGATCGCAAGTCCTCCAATTGCCGCTATCCCGGCAAGGGTTAGGCCGACACGAACGATTAGCGTTGTGGCATCGGCCTTTTCACGCCGCAAACCTATGAACTGCCCGATAAAAACGTCGCCAATGGCCTTTTGGATCAGCACCACAGGCGCAACCAGCATCATCGAAGTCATGTTGAAATGGCCGGCATCGGTCGCCCCGAATTGACCGATGACCAGCAACGCCGGCAAACCGACCGCAGTGGCACTGAGAATTGAAGAGGGTGTTCGGAACAGCAAAAAGCGCCGATAGCGCGCAAGGGTTGACAGAATCGACCCAACCGAAGCCGAGGTTGGTCGCCGCGTTGACTTCGTCCAGGATCGGACCATTCCCAGATTTGTCAAGGTTCGCGCCACAAGCTCTCCGCCAAAAAGTCCTGCAAACCCGAATCCCATGGCGCCAGCGGCCAGTTGCGCGCCCGCACGGGTCACGCCCAAATTCAGATAGCCCTTTGCGGTTGCAGAAAAATTCCGGACGCGCACAAGTTGGTTCTGCAAATGGCTCAGTATCACCAGCATCAAGACCACCGCTATCGCCAATCCGCTTGCATAGGGTGGTAGCCCACCTAGACCGAAGCGGTTTGTGTCGACGAAAAAGTCGGTCAGAACAATCATTCCCGGTGCTAAAACAACCGGCACGACAACTCCTGCGAGTGTCAGGCGAACAGCGTCTTCATCGTCGTCGCTTGCCAGTGCAGCATCGCTAAGGCCAAAAAGCAAAATTGCCGCCAGAATGTTGGCATAGGCAAGCAATGCCCCGGCATGACCGAACGCACTTTGATCATATAGTCTTGCCAGGATCGGCATTGTGACGACACTAGCGAGTTGACTTATAGCGGCGGCGCCCCCTACGCTCATTGCACTACGTGAGAAACTTCCACTGGCAAACAAGCGCTGCCAAAGAACAGACTTGGAGGCCGCCGAAGGTCTCATCTCTTTGCGAGCGCTTGCATATTGGCAAGCCAGATTGCGAACATAAAGATACGCCAAACTTGCTGCGCCGATTGTGGGCCGCCATTGAAAAAGCCCTGAACATACTCCGCCAAAGCCTCTTGGTGGAATTGCGGTACGCCTCGGAGTAGATCAAAATATTCCAGAAATGCAGCTTGGTTGGTGCGCAGCCACAGGCCGTCATCTGCTACGAAACCAATCTTGTCCCGGCGCGTACGAATTGGCTCCGGCAAAATGCCTTTCATCGCTTCGCGGAAAACAAATTTCCGATCCCCCCTAGGGGAAACGATATGATCGGCAGGCAAACTCAGAAGAAAGTCGGCGAAATCATGGGTCAGGAACGGTACGCGACTTTCAACCGAAAAAGCCATCGATGACCGATCTGCTATCCGCAACAGCGTGGGCAACGAGCTGCGTTCGACCGTGTCTATCAGGTGCGATCGCAAATCTGAATAATTGCCCAACATGTTTGCCGCCATCGTGTCTGCCGTAACATCATGCGCTGCAAACCAGTCAGCGTTCATGAAGCCGGGCATAAGTTCCCGGCCAACCAGCCTGCGGAATCGTGCTACCAAGCTGGAAGGCAATGCCGCCTGAGCAAATTGTGCGGCAAGCCGTGCCCGTGTTGTAGTGTTATCGCCAGCAGACCAGACTAGGCGAGCGGCTTGAAGTGCCCGTCCGTGCCGTAAAAGAGATGCGCCCTTGGTTGCAACATATGGCCAATAGCCTGCGAGGATCTCATCGGCGCCCTGGCCATCCAACGTCACTGGGACGCCCGCCTCTCCCGCCATCCGGAACACTCGATACTGGGCGTATATGCTGGCTGATCCGAAGGGCTCGCCCTGCAAACGAACCAAATCCTGCAGATCGGCAGCCAGATCTTCGGGCTCTGGCCTAACCTTATGTACCACCGCACCGATATGTGCGTTTACAATATCAACCCATCGTTCTTCGGAATGCTTTGAGTCAGCGGAGATAAAGCTGAACGTGTTCAATCGCATCGAAGGCTCAAGATAGTGTACCGCGCTGACAATCGCGCTGCTGTCGAGCCCGCCAGAAAGCGCCGCACCTACGGGTACATCGCTTCGCAAATGGAGGCGAATGTTCGCTAGAAACCGCTCGCGACATTCTGCAACCGAATCGGCTAGGCTGATTTGGCGCCCCTCTCTTTTGGGCGTCCAATAGCGTATGGGTTCGGACAAGGTACCGGTTTCAAAATCGAATTTGGCAACCGAGGCCGCGGGAAAACGACAGATGCCCTGTATCAGCGTTCCTTTTGCGTCTGACGCGGCTCCAAAGCGGAGATATTCTGCGGTCTGCGCCGGGTCGATGGAAAGCGGTACTTGCCCCGTCGATACTAATGGCGGAATTTCCGAACAAAAGAGCAGTTCGTTGTCGCCGAACGCATAGTGCAGTGGCTTTATACCGAAAGCGTCGCGCGCGATCCAAGCGCAGCCTTCAAGTCGATCTACTAGTACGAAGGCGAACATGCCGATCAAGCGAGCAAGAGCGGCCTCTCCCCACAACGCCCAACAGGCAATCAGCACTTCGGTATCGCTTGTTGTTCGGAACGACCATCCAGCCGCTCGACATTCCGACTGCAACTCCAGATAATTGTAAATTTCGCCATTATACGCTATGATATACCGCTCGTCGGCAGTCATCATAGGTTGGTCGGCTCGCGGATCTCGATCAATTATCGACAAACGCCGATGACCGAGCCACGCCCGACCAAGCCGCTTGTATTCCGGACCAGACAACAAGTTGACTCGTGCCACACCTTCACCGTCGGGCCCGCGATGAGCGATCATCGCAAGCTGTCGGTCGTAGCCACGTGTAATCGGTCCGTTAAGCGACAGTGAAGCGAATAAACCACACATAATTAATGCCTATAGCCGTGATGCAGGCGAAACCGTACTTTATTGGCAAGCGCAATCGCCCGCGCCAGAAGACTGGCGGATGCATTGCGCCAATTCGCAGCGCGGGCGACCAAGGCGCTCCTATTGTGGACTTGGCCGAGATAATCGAGCAATATCCAGTGTAATGTTTGATACGTCAGAGTGTTGGGATTTGCCGGCTGTCCTGCGGTTTGCCCGGATTCAAATTGATAGTCATAGGTCGTCCAGCCAGACAAATCCCAGCGGTCAATATGAATTTCGACCGCGTCCATCACGGCGTTCAACAGCTTTTCCGGTCTGGCAGTCTGGCTGAATCCAGATCGAACCAAATCACTCAGGCCAACAAGCGCATAGAGGCAGCCATTGAGGACATGGCGATACTGGCTGCGCGGATATTCTTCCAAAAACGGTAGCCCGTCTGGCAGGAGGTCCAGCAAACCGCCTTCAGCTACGCTGCGATCAAGCCAGTCCGCAGCCGCGTTGGCACAATCGGCATATTGTTGCGCCCCAGTCATGCGCTGAGCGCGTACAAGCACGGAAATACCTTCTCCCTGAGCTATGCAACTTAACCACCCCGGTGGCATGGCCACCAAGGGGAAGTCGTGGCGAAAGGCACATTCTTGCTGGCTGGCGAACCAATTTGCGCAGGCGAGAAATCGGTGCTGGGCTGTGGTGTCGCACTTCGCACGGTTCCAGTTCGCCAGACCATATGCAGCAATTCGCGAAGGCAGATAAGTCAGCGGAATAGCACCTGGAATTTCACGTAGAGGAATTCCGTTTTCGTCGAAAGGCGCAAAATATTGATCCGGCCGGTCCAGTTGATAGCCCCAGTCGAGCGGGTAAAGCCAGTTCTCAGCAGTCCAATCCGCAGCGGTACAATCACAACGGCCGGTGAGGTAAAATCCCAAATCACGAGCCACCAGGCCTAGTTCTTTCCTAGGCATTGGGGATCACCTTGGCTGCGATCTGCGCGTCATACATTGCCACAAGATTCTTCGCATCAACATCCCAATTGTACCCACCCAGTACAGCTTCCCGCCCTCGCGCGCCCATCGCTTGAGCCTCGTCCGGATTGTCCATAATCCATGTTATTGCATCGGCAATCGCTTGATAATCGCCCGGATCGACGCAGATCCCACATCCGATTTGTTCGATAAGTTGCCGCCAGATGGGGAAATTCGATACAATGATCGGCAATCCGGCGGACATGCACTCGAAAAATTTGTTCGGCTCAGACTCAATCACGTTCGGTGTCGGCTCATATAAAATCAAGCCACAGCGCGACTGGGCGAAAACACCGCCCACATCCTTGCGATCCACCCAGCCTACAAAATCCACATACGACCAACCAGCCAGGGATTTAGTACGCGCTTCGAGATCGGGATCGGGCCATACACCGCCAAGAGTAAGCCGCGCGCCCAGTCGATCAGGAAGGAGCGCAAAGGCGTTCACCATGGCGAGCGGCCCATTGAATGCGGCAAGCCCGCCAAGATATACCGCGCGCATCGGCCGATCAGCAAAATCGGGTATGTCCGTCGGAGCCATCTCCCCCAGAATCGGAGTGTTCCGGATCAATGTAACAAATTCGGTCGGGAAACGTGCTGCGATCGCAGATGTTGCAGCAGAGGCATGATCGAGCATCTTGCATGCGAGCCACTCGAACAGCCTTACGCCCAGTGAAATGGGCCACCGCGCCCATTTGGGCAGATAGGCTTTGTCGTGAAGATCCTTGGCGACATCTTCATGAACGTCGTAGATCACCACCGATGTGCCTATCAGTTTTAGAATCAGCCCGGCCCAGATCAGCTCGATATCATGAAAATGCACGACGTCGGCCCGCAACTGGCGAGCGACCATCGCTGCACGCCACACACCAACAGTGGTGCGCCGAATACGCCCTTCGATCAAACCAAGCGGAACAATTTTGACGTTTTCGCGCACCTCATCGGTTTCGCCTCGTTGTATCAGCGTCACGTCAAAGCCAGCTTTGGCTAAGGATACGCACTGCTTGTGAAATATTCGGGCATCAAAAGGGCGATGCACCGTGGTGATATGGACTACCTTTATTTCGCGCCGAGATGCTTGATTCATGAGCCTCCGCCATAGAGGGAGCCATCCTCCACTTTTGTGGCACCCGGCGGGATCGCCGGCTCCAGCGGTACCAACCGACGGCAAACTTCAATCAGTTCGCCATCCGCTGCATGGTCGCGCAATATTGCCACAACTCCATCCAGGGCTTTCTGCTTATTGATTATCGCCATTATCGTAAGGCCCACTATTCGGATATCCATCGCAAGCGACATATTGTCGATGTAAAACAGTCCCAGTCGGCTTTTCCATGGCCTGATCAAACGGTTATACTCAAGATCGGCATGGTTTGCGCCTGCCAGAATGTTGCCTTCGTCCGAAAACACGATCGACGCGAGGTCGGTTATACCGGGGCGTACTTCCAATAGACGCATTTCAGCGCTGGTGTACAAATCCGTACCCCAATTACGCACTTGAGGGCGAGGGCCCACGACGGACATTGATCCGATCAACACATTAAAAAACTGCGACAATTCATCAATTTTCCAGCGTCGAATGAAATGTCCAACCGCTGTAATACGTCGATCATCCGCCCCTGTGGAATTGACGCCGGTTTTGGAAGCGTTGGCCACCATTGAACGGATCTTCATCATCGTGAATTCGCCGCCGCCGCGCGCAACGCGCGGGGCGCGATATATTGGTGAACGAAAATCCTGAAGCCATACCGCAATCATCACACCGATCAGCAGAGGGCTGGTCAATATGAGGACCGATGCCGACATGAATAAGTCGAGGAAGCGTTTGAACATGTAGGAACGCATAGTTTTGGCCCCTATCGCGCCAACACGGCTCGCGCCGCTGCCGCAATCGCCACAGAATCCATATTATAAGCGGCCCGAAGATAATCCTGATCTCCAACGATCGTCGGATAGCAATCGGCAAGGCCGACCGTACGCCATCCAGTAGGCATCGCGCCTTCGGAAAGCAGCAATTCGGCAACTGCGCCGCCCAAACCACCTACAACATTATGCTCCTCGATCGTGACGATTGCGCCAGTCTCCCGCGCTGCGGCTACAAGTGGTGCGGCGTCCAGCGGCTTAAGCGTATGCACCGAAAGAATCCGCGCATTTATTCCTTCAGACTCCAGCTTCGCGGCTGCCTTCAAGACTTCCGACAATATTGCACCAATGGTGATCAGGGTTACATCATTGCCGTCGCGAACCTTGCGTACCTTGCCGAGAGTCACATCACCCTCGTCGACCGGCAAATTTGCTCGCCCTTTATCCAGACGCAAATATTTGGGCCCAGGCCGGGCTACCATCTGCCGGGTTAGCAACCGGGTTTCCCATGCGTCCGATGGGGCGACGACCGTCATGCCGGGCAACGCGCGCAAAATTGCTAAATCTTCGGTTGCAAAATGCGACATTCCGAGCTGCCCATAAGAAAAACCGCCGCCGACTGCGACAGCGGTAACATCGGCATCATGATAGCAAACATCATTGCGTAGCTGCTCAAGGCAACGCAAGGTTGTGAAGTTGGCGATCGAATAAGTGAAGACCTTATGGCCTTCCAACGCCAAACCGGCGGCGAGGCCTGTCATATTCTGTTCGGCCACACCTGCATTGATGAACTGATCGGGAAAGCGGTCAGCAAAGTCTGCAAGTACGCCAAAGCCAAGGTCACCCGTAATCAACATTACCGAGGGGTCAACCGCGGCAATTTCGCTCAACTCTGCGACAAAGGCGTCACGCATGCTCGTGCTCCCCGGCTGCGCGGCCAAGTTCGGCGCAGGCAGCTGAATATTCCTCGCCTTGTGGTGTACGGTAGTGCCACAGCACGGCATTCTCCATAAATGAAACACCCTTGCCCTTGGTCGTATGGCAAATCACAACCGAAGGTTGACCTCGTTCGCCCGCTTCCACGGCAAGAGCGGCCGAGAGCGCCGCATGATCATGACCGTCGACTTCGGCGACATGCCATCCGAACGCTCGCCACTTGTCAGCGAATGGCTCGAGAGCGAGCGTGTTAGCCACAGAATCGAGCGACTGTATCTTGTTGTAGTCCACAGCGACTATCAGATTGTCGAGTTTGTGATGCGCGGCAAACATGATGGCTTCCCAGTTGGAGCCCTCGTCACATTCGCCATCCGACAACACTACAAATACCCGGTTGGCTCGACCCGCCCGCTTTGCTGCGAGCGCCATGCCGGAGCCAACTCCCAGGCCGTGTCCTAATGAACCAGTTGAAAACTCGACGCCCGGCACGCCTTTGTGGCTGACATGGCCTGACAGCTTCGATCCATTCTGATAATGTGTTTTAAGTTGCTCGCGCGGTAGAAATCCCCGCTCCGCAAGCGCTGCATACACACCTGCACCGGCATGCCCTTTGGACAGGATGAACCGGTCGCGATCAATCCAGCGCGGATCGGCCGGATTGAGGTGCATGATGTCACCATAAAGCACAGCTAAAATGTCTGCCAGCGACAACACCGATCCAACATGCGAACTCTTTCCGAGATGCGTCATGTCAACAGCATGGCGACGAATGGCCAGTGCCATTGCACTGGTATCGATTGCGTTGGCCCGGGAGACAGAAGGCTGGGTCATAAAGGTGCCCTATCAGTCCAGGACGGCAAAGCCGATATAGGGATCAAACTCATGTCGCCGAACTTTCAGCGGCCGTTTTGCATGCGTTTCGAGCATTGCGAGCGTTTCCCCGGGCCAAAGTGGGTTGTCGAGTTCGTCGAAGGCGAGGATCGCGCCTTTGGGCATTCTTGGCAAGAAATGTTCGAGTGCAATCTTGGTCGGCTCATAAAGGTCGAAATCCAGGAACAGCAACGAAACCAAGATGTGGGGATTTTCCTCTATGAATGTCGGTATGGTTTTGGTGGCGTCACCACGTACGAGATGCACCTTGTCGACATGGCCCAGAAAGCGGGTTGAATCATAGTTGGCGATTAGCTGGGTCAGTTCGTCATGCACATCGGCTGCGAGATCGCCGACTTTCACATGTTGTGAGGATGCCGATCGATCCTTTTCGCTCACCCCTGGAAAACCTTCGAACGTATCAAAGCCGTAAATCCGCCGGGTGAGATTAACCGGCTCCATAATCGCAGAGAATTTGGCCCAGCTCATGATCCCGAAGCCATGATTGACCCCGCATTCGATTACCGATCCCTTTACGGGCAGCGTAAGTTTGAACAGTTCATAAAGTGCGAGGAATCTCGTAAGGTTTTGCCGCCGCACATATTTGGGAAAATTCTCCATCTTCGTTTCCCAGCTGGATGGATTGCCCTCAAACAGCGCGCGGTTGCGGGGAGCCTCCAGCTTCTCTTCTTGTGTGCGTAAGCCGCCGGCTACGGCGATTCCGTCGGTCGTCATGTTCAAACCTCTTTTATTAAATCAGGCGTAAAACGCACGGATATGTTCGATTACATAGTCGACATCGTCATCGCTCAGCATGTGGTGCATCGGCAACATCATATAGCGGCGCGACATTTCCTCTGCATAGGGGGCGCTGCATCGAAGTCCAAGATCCTCAAACTGGTGAATCATGTGCCCGCCCCATTGCAAAATCGTTCCGATTCCGTTCGCACTGAGATGTTCGCGCAACGCGTCACGATCATTGGCCTGGATTTCGTAGTTCTGAAAAATATCAAATCGTAGATTGTCGCTGTCTGGTGCAGGTGGCAGCAAAAGCTGGGCTATGTCGGATAGCCCTGCCTGATATCTCGAAGCGATCGCCCGTCGACGGGTAATCGCCTCGTCATAATGTGCCAGCTTCACTCTAAGTATTGCGGCCTGAATATTGTCCAATCGACCATTGTGGCCAAACCGCTTAACCTTGCCATCCGCGCCCCGGCCATGATCGCGCAGCTCCCTTATTTCCTTGGCCGCATCGTCGTCATTGGTAACTATGGCACCGCCATCACCAAAACAACCAAGCGTCTTCGCCGGATAGAAACTGTAAGATCCTGCAACGCCGAACAGGCCAGCTGGCGTATCGCGGAACTTCGCTCCCATAGCCTGGCAGCTGTCTTCAACAATTTTCAGATTATGCTGTTTCGCTAGCGCGCCAATCGCGTCCATATCAGACGTCCGCCCGTTGAGCTGCGTCGGCATGATAGCGCGTGTCTTGTCGGTCACCAAGGTAGCAGCACTAGCCGTGTCCATCATAGCGTCAGGAAGGCAATCACATACGACCGGGATAGCTCCGACGTGGTGCACTGCGGCCGCCGTAGCGATAAATGTATGCGAAGAAACGATCACTTCGTCACCGGATCCGATGCCGGCCGCTCGCAGCGACAATGTCAACGCGACCGTGCCGTCGGCCACGCCAATTGCGTGACGGCAGCCCAGGTACGCCGCAAGTTCCTCTTCAAACGACAGCAAATCCTTTTGCATGATGAAGGCACCGCGCGCCATCACGTCATGCATGGTGGCCATATAAGTCTCCGACCGTTCCGCGAACATTGCGGGATAGTTGAAGAATGGTACAGATCTAGCCGATGTCATCTTTACCTCGATCAAATAATTAGGAATGTTCAGTGATGGCGTAATAACCGAGCGGCGTAAGGCCAAACCGCGGAACTTTCTTACCGCGCCCAACCAGCGAAAAACCTGCTTTCCGGATCACTGCGATGGATGCAGTATTTGCGTCTTCGGTCAAATACCAGAAAGTCCGGCCAGAATGCCCGAGCGTGGCGATTGTTTCGTCGATCGCGCGGACTGCCAAACCGCGACCCCGGTGCGCAGGGGACGTTTCTGTAGCGCCGATTTGCAGGTCATCAAGCCCCATAAAGGGGAACCGAGCAAATCGAGGCATAATAAGCGAACTGTGCGCAATCGAACCGTCGGGCGCCGAAAGGTGGACCATGGAATAAGAGAGGGTCTCGAATAAGCCTGCCGAATGCATGAAGCTATAGGACAATATACGCGGATCGCGGCGCCCTGGAGGGAAGGGTCGCGACAACGAGGGCCGCCAGAAATCAAGATGATATTCGGGCGTTTGCGCGCGCATGTCGCGCAGCCGCTCGGCACCCGACCAATCGCCACCTGCCAGTGCAAAGAACAGAACCGGTTGTGCCACGGATCAGCTCAACTTCTCTCGCAGCGTTGACCAATGGGCGTCGCGTTCGACATCGAAGATCTGGAGCTCGGATTCAAAATCACCGACTGGTACAGCCGACCAAGCCCATGGGCGAATTCGGATCGGTGGCGTGTCCTCTCCGATTTCAACCTTGTCTACCCAACCCTTGTCACCTTCGGCGGCGCTGTCATCCTGAACGACCGAAAATGTTATAGCTGGAACTTTTCGCCGCAGCTTTTCTCCAAGATATGCGGCGTAATTTTGATCAGATGTGGCCAAACCGTCCGCAATCTCGGCCAGCGCACCGATCTGCGTGATGACGTTTTCGTTCAAAGGATTAAAACCGGCGGTGCCGGGATGAACCCATAAAGTTGCACGAGCGCCCAGCCGACGACAAAGATCGAGCATAGTGCTTGCGTTGGACAAGGATCGGGTAATGTCGAGCACGAGCGCTTGTGCGCCTGCGTCCTTTTGCCGCGTGCAGAGCCGGGCAAAGGCGTCCAACGACAGGGAAGAAGCATCCGCTGCGCGTGGAAGCTGCTCAAAACGCGCTACGGGGTGCCAGGGTCCTTCGCCGCCCAGCGACGGGGCCGATAGAAAGGCAGAGACTGCGTCAACAATTTGTGAACCGGCATCGCCGCTGCCAAAATTGTGTTCAACCAATGCGGTCACATCTTCGTGCCGGTTGAAACTGCGAAGCGCCTCAGCAATTCGTTCGCCGCTCTGCCCTGTCATAACGGCAAGGCCAGCCTCAACTGCTTCAATCCAGGCGCTGCTTTCGAGCGGTACAATTGCCGCTTTTCCTGCAAAAAAGGCTTCACGACCGACGCCTCCGGAATCGGTGACGGCAACCGCGCATTGACGCAGCAAAGATTGGAAGTCGAAATAGCCCAAGGGATCGACAAGCCGCAAATTTCCTTTGGGTGCCCAGGCCCAATCGTTCAGGCGGTGCATCAACCTTGGATGCGCAGGCAAAAGAGCAGGCAACGGACCTTGATCCAGCGCCTCCAAAATGTCGAGGCATGTGTCTTTGACATCGGTGTTTTCCGCACGATGTATTGTACAAAGTGCATAGCCGTCAGCTTCGAGACCAAAATCGTCCGGTTGTTTCGCAGGCATCGTTTCGAGCAACTCGCCCGAAAGCTTGAATATATCGTACATAGGATCGCCGACAAACTGCACACGATCAGGCCCAAATCCCTCGCGGGCAAGATAGCGCACGGCCTTGCGCGAACTTGCAAGGCACAGCGAAGACAGATGGTCGGTTACAACGCGGTTCACTTCTTCAGGCATTGCCGAGCGACGGTACAGCCGCTCACCACCTTCAACATGAATCAACGGAATATCAAGGTGACCAGCGCAAATTGCACCCGCAATTGTGGAATTGGTGTCCCCATAGACAAGAAGCGCGTTGGGTCGTTCAACCTCGATTATCTCGCGTAAGGGATAGCATTTTGCAAATCTAATCGAAGATGTGGCCCGAGCCGATACCCAAAGCATAGTCAGGCGCTTCGATCTCGAGTTCGGTAAAAAACACGTCGGACAGCATTTCATCATAGTGCTGACCTGTATTGACGACAATGCTGCGCCACGGCGCATCTGCACCCAATTCACGCAACCGGCGAGCAGTGACGCCAAGTTTGATAAACTGCGGCCGGTTGCCGACAATCGTCAAGACTTTCACGCTGCGACGTCCCGAACTGCCGATGACAGCGCCTCGACAATGCGAATCTGGTCTGTTTCGGCCAAATAGGGATGCATCGGCAAGCTCATGACCTGCGCGGCGGCGGCCTCACTCTCGGGACAGCCCGCATCTGCCACTTTGCTTCCTGCAAACACTTCTTGGCGGTGAAGGGCGCAAGGGTAATGGACTGCCGTCGGTATGCCTACTTGATGCAACAAAGCTATTATCCGATCGCGATCGGGCACGCGGACGGTATATTGCGCATAAACGCTCGTATATCCTTCCGGTATGTGTGGCGCACGGATGTCGTGTCGGCCAAAATCGGCGCATGCGATCAATCGATCATAGCGCGACGCAACCTCAGCACGCAGCGACACTTCTTCATCAAATATGGGTAGCTTCGCTAGCAATATAGCAGCTTGTAGTGTGTCCAGTCGTCCGTTGACGCCGATGCGGTCGTGATAATAGCGCTGACGCTGGCCATGGATCCGGATGCTGCGGATACGAGCCGCAAGTTCGGGATCATTGGTGAAGCAGGCACCGCCATCTCCATAGCCGCCCAATGGCTTCGACGGGAAAAAGCTTGTTGTGGCTATCGTTCCCAACGAGCATGCCCGGCGATCTTTATAGGTTGCGCCCATGCTCTGTGCCGCATCTTCGATGACCGGAATGCCATGTTGTGCAGCCACCTCAACAATCGCATCGATATCCGAGACGAGGCCGTACAGATCGACGGGAATAATCGCCTTTGTCCGCGGTGTAATTGCCCGTGCAATCTGCTCTGCAGTGCAATTATATGTTAGCGGATCAATGTCGACAAAAACTGGCACGGCGCGCAATAGGGCGATGACTTCGGCAGCAGCTATGAAACTGAACGCAGATGTAATGATTTCATCGCCAGGCTCGATATCAAGCGCCATCAACGCAATCTGAATGGCATCAGTGCCGTTAGCGATTCCGATGCAATGGTCAACGCCGACATAGGCAGCGAGCGCTGCTTCCAGTTCAGCGACCTCAGGCCCCATAATATATTGCCCGTGGTCAAGAACCTTATCGATCCGCAGTCGCAAATCATCGCGGATCCGCGCCTGCTGAGCCTTTAGGTCTATAAACTGCATGCGATTTCAAGCCTTGACCAGATTGGGGAAGCTTTCGCGGAATCGCCCTCGTGAATCAACGACTAGGGCTGCGTGGTCACGAATCATGTCATAGTCAAAACCGTCATGATCGGTCGAGATCAATATGCAGTCAAAATCGGCTATCGATTCCGGGGTCAGATCGACGCTGTCCAGCTCGAAATGATGCTCGCGCATTTCGGGGAAGGTGGCGATGTGCGGGTCTGAATAAGCAACAATCGCTCCGAGCTCCTCCAATTTTTCCATCAGGATGACAGACGGGCTTTCGCGCATGTCGTCGACATTTTTCTTGTAGGCTATGCCTAGAACCAGAATGCGGCTTCCTTTGATCGCTTGCTCTCGCTCATTAAGAGCCAATGCGACTTTGCCTACCACATAATCGGGCATGCCGCTGTTGATCTCACCCGCCAACTCGATGAAGCGGGTGTGGACTCCATATTCGCGCGCTTTCCACGTCAGATAAAATGGATCAATCGGAATACAGTGCCCGCCAAGCCCCGGACCCGGATAATAAGGCACAAAACCAAAGGGCTTGGTTGCCGCAGCCCGGATTACTTCGTGGATGTCCAGTCCGAAACGGTCAGCGACAATTTTCATTTCATTGACCAGGCCGATGTTCACCGCGCGGTGAATATTCTCCAGCAATTTTGTCAGCTCGGCAACCTTGGTGGAACTGACGGGTACAAGCTGGTCTATGACTTTGCCGTACAAAGCGAGACCGACGTCAAGGCATGCAGCTGTGTGGCCGCCGCATACTTTCGGTATAGATTTCGTCGTGAAGCTTGCATTGCCCGGATCTTCGCGTTCTGGTGAATAGACAAGGAAGAAATCCGTGCCAACGCGTAAACCGGCTGATTCCACCCGTGGAAGAAGCTCCTCTTCCGTAGTCCCGGGATAAGTTGTGCTTTCAAGGCTTAGAACCTGACCCGCGCGCAGATGCGGTATCAACGCGTCCGTCGTTCCCGTCACGAATGACAAATCCGGTTCGCGGTGATGACCCAGAGGCGTGGGCACACAGATGATCAATGCATCGCACTCGGAAGCGCGTTCGAAACTTGCTACGGCTTCGAACCCAGAATGTCGCGCCGTCGCCACATCCTCATCGGTAATGTGTTCGATGTAGCTTTCGCCCTGATTGAGTTTTTCAGTCTTACGGGCATCGATATCAAATCCAATGACCTTGTACCCAACTTCATTGAAGCGCAGCACCAGCGGTAGACCTACATATCCAAGACCCACAATACCGATCACAGCATCGCGATGATTAAATTTATCTATTATATTCTGTTTCATAAACCTTTTCCGCAGGATAAGCTGGGTTGTCTGGCGATTGCTTGCCGGTCAACGCGGGTGCCGCGTTACGACACCCCGTTCAAGGCTATACCGGGATTGGTCATGCGGACACACTGTTTCGTCCGTCCCATTCAGCGGCAGGGATAAGCGCTCGCCAAATGCACTCATCCAACCAATCTGGCGTGCCGGCACCCCCACCATCAGGGCGAAGGCGGGGACGTCTTCCGTTACAACGGCTCCTGCACCAATAAAAGCGAACTCGCCTAGGGTGACACCGCAAATGATCGTTGCATTTGCGCCAATAGTGGCCCCTTTGCAGACCCGTGTTTGCAGATATTCCGACTTTCTTTCGATTCGTGCGCGCGGATTTATGACGTTGGTAAAGACGGCGCTAGGGCCGCAAAAAACATCATCTTCGATGATAATATCATCATAAATAGAAACATTGTTCTGGACCTTCACGCCGCTCCCGATCCGCGCCCTGTTGCCGACGAATACATTTTGCCCGATCGTGCATCTCTCACCGATCACCGACCCGGCTGACACATGCGTGAAGTGCCAAATTCGCGTGTCATCGCCTATTTGCGCACCATCGTCGACTACTGCAGAAGGGTGACAGAAGGATGACATTAAACGATCGCCTTTGCCATCGGGTGATATTCGCCGACCAGACCGCGCGGCTGCGCAGTGCGCACCGAACTCGCCAGCACAACACTTGGTCGTGCTATGTCCAGACCAAAGCCGCGCCCTGCCAGAATTTCTTCATAGGATTTGGTGTGCAGGTCGGTAAACCCGTCCGAAAATTCAAACGCTTCTCCATCGACCAAGATATTGCGAAATGTGCGCTTGTTTGTAGCCTTGGCTTCGTCGGGCAAATGATCAGCATTGACCGAAAGGAACCATCGAACATCGGCATTGGCAAATCGCATTGTTCCCGCCGCTGCATCGTCCCGACACACAGTCACGTCACTATCAATCGTGTCCCCAAACACGAAGCTGAGCATGTCGAAAAAATGTATACCAATGTTCGTAGCGATTCCGCCCGCACGCCTGGGATCCGACTTCCAGGATTCAAAATACCAAGCTCCTCTGGATGTCAGATAGGTCAGGTCGACCGCAAACCGATGTCCGGAATTTGCAGCGATGTGACGAGCAACTTTATCCTTGAGCTCAATCACGCTCGGATGCAGGCGTAATTGCAGGATTGTGTATACGCTGCGTCCCGTTTCGGCTTCTACCAACTGCAATGTATCTATGTCGGCCGGGTGGAGCACAAGCGGCTTTTCGCAAATCGCATGGGCACCGTGTCGCAGCGCGAAACGGATATGCGGTGCATGAAGATCATTCGGGGACGCAATGCTAACAAAATCCAGAGCTTCTCCGGACATGCGCGCGTCATCCAAAGACGCTGCAAATTTTTCGAAAACGGTAAAGAATTGCGCCTCGGGAAAGTAACTGTCGATGATACCAACGCTATCATTCACGTCATAGGCAGCGCAAAGCGCGTTGCCGGTATCGCGAATGGCCTGCATGTGACGCGGAGCAATATAACCCGCGGCTCCGATCATCGCGAAACGTTTCATTTAGCATCCATCTTGGTTGAGGTCAGCGAAAGCTCGCTTCGCATAGACAAGGCTAAGTTTGTTGTAAACAATCATTAAAACTTATCGGGGTAGTGCACGGGACAAAAGAGCATATGGGTCGACAATTGACTTCATCGCTCTCACAAACTTTTGTTCACAAGCAGGAATTAAAGCAGAATAGATCTGAGCATTAGCAGGTCCGAGACCATGTTCCGCACTGAAACTTCCTTCCAAAGCATTGACTTCGCGGCAAATCGCCTCGCGTATATATTGGATACTATCCGATTGATCGGACATCGCCGTCGCGTGAGGGCGTACAAGATTAAAGTGCAAGCCACCGTCGCCGCAATGGCCGAAATCGCAAAGTCTGGCCCAGGGCACTTCGGCTGCCAGCCTTGCCTTCCAACGCTCACGAAAGGCGGGTAGCTGTTCGAGCGGAAGACTGACATCGAGCCCAATAACATCACCATCAAGCGCCAAAGCCGCGCTGATAGCGTGCCGCAATCCCCAAGCCTTCTCAGGAGGCGCCACGACAATATCACTTATCGCCAACGCCGCATCATCGAACATAGACGCCAGTTTCGAAAGCAAAAGTGCGTCGAGATCCAGCATATCGGGTTCGACTGAGGTCGAAAGCTCGACTAAAACGGTATAGTTTGGAACACCGAATGCGAACGGTTGGCGAATATCGGCCCGATGGCGAAGGACCGCCTCGATTGCACCTGAACTCATACCTTCGCAGGCTGAGAGCAGTTCGCCGTATGTCATCCGCAGCCTGCCAACCAGCAAAGGCAGGACGTCAAGAGTTTCTAGCGCGATCAACGCGGTTGCCTGCTGCGCTGGGACTGGATCCAAAGCAATTGATGCTGCCGAAACGAACCCGAATGAACCGCCGGCCCCTGCGACGAGGTTCGACCATCCGATATGGCTGTTGTCTTTGCGAACAAGCGGTAAATGTGTGATTAGCGTTGCGTCCGCATCAGCCAGTATAATTTCCGCTCCCAGAAGATGCTGACGCATGCCTCCATAACGGAGCAAACGGCTTCCACCGGTGTTGGTTGACACCATTCCGCCAATTGAGGGATCCGCACCCAAGTCGATCCCCAACATCAAACCGTGCGGCAGTCCCAGTGCATTAACGTCCGACAAACGCAATCCGCTCTCGGCAACGATAATGCCGTCGCAAGCGGAAAAATGCCTGACCGACTTTAGCCGCTGGGTTGAAACGACAACCATCGTGCCGGTGTCGTCAGGTACACTTGCGCCGACTAGCCCGGTTAAGGCGCCTTGCGGGACCAGGGGAAGGCGATCGGCAACGCATTTGCGTACAACCGATCTAAGCTCCTCGACATTCCGCGGTGCAACCACGCAAAATGCGTTTCCCGGCTTACATCGCCATCCTGATTCAAATTCGTTCCATCGATCACGATCAACGACGATTTCGGCACCGAATGCTTTCATCAATATTTTGAGGGGCACAGGTCGGTTTTTCGTCATGGAACTCAGGCCCTGAATTCTAAACCAGGCGGCTCAGTCTTCCTTGTTTCCATAGCCATAGCCATAGCCATAGCCATAGCCGTAACCGGCCTGCTTATGGCGAAGTTTTGTCAGAACCAGGCCCAAAACATGCGCATGCACCGAATGCAGGCGACCAAGCGATGCTTTGATTCCTCGAATTGCCACTCCTTCGGCTTCGGCAACAAAGATGCAGCCTTCCACCGCCCGTGCCAGCAATGGCGCATCAGCAAGCCCGAGGATTGGCGGTGAGTCGATGACAACATGGTCAAAATGCTCAGTCAACTGCCGTACAAGCATAAGCATGCGGTCACTGCTGAGCAATTCCGCAGCGCTGGGAGGAGTGGGACCAGCAGGCATTAGATGAAGACCTTTTACACCGGTTTCGAGAATGAACTGCCTCCAGTCATTTTCACCGGCGAGGAAGTTGCTTACGCCCATCTTGTTCGGCTGTCCGGTGAACTGGTGCATCGACGGCGAACGCATGTCCGCATCAAGCAAAAGAACCTTTTTGCCTGTCCGTCCCAAAACGGTAGCAACGGCAAGGCTGGTCGTGCTCTTGCCTTCGGCAGGCCGCGTGCTCGTTACCATAAGCGAACGCGGCACGCCATGATCGGTAGAGAATGCAAGGTTCGAGCGGATGCTGAGATAAGCTTCAGACAGCACCGACTTTGGATCCCGCAGCAGTTCGAGCGCATCCGCTTCTTCTGCATCCGGCACGCTTCCGAGAAGCGGTACCTGAAGCAAGCGGTTCACCTGGGTAGGATCGCGTAGGCCTTCGTCGACTTGATCAAGCGCGAAGGTCGCCGCCGCTGCGAGGCCAAGACCGGCGAGTAACG
Organism: uncultured Sphingorhabdus sp.; assembly: GCF_937872355.1. Classification (GTDB taxonomy): domain Bacteria; phylum Pseudomonadota; class Alphaproteobacteria; order Sphingomonadales; family Sphingomonadaceae; genus Sphingorhabdus_B. Next base: position 7,549 of record NZ_CALMSV010000125.1, on the reverse strand, counting down.
CCAATGCGAGGTTTAGCGGGAGGTTGGGCGAGGAAGGTCGCTCCGGAACCTTTGCGGTATCGACGATAGCAATATTATTCGCGCCCACGCCAGCAACGCCGATTTCTTTATAGCGCTGGAGCAGACCGTCATACAATTCGCGGTTAGTATCCGCTTCGCGCTGATAAATATTGTACTGGATGCTGTCACGCTGTTGGCGGTTCATGCGGCTTTTCAGATCTTCAACCTGGCGGCGCAAATCAGCCTCGCGCTGGACTGCGGCGCGATATTCAGTCGATCGGGTAGCGAGGACACGGCTTTCTTCGCGTGCGATACTGCTGTCGAGAGCACGCAACTGTTCTGACAACGCCTTGGCTGCGGGATATCCTGGCTCAAACTGAACCAGCATCTTCGCGTACTCCGCGGCCACTTCAGCGCGCCGTTGTCGCAAATTGCCTATAGCGAGATTGTTCAACGAATCGCTATTTGCACCGCTATTACGTGATTGCGCACTGCTTTCCGCTGCGATCCGGTCCGCTGTGGCCTCAGCAAGGGCACTGTTGAGTGCTTCCAAATCGCTTGAAACTAGCGTACGTTCGACTTCGGTACGGCCATCGGAGCTTTTGCTTTTTCCGAGCGCAACAATACCCTTCGTTTCGGCGTAATTGACGAGATCACGCTCTGACGTCTCGAGCCGGGCGCGCAAATCGGCAAGCCGACCTTCGAGGAACTTGCGCGCATCCGCCGTCGAAGCAAAACGCCGGTCCATGCTCTGGACTATGAACTGTTCGGTCCAAGTATTCGAAATCTGAGCTGACAGTGCGGGAGATGCACTCGTATAGCTTATGTCGACTAGCGCCGAACCGCGGATGGGCGAAATCGATATATGTGTCATCAGCAGGTCGACCGCGAGTTTTTCCCGCTTCTGGCGCTCGCTTTGGCTCAGCGGCTGGCCGGATTTGCTGGCAAACAATGCATTGTCGTCGGGATTGACGCCGTGCGCTTCAAAAAAATCATCTTTGGTCGACAGACGAAGCTGGCGCGATACGCGTTCGGCAAGTGATCGAGCTTGCAGAAGTGAATATTGCGTTTGGTAAAATTCAAGGTCGCGGCCGGCGTCCTGCGATTCCAACCCTTCGATCGAAGTCACCTTTTTCTGATCGCGGCTGATTTCGATGCGCGACGCTGCAGTATATTGCGGCGTCGCAAGCAGAGTCAGGACGAGGCCAATCGCGATTGCGGAAGCCACAATGCCAACAATTACCCACTTCCAGCGAAGGACGACCTGCCAATATTGGACAAGTATGGGAGGGGCGAGCGTTGTAGGCTCTTCTCCCGATGGAATTCCGAACGAACCTGCCGCCTGTCCTGTCGTGAGAGCCGGGGGATTAGATTGCAGCATTTCCGTCCTTGTTCCAAAGCTATATTCTAGTTCTGTGACCGTTTTGAGGCCCTGTTGCGTCCCCGCTATTAGCCGAGCCAGCTAGCTTAAAGAAACCATAACTTCCACCCCTTTTATCGAAGCTGGATGAACTGATTACAACCGCACAACCCGAGTGATGCCTTGCCAAAGTAGCTCCCAGAACTTAGGGGCGGGACTGTATTCCTCCTCCATTCATTCAAGATAAGGTCTGACTTGCCCGCCTACCAATCGACAAGCAAACCATCTGCGCAATTTTGGATTTTAGCAATTTTCCTGCTGATCCTGTTTGTGACTGGTGGCGCGTCACGCATCGATGTTCAGTCGCTAATCATCCTGTATCCATTGTCGGTCATTACCTGCGCTCTGGCCTGCATATCACTGCGGCGTGAGCATCTGGCAGGCCGCAGGCTAATATTGTGTTGGGCTGTTGTGATATTTGCATTGGCGTTACTGCACCTCATTCCCTTGCCCCCAGCACTTTGGCAGTCTCTCGCAGGGCGGCAGGATCTGGTCGCGGTCGAAAAGTTGGTCGGTCTTACAAACATATGGCGCCCATTGACTTTAGCTCCCATGAATGGCTGGCATGCGTTACTTTCTTTGGTTGCGCCGCTTGCGGTGATCCTGCTCGGAATACAACTCAAACGCGAAGATCTGTTTCGTCTCCTTTCGCTGGTGATCGCACTTTCAACGCTATCAGGCCTTCTAGGCCTATTGCAGGTCGTAGGCGATCCGAATAGTTCGCTCTATTTTTACCGAATCACAAATAATGGCGCGGCAGTCGGGCTGTTCGCAAACCGCAACCACGCCGCTACGCTGCTCGCATGTTTGTTCCCGATGCTGGCTGTCTTCGCCGCAACGGCACGGGGTGAGGCAGATGCGGTACGGATGCGCCAGTTGGTCGCGGCCGCGATCGCAATCGTGTTGGTTCCGTTGATTCTGGTGACGGGATCGCGATCTGGACTGGTCGGCGCTGTGTTAGGCCTTGGCGCAGCCGCACTGCTCTACCGCGAGCCCGTTGATATCCGTACTGTCCGACGCGGAAAGCCAAACCGCTTCAAAGTTTTGCCGATACTCGGCGGATTGGGCGTGTTGAGTCTGGCGTTATTGACGTATTTCCTGTCGCGTGCAGAGGCTATCGAACGGCTGTTCTCGGGAACAACGAGCGAGGAAAGCCGGACCGATTTCTGGGCAGTTTCGCTGGACCTGTTCTGGAAATATTTTCCATTGGGATCGGGCTCGGGTTCATTTGTTGAAGCATATCAGATTCTGGAGCCTAACGAACTTTTAAACCCATTCTATCTGAACCGTGCGCACAACGACTGGATCGAGACCGCGGTTACCTTTGGACTGCCTGGGATCCTCGCTTTACTGGTAGCGGCCATTACTTTCGGCATCCGCAGCTATCGCTTATGGTACCATGCTGATGGCGGCAAGCGCTCCGTGGCATTCGGCCGCCTCGCCTCGGTGTTGATTGCAATGATCGCGATTGCCAGCGCATTTGACTATCCGCTTCGCACGCCAACGATGATGGCACTGTTTGCGATCTGCATTTTATGGCTGACTGAGTCAGGGCGTGACCGGACAGCTGCTGCAATCGCAACTATCAAGGAGGTATGATCATGGCGCGCGCACCCAAAGGCGCTAAGATGGTGGCTCGTCTCCGGCATATCGGCCTTATCCGTATATCACTAATCAGTCTTGCAGGAATTGCCGGGGCTTGGTTTGCGCTGATGCTTGCGGTTTCAGGCGTAACCCGGATCAAAGCGCCACAATCCGCGCTCGCTTTCATGCCCAATGAAAGCACTGCACTTGCTTCGCGCGCCGACCAACTTTTCTTTCTGAACCCCAAAAACCCGCCACGCGCAGTAACGAATATGGCGTTAAAGGCTCTGAAAGGACAAGCAATTCACGCCAAGTCGCTCCGCATTCTAGGTTATGCATCGGATGCGCGCGGAGATTCCTCCAAAGCCGAGCGCTTGGTGCGCATGGCCGCCCGGCTTTCACGGCGTGAACCGGGTGCCCAACTCTGGTTGATCGAGGCGTCGGCACGCAACGGTGATGTAGCGCAGACACTTATCCATTATGACATCGCGCTCCGAACCAAACCAGACACGTCGACCATCCTTTTTCCTCGTTTGCTGTCGGCCATCGATGATAAAGATATTCGCACCGCACTACGGCCCTATATTCGCGCCCAAGATAATTGGGCATTGGCCTTCCTAAACCACGCAAACGTCAACAGTAAAAATCTGCCTGTGCTGGTCGACCTGATCGTTGAAACCGGCGGCCTTAAGGATAAAGAGAGTGCGAAGGGACAGGAGCTGGACCTGCTTTCGCGCCTGGTCAGCGAAAGCTTTTTTGAGGATGCCCGCCGGATCTACCTACATATGCCAGGGGCGAGGCCTGCGCGTCTCTCGAGCCCAGCATTTGACGAAAGCGATCGCGACGCGCGTTTCGGTCCCATGGGTTGGCGGATGATAGACGATCCCGATGCAGGCGGCGGTTTCACAGGCAACACGGGAGAAAGGCAGATTTCGCTTTCGATCTTCGCCAATTCGGCAACAACGCGTCCTGTTGCGAACAAGCTGTTGTATTTGAAACCGGGCAAATATCTCTTCACCGCACGGCTTTCAAACCTTGACCGGGGAGATGGTGGTTTCCTTCGCTGGCAGCTTCGCTGTCCCGCGTTCGCTGCAGCACCAATCTGGACAATCGACAGCATCAACAGCACGCTACGTGCATCGTTTAGCATCCCGGCCAACTGCCCAGTGCAGTTTCTCGACCTAATCGCTTCCGGCGGTAAGGGGCAGACCGGACTTGAGGCAACTGTCGCGTCGGTCGCGATCACGCCGGGGAGTTGAGCGCAAGCCATGGACCAAAAACGTATTTTTGTCACCGGCACCGCAGGTTTTATCGGATACCATCTTGCTGACCTGCTGCTTCGTCAGGGCCACTGCGTCGAAGGCTATGACGGCCTTACCGACTATTATGATGTGTCATTAAAGCAGCGACGCCATGCGATGCTCAATCAGTATAAAGGATTTTCCGCTACCGAAGCACCGCTTGAAGACGAGGCGCAGCTACATGCCGCAATAGCCGCGTTCCAACCCGATGTGATCGTACATCTCGCTGCACAGGCGGGCGTGCGATATAGCATCGACAATCCTCGTGCTTATCTTGATTCCAATATTGTCGGAACGTTCAATGTGATGGATGCCGCGCGCTCGATAGGGACTCCGCACCTTCTCATGGCGTCGACCTCGAGCGTTTATGGTGCGAATACTGTAATGCCTTTTACCGAAAAAGAGCGCGTCGCGACACCGCTTACTTTTTATGCTGCAACTAAGTTGGCCAACGAGGCAATGGGTCACAGCTACGCAAATATTTACAATTTGCCCGTTACGATGTTCCGTTTCTTTACGGTTTATGGTCCCTGGGGGCGCCCGGACATGGCCTATTTCAAATTCGTGCGAAACATCATCGATGGCACTCCCATCGACATTTACAATAATGGCGATATGTGGCGCGACTTCACTTATGTTGATGATCTCGTTCTTGGCATTGCTGGTCTTATCGACGCGGTTCCACAGCGACCCGAAAAGCTCGAAAATATTGCAGCGGGCGACAGCCTGAGTCCGGCAGCACCTTTCCGTGTCGTCAATATCGGCAATTCCGAAAAGGTCCGCCTGTTGGACTTCATCGACGCTATTGAAGCCGAAATCGGCAAGAAAGCTATCCGCAATTACATGCCCATGCAACAGGGTGACGTTCCCGCAACCTGGGCCGACGCATCGCTCCTCCAGTCACTAACTGGATATCGCCCTCAGACGCCGATCCGTGAGGGTGTGGCACGGTTCGTGCGCTGGTACCGTGACTATTATGAGTGCTGAACAAAACTCTTTGACGCGGTTTCTGTCCATTTTTGGTTCATGGCCGCAAGATCTGAATTAATTGGCGCATTCGCCGGTTTGCTGCAACCCGGGTTCTAGAGCCTGCGCGACATAAGCTCAGAACAGGTCGCCATTTATCGGCCCATCGAGCAGCGTCGGCACGACCATCCCGCCATCCGCAAGCCGGCCACCAGTTTAGCTGCCTTGCTATGACTATGCGGGAAACTCGACTGCGACCGCTGTTGTGGAATGTAGTGCAAGTGCGGATAATGCCAGCAAAATTGCTGTTCGTATGCAGCTTGGTGGTGATGGACGTGTTGCAGTGTTTTTCATCATGAGTGCTCCCTCCGGCTGGTCGTAGGATTGGTCGAATGGGCAAATCATAACTAGATTTATGGATTTGTCTTCTTCCTAACTCTTTCAGACAGATGTACATTTGTCAGAAGTAAAACAGGCCGGAGCGGTAACTCCGGCCTGTCGGTTGTTGAAGCCAGCGCGAGTTTGTTGAGCACCCTATATTTCGGCTGGCGGAACGGTGATCAGAACTCGCCTGCGATACCAGCCTTTATCGCAGTGTCCTTTCCGCCGGAATGCGAGACACCCACGTTAATTGCAAAGGGTGTGTCGCCTGCAAGACGATGCGAGATAGAGGCCGAGAAAGCCACTTCGCCGCGATAGGTTGCGCCATTGGCGGCATAGCTGGTCTTGCCCGGTTCGGACGGGAAAGGTGCATTGGCCATGGCCGTTGCTGCGGCAATACCCCGTTTCCACTGTTTGCGGTCGAGTGCGCGCAAATCGAACAGTGAGGCCACCTGGTCGTCGATGATAGCCTGTTCTTGCTGGAGAGCGCTGACTTGGGTACCGAGTTGGGTGATGGCGGCAGAGGACTGGGCGCCTTTGCCGAGCGTTCCGTTGCTGTCGATGGTGACAAAGAACTCAGGGCCGGTTTGCGCTGCATCTGATGAAGTCAACAGGCCAGGGGCAGAGTAAATGCTGTCGGTCGTTCCCAGGCGGATCTGGTTGGCTGCAGTGGTAGCAGCGCCAAATCCAATGGCGGTCGCATTGGCATTCGCGGGGTTGGAGTTGCGGCCAATGGCCTTGGCAATGCCCGCGCTGGCGATAGCGCCGGTTCCAATTGCTGTTGCGCCACCGGCATTGGCCTGTGCATTCTGGCCCAACGCAGTTGCTTCAACAAAGTTGGCGCGGCTTTGCTGGCCGACGGCGGTTCCGGCCGCACCTGCGGCTTGAGCATCAAAGCCCACCGCCGTCGAGAAAGACCCTGTCGCCTGTGCCGAACCACCCAGCGCAGTTGCGCGGTTGCCTTGCGCAAAGCTAGCCTGACCAAATGCCGTAGCCGCAAAGCCGATGGCCTGGCTGCCCTGACCCACAGCAGTGGTCACGAAATCGGACGCGCGTGCATTGTGCCCGACCGCGGTTGTGAAATCCGCTGTCGCTTGACTGGTCGCGCCGACTGCTGTGCCGCTTGCCCCGGAAACATTGGAATCCGCCCCCAACGCTGTTGCGTTGTTGGCATTGGCTTCGGCGCGCCCGCCGACCACCGTTATGTTACTTCCTCCCAAAACGTCAGCGCCCGGACTATTGAGTGCGAATCCAGTGCCGGCTCGCGCGGTCGTACCAATCGCAATCGTGTTAGAACCAACCGCTACGGCATTCGCGCCTATTGCTACGGCCGAATTGATTCCGGAACCCAACGGCGTCGCGGTACCACTGAAGCGCGCGATGGCATTGTTGCCGATTGCCGTCGCATTATCGACTGCCGTTGTGTTTACGCCCACGGCAACAGATGCGAATAAAGTATTGGTGGTGCTCGGTCCGCTAGCGTTGGCATTCTGACCGATGGCGATGCCACCTGCCTGGCTAGAGGTCGCATCTGATCCCATCGCAACCGCGCCCGTTGCAGTAGCTGCACTGCTCCAGCCTAATGCAACCGCCGATTCGGCGGATGCTAGTGCCGACTGCCCTACGGCAACGGCATTGAGTGCATTGGAAACTGCACTTTGCCCGACAGCAAGCGAACTTATGCCTGTGGCGTCGGCGTTGTGACCAAGAGCAGTCGCATCAGCTGCCGTTGCGTCTGCGAGGCGGCCAATGGCAGTTGTGCGATCTGCTGTGGCGGTTGAAGAGGACCCAACGGCTGTTGCAAACGCGCCTGGTGGTGAAACATTAAAGCCGCCCGCCAGCGATGGGTCGCCCTTGTTTGAATTGGCCGCCCCCCCCTTATTGGTTGCGGGATCCG
>NZ_CALMSV010000124.1 GCF_937872355.1 uncultured Sphingorhabdus sp. | reverse complement strand
GGGCGTCGAATCCCATATACTCGTTCGCCGCAAGCCAGAGCGTGTGCCAACGGGCGTGATTGTGCACGAAGCGGCTGCTACAAACTGGCCGACGGAAGTTGCCGCAATCAAGGCAGATGTCGCGATCTCCTGCCTCGGCACAACGATGCGGACCGCCGGATCGAAAGCCGCTTTCCGCGCCGTCGATTTCGATCTTGTTGCCGATTTTGCCTCTGCCGCGAAAGCCGCGGATGCTGGGCACATGATTGCCGTGTCCTCGGTTGGTGCATCGGACAAAGCCTCCAATTTCTATCTCAAGACCAAAGGCGAAGCTGAGGCCGCCATGGCGCATATGGGTTTCGACCGGGTCGACTTCCTGCGTCCGGGCTTGCTGACGGGTGGGGAACGCCCCGAAAGCCGTCCAGGGGAGAGTGTCGCAATCATGCTGGCACCGCTCACCGACCTGCTGATGGTCGGCGGGCTTAGCCGCTATCGCTCGATTCCGGCACAGGTGGTGGCACAGGCGATTGCCAATCTTGCGCTGACAGGCGGGCAGGGCAAACATATCCACGAAAATGATGCGATCCGCTCGCTCGCCGGTTGACTCTAGGGCAAGCAAAAGCCAAGGCCGACTCAGTCGCTGACGAAACGGGAGAGCGCGGGGGAAGCCCCGCCGCCGAAGGAGCAACCGCCCCGGAATCTCTCAGGCAGAAGGACCGTTTCGGCTTTTGCGACACTCTGGAAAGCGTCCCGTACAAGGCGGGGCCACCGAAGGGGTAAAGCTCTCAGGTATCCGTGACAGAGGGGGCAGGCAGCGACGCCGTCGCTGGCTGTAACTTTGTGCGGAGAATTTATGAGCGACGATACCGACATGCTCGAACTGCCGCTGGGCGCTTGGCATCGTGCCAAGGGCGCCCGCATGGTATCGTTCGCAGGCTATGCGATGCCGATCCAATATGAAGGCATCATGGCGGAACATCTCTGGACACGCGAAAATGCCGGGCTGTTCGATGTCAGCCATATGGGACAGTTGATCCTGTCGGGCGAAGGCACCGCTGCCGCTCTGGAAAAGCTGGTTCCAGGCGACATATCGGCTCTAAAAGAGGGGCGGATGCGCTATTCGCTGCTGCTCGGCGAAGATGGCGGCGTGCTCGACGACCTTATGGTCACCGCAACCCCGACAGGCCTTTATGTCGTCGTCAACGGTGCAGTGAAGCATCAGGATATTGCCTATCTTCGTGCAAACCTGCCTGCAGCGGTCGACATCAACCATCTGCAGGACCGCGCTCTGCTCGCGCTGCAGGGGCCCAAAGCGGTCGAAGCGCTCGCCCGTATCGTTCCCGGCGTTGACCGACTGTTTTTCATGGAAGCCGACCTTTTCCTGTGGGGAGAGGTTCCGCTGTGGATCAGCCGTTCGGGCTATACCGGCGAAGATGGTGTCGAGATTTCGGTGCCGGCCGATCAGGTTGAGGCGCTGGCCGATGCCATTTGCCAGCAGGCCGAAGTCAAACCCATCGGCCTTGGCGCCCGCGACTCACTGCGGCTGGAGGCGGGGTTGCCGCTTTACGGGCACGACATGGACCCGACGACCGATCCGGTCGAAGGCAATGCCAGCTTTGCCATTTCAAAGCGCCGCCGCGAAGAAGGCGGGTTCAACGGCGCGGAACGTATCCTGAAGGCGCTGACCAACGGTTCGGCACGCAAGCTGGTTGGCCTGTCGGTCGAGGGCAAGATGCCGGTACGCGAAGGCGCGCCAATTTTTGCAGGTGACGCGCAGGTTGGTGTTGTCACCTCGGGCGGATTCGCGCCCAGCGTCGGTGCACCGATTGCCATGGGCTATGTCGCCGCCAGCCATAACAGCATCGGAACACCGGTGGAGGCGGAGGTGCGCGGAAAACGCGTGCCGCTGGCCGTCGCCGCGATGCCTTTCATACCACATCGATATCACCGCAGAGGAGCGAGCAAATGACCCGTTATTTCACTGACGAACATGAATGGATCGACGTCGAAGGCAATACCGCCACCGTAGGCATTACCGACTATGCGCAGGGCCAGTTGGGCGACATCGTTTTTGCAGAAGTTCCCGCAGTCGGCACGACGCTTTCCAAGGGCGGCGATGCGGCGGTTGTTGAGTCGGTGAAGGCCGCCTCGGACGTTTACGCGCCAGTTTCAGGCACAGTAACCGAGGGCAACGATGCACTCGCCGACGATCCGGCGCTGGTGAACAGTGATCCCGAAGGCGCGGGCTGGTTCTTCAAGCTGGAACTCAGCGATCCTTCCGAACTCGACGGGTTGATGGATGCAGCGGCTTACAAGGCATTTGTGGATTCGCTTTGATCAATTTCCCTCCCGATGGCGGGAGGGGAGAAGGAAGAGATTATGCGTTACTTACCGCTGACAGATACCGACCGGCAGGCGATGCTCGCCACAATCGGTGCGGCGTCGATTGACGACCTGTTTGTCGATGTGCCCGAAGAGGCGCGGCTGACAGGGCCGATACCGGGCCTGCCTATGCACGCCAGCGAAATGGCCGTCGAACGGCATTTCTCGGCGATGGCCCGCAAGAATATGGCTGCGGCGCATCATCCCTTTTTCCTGGGGGCAGGGGCGTATAAGCACCATGTTCCGGCAAGCGTCGATCATTTGATCCAGCGCGGCGAATTCCTGACGGCCTACACGCCGTATCAGCCGGAAATCGCGCAGGGCACGCTACAGATGCTGTTCGAATTCCAGACGCAGGTGGCGCGTCTGTTTGGCTGCGATGTCGCCAATGCCTCCATGTACGATGGCTCGACTGCTTGCTGGGAAGCAATCGGCATGGCCGTGCGCGTCACCAAGCGGAGTAAGGCGGTTATCTCCTCTGGTCTGCATCCGCACTATGTCAGCGTCGCGAAGACAATGGCACGCTTTACCGGCGATACGCTCGATCTTGCCGCGCTCGATATGGCGCAAAGCGATAATGCGCGCTTGCTGTCCTCCATCGATGGCGAAACCAGCTGTGTGGTGGTGCAATATCCCGATATTCTCGGCCGTATTGAAGACTTAAGCGCGATAGCTCAGAAGGCGCATGAACATGGCGCGCTGCTGATCGCGGTGGTGACAGAGCCGGTGGCGCTGGGCGCGATCAAGTCTCCCGGTGAAATGGGCGCGGATATTGTGGTTGGCGAAGGGCAGTCGCTCGGCGTCGGCCTGCAATTCGGCGGCCCCTATGTCGGCCTGTTCGCCTGCAAGGAGAAATTTGTGCGGCAGATGCCCGGCCGCTTGTGCGGTCAGACGGTCGATGCCGAGGGCAAACGCGGTTTCGTGCTGACGCTTTCGACCCGCGAGCATCATATTCGTCGCGAGAAAGCGACAAGTAATATCTGTACTAATTCAGGGCTTTGTGCGCTAGCTTTCAGTATTCATATGAGCTTGCTGGGAGAACGCGGTCTGCGCGAACTCGCAGCGCTGAACCATGCGCGTGCTGTGCAGGCTGCGGATCGCCTGACCCAAATCCCTGGAGTGACCCTCGTCAACGACAGCTCCTTCAACGAATTCACGCTGAAACTGCCAGTCAATGCCCGCGACGTGGTGCACAAGCTGGCGGCGAAGCGCGTGCTTGGCGGTGTATCGCTGGGTCGCCTCTATCTCGATCAAGCAGGACTGGAAAATGGCTTGCTCGTCGCGGTGACCGAAGTGGTCAGTGAGGAGGATATCGAAACCTTTGCGTCAGCTTTGCAGGAGGTGTTGGCATGAGCACGGTGAACGCAAGCGGCTGGCGACCGGAAATGGGTGAAAGTGACGTCAAGGCGGCAGAAACCTTCACCGGAAATCGCGCGCTGATGCTTGAAGAAGCGCTGATTTTTGAGATTGGCGACAGTCATACTACCGGGGTCTTTTTGGACCCCGCCCCAAAGGTGCACCCGGGCCGGGGGGGGTGGGAGCTTACCGGTGAGATCGGTTTGCCCGGCCTATCAGAGCCCGAAACCGTCCGCCACTACACCCGCCTGTCGCGCCAGAATTATGCAATCGACCTCGGCCTGTTCCCGCTTGGCAGTTGCACGATGAAGCACAACCCGCGCCTCAACGAAAAGGTCGCGCGGATGAAGGGCTTTATCGACGTTCACCCGCTGCAACCGCAGGAAACGGTGCAGGGTGCGCTACAGGTAATCAACGAACTCGCCTTCTGGCTCGTCGATCTAACCGGAATGCACGGCGTCGCGATGTCGCCCAAGGCCGGTGCGCATGGCGAGCTTTGCGGTATCCTTGCGATCAAAGCCGCGCTGGATGCCCGCGGCGAAGACCGCCCGGTTATCCTCGTCCCTGAAAGTGCGCATGGCACCAATCCGGCAACCGCAGCCTTTGCGGGCTTCAGCGTCGAAAATATCCCCGCAACACCCGAAGGCCGTGTTGATGTTGCAGCATTGAAGGCACGTCTTGGGCCCGATGTCGCGGGCGTGATGATCACCAACCCCAACACCTGCGGCCTCTTCGAACGCGACCTGAAGGTCATCTCAGACGCGGTGCATGCGGCGGGTGGCTACGTTTATTGCGACGGTGCCAACTTCAACGCCATTGTCGGGCGCGTTCGCCCCGGCGACCTCGGCGTCGATGCCATGCACATCAACCTGCACAAGACCTTCTCCACCCCGCATGGAGGCGGTGGCCCCGGTTCTGGTCCCGTCGTGCTTTCCGAAGCGCTGGCACCTTATGGCCCGATCCCCTTCGTGGCCAAGATGCCCGATGGCAGCTTCAAGCTGGTCGAAGAGGAAGCCGCGGGGGAGATGCACCCCGAAACCTTTGGCCGCATGACGGCATTCCATGGCCAGATGGGCATGTTTACCCGTGCGCTGGCGTACATCATGAGCCACGGTGCAGATGGCCTGCGCCAGGTGGCCGAGGATGCTGTGCTCAACGCCAATTATGTGCTGCGCAGTCTGGAAGGCACGCTGGAGGCACCCTTCGGGGCGTCTGGCCCCTGCATGCATGAGGCTCTGTTCACCGATAACGGATTGGCAGAAGGCTTTTCGACGCTCGATGTCGCGAAGGGTCTGATCGACGAGGGTTATCACCCGATGACGGTCTATTTCCCGCTCGTCGTCCATGGCGCGATGCTCGTTGAGCCGACAGAGACCGAAAGCAAGGCTGCGCTCGATCAGTTTATCGGCGCGCTGCGTTCGGTCGCCAATCGCGCCAAGCAGGGCGATCCTTCGCTCAAATCCGCCCCGCACCACGCGCCACGTCGCCGCCTCGACGAAACGCTTGCAGCCCGCAAGCCGGTGCTAGTGTGGAAGGAAATGGAACTTCCCGTAGCGGCAGAGTGACCGAAGAAATTTAATCGCGCGATTAAACTTCGCATTGACAGCCGCTCCAGCCTCGCCAATTAGGGGCTGGAGCGGCTGAGCCTATGCAGCCGATCTTCTTGGGAGAGAGAGAAGATGGCCGATACTTCGGAATTGAACACATTTGACGAATTCGTCCGCCATTGGGCAGAAGAACGCGGCGATCGCCTCGCCATGCGCGAGGAAGACCGTTTCTTCACCTATGCAGAGCTTGAAGAACGCACCGCACGCGTCGCCACGGCCTTGCTGGCAAAAGGCCTGAAAAAGGGCGATCGCATCGCCTGGATCGGCAAGAACAGCGATATCTACTACACGCTGTTTTACGGAGCTGCGCGCGCTGGCATCGTGATGGTGCCGGTTGGCTGGCGTCTGGCTCCGCCCGAATGGGCCTATATCATCAACGATACCAAGGCGAAGATCCTGTTCCTCGGCGTCGGATTCGAATCCGCCCCGGCATCGATGGAGGGCATGCTGCAGCATGTCGAGCAGGTAATGACCGACCCCGAAGCACGAGCGATGATCGAAAATACTGCGCGTGCTCGATTTGACCCTTCGGCTCCAGATGACGCCGTGCTGCAGCTCTATACTTCCGGTACCACCGGCAATCCCAAGGGTGCGGTGCTTTCAAATCGCAACCTGTTTGCACTGCGCAAGCATTCGAACGCGGCAGGCCTCGCCTATACCAAATGGGATGATGATGAGGTTGTCCTTGTCGCCATGCCATGCGCGCATATCGGCGGGACTGGTCTGGGCATTATGGCGGTCGCGGCAGGTCTTCCGGCCTATATCCTTGCTGAATTCACGCCTGACGGCTTCTTCGATTCGGTCGAAACCGGGGGCGTGACGCGCCTGTTCATCGTTCCGGCGGCGCTGCACATTCTGTTGCAACATCCGCGCTGTGCCACTGTCGATTTCACCCGCCTAAAATATATACTCTATGGTGCCGCGCCGATCCCCTTGGAATTGCTACGCCAGTGCATCCAGATGTTCAAATGCGGCTTCATCCAGAATTACGGGATGACCGAGACAACCGGCACCATTTGCATGTTGCCGCCCGAGGACCATGATCCCAATGGCAATCCGCGCATGCGCAGCGCTGGAAAGCCGCTACACGGTGTCGAGATCAAGGTCGTCGACGCCTCTGGTAACGAAGCCCCGACAGGCGAAGTCGGCGAGGTCTGGACCCGTTCGTCCAATAACATGGTCGGCTATTGGAACCTGCCCGAGGCAACCGAAAAAACGCTCACCAACGATGGCTGGGTGAAGACCGGCGATGCCGGTTACATGGACGAGGATGGCTATCTCTATATCCACGACCGGGTGAAGGACCTGATCATTTCGGGCGGTGAGAATGTCTATCCAGCTGAGGTGGAAAGCGCGATCTATGGCCATCCCGATGTTCTGGAAGTGGCCGTTATCGGCGTTCCCGATGCCAAATGGGGCGAAGCAGTCAAAGCAGTCTGCGCGCCGAAACCCGGCGCGACGATTGATCCCGACAGCATCATCGCCTGGGCCCGCGAACGAATTGCACCGTTCAAGGTACCCAAAAGCATCGACATTATCGACGCGCTTCCCCGCAACCCATCGGGCAAAATTCTGCGCAAAGATCTGCGTGCGCCCTATTGGGAAGGTTATGATCGGCAGGTGAACTGAGATGAGCGAAGCGCAGATAGACCTCAACGCCTTCCGCGCCGAGGTGCGTGGCTGGCTGTCCGAAAACCTACCGCCCGAATTGCGGCAGGCACACAACCGCGCGACCAGCGTGTTCGTCGAAAAGCAGTTCAACCTTGCCTGGCAGGCGATCCTGCTGCGCAAGGGCTGGGTCGCACCGCACTGGCCGACCGAACATGGTGGAACGGGCTGGAACGAGGCGCAGCGGTATATCTTCGCCTCCGAATGTGCGCGGGCAGGGGCACCCAGCCTTGCGCCGATGGGGCTGAAAATGGTCGCGCCCGTGATCATGAAATATGGCAGCGAAGCGCAGAAGGGCTATTATCTGCCAAAGCTGCTCGCCGGTGAGCATTATTGGTGTCAGGGTTATAGCGAGCCGCAGGCGGGTTCCGACCTTGCGGCGTTGCAACTGCGCGCCGACAGCGATGGCGACGATTATGTGCTCAATGGTTCCAAAATCTGGACCACGCACGCGCATGTCGCCAACCACATGTTCTGCCTTGCGCGGACCAACCGCGACGGCCGCCCGCAAGAGGGGATCACTTTCCTGCTGCTCGAAATGTCGACGCCGGGCATCGCCGTAAAGCCGATCGTCTCGATCGCCGGTGACCATGATTTCAATCAAGTGTTCTTCGACAATGTTCGCGTGCCTAAGGCCAACCGGCTGGGTGATGAGGGCAAGGGCTGGACGGTTGCCAAGACGCTTCTCGAATATGAGCGTGCGGCTGCTTATGCGGCCGGGTTGATTGAGGCGCTAGCCGAGGTACGCGCTGCAGCCAGAGACGCCGAATTGCTTGATGATCCCGCCATCCGTCGTCGCTTTGCCGAACTCGATTCACAGGTGCGCACGATTCATGCGGTCGAGGATATGGTGTTGGCGGCGATAGGCGAAGGGCGCGATCCCGGCCCGGCCTCGTCAATGCTCAAAGTTCAGGGCACCGAATGCCAGCAGAAGATTCAGGAACTGGCTGTCGATGTCGCGGGCATCTACGCCGCGCCCTATCAATTTGAGGCACGTCAGGCAGGCAGCAACACGGGTTATGTCGGCCCCGAAAGTGCACTCACCGCGACGGCACGCTATTTCAATGGCCGTGCGGCCTCGATTTACGGCGGATCGAACGAGATCCAGCGCAACATCATGGCCAAGTTGGTACTCGGCCTTTAACGGTCGAGATTACCGCCCGACGCTGAAGTAATCGAAGCCGGCCTTGGCGCCTTCTTCAGGGCGGTAAATGTTGCGCAGGTCGACAAGGACGTCGCCCTTCATCACGCCCTTGAGCTTAGCAAGATCGAGAGCGCGATAGGCATCCCATTCGGTGACGATGGCGACCGCGTCGGCACCCTCGGCAGCGGCATAGGCGCTCTCGGTCATCTTGACTTCGGGCAGGATCTTGGCCGCTTCTTCCATACCTTCGGGGTCGTGGGCGTAAACTTCGGCTCCTGCATCGATCAGCGTCTGGACGATGGCGATTGAGGGCGCGTCGCGCATGTCATCTGTATTGGGTTTGAAGGTCAGGCCCAAAAGGGCGACTTTCTTGCCACGCGCATCACCGCCCAGCGCGTTGACGATCTTGCGGCCCATGGCGCGCTTGCGAAGGTCATTGGCCTGCACCACCGCCTCGACAATGCGCACAGGGGTGTCATTGTCCTGCGCGGTTTTGAGGAGGGCGAGCGTGTCCTTGGGGAAGCAGCTGCCGCCATAGCCGGGACCTGCATGGAGGAACTTGCTGCCGATGCGATTATCAAGCCCGATCCCGCGCGAGACATCCTGCACATTGGCACCCAGTTTCTCGCAAAGGTCAGCCATTTCGTTGATGAAGGTGATCTTGGTCGCAAGAAAGGCATTGGCCGCATATTTGATAAGTTCGGACGAGCGGCGGCTGGTGAACAGGATCGGCGATTCATTGAGGAACAGCGGACGATAGACAGCTCGCATTGCCTCGCGGGCCCACTCAACATCGGTGCCGACGACGATGCGATCGGGTCGTTTGAAATCGCCAATTGCTGCGCCTTCGCGGAGGAATTCAGGGTTGGAGACGACCTCGAACTCCAATTCGGGACGCACATCGCGGATGATCCGTTCGACCTCGTCACCGGTGCCGACCGGCACGGTCGATTTGGTGACCACCACGGTCTTGGGATCGATGGCCTCGCCAATCTCTTTCGCGGCGGCATAGACATAGCTCAAATCGGCATGGCCGTCGCCGCGGCGCGAGGGCGTCCCCACTGCGATGAATACCGCGTCGCAGCCCTTTACCGAGCTTTGCAGATCGGTCGAAAAGCTCAGCCGCCCGGCATCGACATTGGTCTTCACCAAGGCATCGAGGCCCGGCTCGTAAATCGGCATGATGTTGGCATTCAGCCGGTCGATCTTGCTCTGATCCTTGTCGACGCAGACCACTTCATGCCCGAAATCGGCAAAACAGGCTCCCGACACAAGGCCTACATAGCCCGATCCGATCATTGCGATTTTCATTTTATAATTCCTGCAAATAGGTTTGCCCGCAGCGTTTTAGTAGGTGCGTGACTTGTCGGCAAGGCTGCGAGATTTGGCCCGCGATGTGGATGGAAACACATTGATGCCCCCCGTAAATTCCTTATTGTTATTTGTCTGTTGAAGAACTCTATTCCCATCTGCGCTTTAGCCGGTCAGGCCTTAAATTGATACTAAAGCGAGTGTTAAGGGTTGTGAAATGTCCTAATCGACATGCACTGTGCAAAATCGGGCTGGAAGCGCCTGTCGCCTTAGTCTAGCAGGCGATATATTTTCAGGAATTGGAATGATGATAAAAATTGCTTCACCAATTGTTGCGCTGGCGCTTCTTTCTGCGTGCGCGGGGCCAACTGCCCTCGGCGGATCACAGAATATCACAGTCATGGATTCCAGCGATCTTCCGGCACCTGATCGCAGCGATCTAATCGCCGAATCTCGTCCATATTTGATTGGTGCCTTCGACAAGCTGACCATTGACGTTTTCGGCATCGAGGAGTTGAGTAAAAAAGAAGTTCAAACCGACGCGAGTGGACGCATTTCGTTTCCGCTTGCTGGTGTGATTGAGGCGGCGGGTAAGACCCCCGGTGAAATAGAGGAAGAAATCGAAGCCCGTCTTCGGACGCGCTATGTTCGCGATCCTCAGGTGACGGTGAACCTACAGGAAACAGTCAGCCAGGTGATAACGGTAGACGGCCAGGTGAAAAAACCCGGCCTATATCCAGTGGTTGGCAAAATGACACTGATGCGCGCGGTCGCAACAGCAGAAGGCACCGCTGAATTTGCCAAGCTGGATGACGTCGTGATTTTCCGCACGGTCAAAGGCCAACAGCTGGCGGCATTGTATAACCTCAAGGCCATTCGTCGCGGAAATTATCAGGATCCCGAAGTGTTCGCCAATGATGTGGTTGTGGTCGGTGATTCGCAGGCTCGACGCCTGTTCAAGGATGCGCTGCAGATCGTGCCCTTGCTGACAACGCCGCTGATCATTGCGCTACAAAATAATAACTGACGGCAAATCTTTCTATCCAGCCAAAGCGCAGGGATAACGAATGAAAAAAGCGGCGCCCCGGTAATCCGGAGCGCCGCTTTTTTTTGTACTGCCCGCCGAAGCGGGCAGTTATGCTATCAGAACTTCACGCCCAACTTGACGCCGTAGAAACGCGGCGGAGCGGGGTAGACAGCAAAGCTGTTGCCCTGTTCCGGGATCGGGAAGGCCGTGATGTTGTAGTAGGTGTTGAAGAGGTTTTCGACATAACCCTCAACGCTGTACTTGCCATCGCCGAAATTGACGCCCGCGCGCAGGTTGACAATGCCATAACCGTCATTGCCAGTGAATGGCTTCGCGACCGGATCGTTCACCGGATAATGATCGCTGTTATAGCGCCAGTCTGCGTGAATCAGGCCGTTCACGCCATCGCTGATGCGCGGCGTCCAGGTGATGCCGCCTGTGATCGCATGCTTCGGCTGGTTTGACGCCTGCTGACCGTTGTCGGTGCCTGCCGCCGGATCGCTGACCTTCGCATCAAGATAGGTGTAGCCCATGTTGATGACGAAATCGGGATGCGGACGGATGATGCTTTCCAGTTCGACGCCCTTCGATACCAGCTCGTCATAGTTCAGGACGACGAAATTGTTTCCGAGGAAACGGTTCGACTGATAGTTTTTGAAGGTCGAATGGAAGAGCGAAGCGTTGAACTGGAATTCGCGGCTGAGGTTGGTTTTGAGGCCGATTTCAAACGCGTCAACCGATTCATTGCCGAATTCAAGGTCGGTCAGCTGCGCGCCGTTGCCGCCGAGCAGAACCGAGTCAAAACCGGCGCGGTCGAGGTTGTAACCACCCGACTTATAGCCACGGTCATAACCACCGAACAACAGCACATCGTCATTCACCTTATAGGCGATCCGTGCCGTACCAGTGAACTCGCTTTCGCTGCGCTTGTCCGAACGGATGCCGTTGAACTCGCTGTTCACTGCCGGGTTGCAACCCAGCAGATAGGCACCGCTGAACAGGCCCGAAGCTTGCAAAGCCTGACGATACGGCAAGGTCGCCGGGTTTTGGAAGAATGCACAGGTCGGCGATACTGCGTTCAGGTCAGTATCAATTGTCTTCTTTTCATAATTGTAGCGCAGGCCCAGCGTTAGTGACAGGCTGTCGCTGATGTTGATGATGTTGTGCGTGAACAGCGCAATTGCGTCGGTATCGACGCTGTATTTGTCGGCCACCTGACCAGCGCCGGCAGGCGTGCGCGGCAGCGGGCTGGTGAACAGAGCAAGCAACGCTGGATTGCCAGCCGCCGCAGCAGCAAGTGCCGGATTGGTCGCGAGAGCAACCTGACCGAACAGCGGAACGCCAGCACCCAATGTACCATATAATTGCAGTCCGGTCGGCAAGGCCACCGAACGGGTAAGGCCGTTGATAACGGCATCGGTATATTGGTCAGCTTGCGTGCCGAAACGGATGGTGTCGGTCATCGTCAGCTTTTCATTCATGTAGAATGCGCCAACCAGCCAGTCGACCTTGTCGTTGAATGCCGAACCCTGCAGGCGGAGTTCCTGTGTGAAGTCCTTCATCCCGGTGCGGTAATCATCGCGATAGGCACGATCGAGACCCGAGAAATCGATGTCTTGGTCGCGCAGCGCTTTCCAGTCACGATAGGCGGTGATTGAGGTCAGCGTTGCACCGCCGAAGTCCCAGTTCAATTCGCCCGAAACACCCCATTCATCGACCTTTTCGGTCAGGCCACGGCCCGGAGTGGTCGCCATGACACGACCCTTGGCGTCGAACGGACGGACGATGCCGTCACGACCAACTGCGCCACCTGCCAGCGGGTTTGCCGACAGCGCTTCGATTGCGTTGCTCGCGATGAAGGCGATGGCGTTGTTGGTGCTGGTCAACGGCAGCGAGAAACCGCTTCCGGTGTTCAATGCGCCACAGCAATCTTCGTTAGTCTTGGCAACATCGGCAATCAGGCGGAAGTTGATGTCGTCATTTTCGAAATAGGCCTGACCGCGGGCGAACCAGCGGTTGATGTTGTTCACGCGGCCATCTTCATTAGCGAGTTTGATGTAGCCGTCCCGCTTATGATAGCCGCCATCGAGACGTACAGCGAACTGTTCCGAAACGGGGCCGGTTACGCCAGCTTTTGCTTCGATTTCGTCAAGATTGCCGTAGCTGAGCTCGGCATAACCGCCGAGTTCGAACTTCGGCTTGGAAGTTGTGATGCTCAACGCACCTGCAGAGGTGTTGCGGCCGAAAAGCGTGCCCTGGGGGCCGCGCAGAACTTCAACGCGATCGATCGGGGGCAGTTCAGCCAGCGCGACGCCGGCACGGGCGCGAAACACGCCATCAATGAACACGCCGACAGCCGGCTCAAATCCAGGGTTGTCACCAGCCGTACCGATGCCGCGAATAGTAAGCACCGCGCCGGTGGCTGACGACTGGCCAGTGGTGGTTTTCAGCGAAGGCGCGAGCTGTTGGATGCCGCGAATGTCGACGACACCGGCATTGGCAAGCTGCTCGCCAGCGACCACGCTGACAGCAAGGGGAATGTCTTGCGCAGCCTGATCACGGCGCGTCGCGGTTACGATGATTTCGTCAAAGGCGACTTCTTCTTCAGCCGCTGCGCCGGTTGCTTCGACGCTTTCGTCCTGTGCCTGGGCAGCAGAGGCGAGCCCGATTGAGGCGACACTAATTGTCGACAGCAGTGCGGCACGCACTGCAGCATGTGCAAACTTCATATTATACTCTCCACTTGATCATCACAAATGTGCCGGAAATCGGCTAACTTCCTTGGGAGTGGGGATGGCAGGCCATCCTTGTATTATTGTTTTTATGGTGCATTCTGCACCGATTGCGGCTCTAATGGGTCAGTTTGTGGCCCGCAATGCGCTTAAATGTACTGATGCAAAATCTTTGTTAAGCGCGGCATAATTGCCACAATTTGTAACAATCGTTTGCAAATTTGATGTTTGATTTCAGAAGTTGGGGGGAGTGAGATGAGAAAATCGGCAAAATGGCTGCTGGTGCTAACAGGCATCGCCATTGCAGGGACCTTGGCAGTTCGCCATTATCAGGCAGATATCGGACTGGCGCTGTTTCAACGCGCGGTCGATGCCCGAGTGGGGAGAGATAATACCGCCTCGCTTCCCGATGGCCTGCATATCGGTCTTTGCGGTACAGGCTCGCCATTGCCCAATGCAGACCGAGCAGGTGCATGCACGATGGTGATGGCCGGAAAGCATATCTATGTGGTCGACGCTGGCGAAGGCGGTGCACGCAATATTTCGCTGATGGGCATACCGAACGGGAAAATCGATGGTTTGTTTCTGACGCATTTCCATTCCGATCATATGGATGGCTTGGGGCCGATGATGTTGCTTCGGTGGACGGGCGGTTCGGCCAAGGCACCCTTAGCAGTCTATGGCCCCACCGGCGTCGAAGCGGTGATTGCAGGTTTCAACGCCGCCTATGCGCAGGATAACAGCTATCGCATCGCCCATCATGGAGAGGACATCGTGCCGCCGTCGGGAGCAGGGGCAACTGCAATGCCATTTGCTATGGATGGTGACAGTAGGGTGGTTCTTGAAAAAGATGGCCTGACCGTAACTGCCTTCAAGGTTGATCATGACCCGGTTTCGCCCGCGGTCGGATACCGTTTCGATTATAAGGGGCGGTCGGTTGTCGTCAGCGGCGACACAGCCAAATCGGCAGTTTTGGAACGCGTGGCAAAGGACGCAGACTTGCTGTTGCACGAAGCGCTCCAACCGAAACTGGTCACCAAGATGACGGCGGCGCTCGACAAAAAAGGATTGGGCAACACTGCCAAGATAACCAAGGATATTCTGGATTATCATGCTTCGCCAGAGGAAGCTGCGGACAGTGCGCGTAATGCGGGTGTCGGCCAACTTGTGTTTACCCACATCGTTCCGCCTTTCCCGTCGCGCTTCTTTAATCCGGCCTTTTTGGGCGATGCCCCCAAACGCTTCAAAGGCGAAATTGTGGTCGGTGAAGACGGCATGCTCTTCAGCCTGCCAGCAGGCTCCAAGACGATCAGCCGACAGGAGTTGATGTAATCCCCTCGACGCGTGTAATAGGCTGAAAATCGGGGAGAGGCATATATGGCATTTCGGGTCACCGCATTTGACGTCGCGCAGCGGGCAGGCGTTACCCAGCCTACCGTATCGCGTGCCTTGAACGGCAGCCCGAAGGTCAGTGACGAAACCCGCGCCAAGGTGCTGCAGGCCGCACAGGAACTGGGCTATGTCATCAACCAGAACGCCACACGGCTCCGGCGTGGCGAGACGATGACATTGGCAGTGGTGCTGATCGGCCGGGCGGGGGAGAGTGCCACCGAGACAAATCCCTTCTACTTCTCCTTGCTGGGCAGCGTGGCTGCCGCCGCCGCCGCTAAAGGCTATAATTTGCTGGTGTCCTTTCAGGACAGTCCCGGAAATTTCTTTGGCCAATATGATGATGCCCGTCAGGCCGACGGGATGATTGTCATCGGCACGACACAAAATCCGGAAGCTTGGGCCTACTTCCGCGGGCTCGACCATCCGGACAAGGCCTGGGTCTGCTGGGGCGCGCCCGATGATGATCTGCGCTGGGTGCGCAGCGAGAATGAAGGTGGCGGCCGGATCGCTGCGCGCTACCTGATTGAACGAGGGCGAAAGCATCCGGTTTTCATCGGCGCTCGCGCCTCGCAACAACGCCAGTTTGGCGAACGCTATGACGGATTTGCCGAAGAGTTGCGCATGGCTGGGCTATCCGCTCCCGCAATCGAGGTCGACGAAAGCCTGTCGCGTGAGGAGCAAGGCGTCGAGGCCGTTCGGACTTTGCTCCAGTCCGGCCAGCCTTTCGACGGCATATTTGCTGCCTGTGATCTGACCGCGCTGGGCGTCTTGCGGGCGCTTTCCGAAAGCGGGATATCGGTTCCTGAACGTGTTTCGGTCATCGGTTTTGACGGGATCCGGGCCGGCAATTATTCGTCGCCGCCGCTGACGACGATTGAGCCGGATTTCGAGCAGGCAGGTGACCTGCTGGTCCAGAATGTGTTGAATCGCATATCAGGCGAGCCACTGACCCACCGCCGCGTGCCGGTGCAACTGGTGCGTCGCGGGAGTTAGCCTTACAGCCCCAGAACTTCGGGCATCGTGTATCGCCCGGGCTTTTGCTGCATCAGCCAGATCGCGGCCTTCACCGCGCCACGGGCAAAGATCATCCGGTTTTCGGCACGGTGTGATAGGGTGATGCTCTCCTCATTGCCTGCCAATATCACACTATGATCGCCCGCCACCGTGCCACCGCGCAGCGATGCAAAGCCGATCGCGCCTTCTTTGCGTGCCCCAGTGATGCCGTCGCGGCCACGCTCGCTATTGTCGGCAAGGTCAATATAGCGTCCGGCAGCGGCGGCTTCGCCCAGCAGCAGGGCTGTGCCAGAAGGGGCATCAACCTTCATCCGATGATGCATTTCGACGATTTCGACGTCCCAGTCGGTTCCGAGCCGCGATGCGGCCTCTTTTACCAGCGCGGCGAGCATGGTGACGCCGAGCGAGGTGTTACCGGTCTGCATAACGGCAATATCCTGCGCGGCATCGTCGATCAGCCAGTGATGCCGCTCTTCGAGGCCGGTAGTGCCTATAACAATCGGTTTCTTGGCAAAATTGCAGGCAGCCAGATTGGTTTCCAGCGCATGTGGGCTGGAGAAATCGACCAGCACATCGGATGCCGCAGCAAGGCCTGCGATATCGTCACCCTTGTCGACCCCGCCTGCATGTTCAAGCCCTGCTTCGTTGATGGCGTCTACCAACGCCTGACCCATGCGGCCCTTGCTGCCAATGATACCGACTTTTGCCATAGTTGCGTGCCTTAGAATTTGCTGCTTCATGGGCGAGATGACCAATATTCGCAATATCGTAATCCTCACCGGAGCAGGTGTGAGCGCCGAAAGCGGGGTCGACACTTTCCGCGATGCAGGCGGGCTTTGGGAGAAACACAGGGTTGAAGACGTCGCGACACCCGAAGCGTTCGAACGCGACCCCGATCTGGTGCACCGCTTTTACGACATGCGCCGCGCGGCCATTCAGACCAAGGAACCCAATGACGCGCATTATGCGCTCGCCGAGCTTGACCGGCACTGGCGCGGCGATGGGCGCAATCTGTTGATCGTCACGCAGAATGTCGACGATTTGCACGAACGGGCAGGGGCCGAGCGTCTGCTCCACATGCATGGCGAGCATCTGAAGGCGCTGTGCATGGCTTGCGAGATCCGCAGCGACTGGCGCGATCCGATGCAGCATCGCCCGGCTTGCCCGATTTGCGGTACCCCAGCGTTACGACCCGACGTGGTCTGGTTCGGCGAAATGCCTTACCATATGCCCGAAATCTACGCAGCGATCCGCACCGCCGACCTTTTTGTCAGCATCGGCACATCGGGTGCGGTTTATCCGGCGGCGGGTTTTGTGCGCGATGCGAAGGCGCAGGGGGCCAAAACCCTGGAATTGAATCTTGAACCCTCGCAGGGAAGCCATTTCTTTGACGACGCGCGTTACGGGCCGGCAACCGAAGTGGTGCCGGATTGGGTAGAGGAGATACTGGAATGAAATGGAAACTGGGTCTTGCGCTGCTTCTCGCGCTGCCACCCATCTCGCCGGCAACCGCATCTGATTTCAGCGAGTTGGCGAACCCTGCTGTCGGACGTTCGATTTTGCTCGGCAGCGAACGGCGTCAGGAAGTAGATTGTGCTGCGCTAGCAAATCTGCCGTTTCAAGAAAACGACATCATTGAAATTGCTGACGCCGGAGCAGGGCAGGATGTGCAGAATATCGACACGCTTTCAGCATCGGAAAACCGGTACGAGGAATTTCTAGGTAAGGCGGATGCCGAACGATTGAAAGATGCTGTGATTGTCAGGCTTGCAAGCGATTTAGGCGAAGCTGCTGTCGTGTCAGATTTTTTCGGAGCAGCGATGCGGAGAATGACACCCAGTTGGGAACGCAGCACCGAAGACATCGCGCGCAAGGAAGCTTTCCGCAAAGCAATCGCTCCGAAATGTAGCGCAATTTTCAATGCAGCCCATGAAGACCGGCTGCAAGAAGTGCTGATGGTGCCTAGCCTGACACCTATCGCTTTGCCTGATGTTGATACGTGTCTTGCTTATGATCTTATCGGCCAGAAATCGCCAGAATATCATGATTTTGCCGATTATCTGCACAGCGATATGGACGGCGGAAGCATGTATGAGATGATGCTGGGGAAAAAGGGAGCAAAGCGCAGTGCCCGCGAAAAGGCTATCGAAGCCAAAGCAGCAAAAATGGATATTACACCGCAATTGGCGGCGCTTCGGATGCTCGCGTGTCTACCGGTACTGGCTGAGGAATTCCGCCGCCTGCATCCGCGCTAACGGCCGCAACTCCTGCACTCCGGATCTTTCGGCAAGTTCACTGTCCGCATCGCGGGTTTGAGGCCATCGAAAATATGCAGCTTGCCCTTCGTGTCGTCACCAAATCCGGTGAGGGCGCGGATGGCTTCCATCGCGGCGAAGCTGCCCATCAGGCCGCACATCGCGCCGAGCACGCCCTGTGTTGCGCAATCGTCGCAATCATCGGGGTCATGCGCGTCGCCGACGAAACAGCGATAGCAGGGGGCATCGGCTTCCCAGCCGGTGAAGGTGCCAATCTGGCCGTGGAACTGGCCAATGGCGGCGCTTACCAGCGGCACACGTGCGGCGATGCAAAGATCGTTAACGATCAGGCGGGTGGCAAAATTGTCGCTGCCGTCGATCACGACATCAACATCTTCTAACATCTGTGCAGAAGTTTCTGCCGTAATGCGCTCTTGTATAGCGTGAAAACGTACATCGGGATTTAAGCGCGCTACGGCCTCGGCTGCCGCCAAGACCTTGGGCTGTCCGATTTGCGCTTCGCTGAAAAGCACCTGGCGCTGCAAATTGGATAGGGAAATATCGTCATCGTCGACCGCGCTGATCGTGCCAACGCCCGCCGCCGCCAGATACTGAATGGCCGGGCAGCCGATGCCACCCGCTCCGATCAACAGTACATGGCTATAGAGCAGTTTGCTCTGGCCGGGGCCGCCAATATCGCGAAGTACGATATGGCGGGCGTAGCGATCTAGCTGGGCGTCGCTGAGCGTCATACCCCCGTGGAACCGAACCCGCCTGCGCCACGTACGGTCTCATCCAGCACGTCTACCTCGCTTATTTTGGCTTGCGGCGCGGCGGCGACCACCAATTGGGCAATCCGGTCACCACGTTCGAAGCTGACCTCTTCATCGCCCAGATTGGCGAGAATGACTTTCACTTCGCCGCGATAGTCGCAATCGATCGTTCCGGGCGTATTCAAGCAGGTAACGCCATGTTTAAGCGCGAGGCCCGAACGCGGGCGGACCTGAATTTCATAGCCATGCGGAATAGCAAAGGCGAAACCAGTTGGCACGGCTGCGCGCTTGCCCGGTTTCAGGGTGATTGCCTCGGCCGCGCAAATATCCATGCCAGCCGCACCTGCGCTGGCATAAGCAGGCAGGGGCAGGCCTGCGCCATTGTTGAGCCGCTTGACCCTGATTTCAACCTTGTCCGACGGCATTTGCGACCTTCTCCATCAATTTGCGGGCAATCACATCCTTGGGCGCATCAGCAAGGCTTTCGACGCCGGTTTTGGTGACAATATGCACGGCGTTGTTGGCACCACCCATGACATCACCCGAGACGTCATTGGCCACAATCCAGTCACAGCCTTTTTTGGTAAGTTTGGCTTGGGCATGCTCGACGACCTTCTCGGTCTCGGCTGCGAAGCCGATGAGCAGGGCAGGGCGCTTCCCATGCTTACCAAGTGTAGCCAATATGTCAGGGTTTTCGGCTAGTGCCAGCGGAGGCACGCCCTTGCCATCCTTCTTGATTTTCTGGTCAGCTTCATCGGCGGCGCGCCAGTCCGCAACCGCCGCCACCATGATCGCGACATCGGCGGGCAGGGCTTTCTCGACCTCGGCGAGCATTTCGCGCGCGCTTTCGACATCGATGCGGATGACGCCCGGAGGTGTCGTGAGATGGACAGGGCCTGCGATCAGTGTGACGTCCGCACCCATTTCTGCGGCGGCCTGTGCAATTGCAAAACCCTGCCGCCCTGAGGAACGGTTGGCGATATAACGCACCGGATCTATCGGCTCATGTGTGGGGCCAGCGGTTACCAGCACATGCTTCCCGAAAAGCGGGCGGTGCGCGGGCTCGGCAAAATCGGGCTGGGCGGCCATCACAGGCGTCGCGGTCGCCAAATGGTGGCTGATCTCGGCAAAGATACGCTCGATTTCGGGCAAGCGACCCGGGCCGAATTCACCGCACGCCATTTCGCCCGCATCCGGATCCATCACATGCACGCCATCAGCGCGCAAGCCCGCCACATTGCGCCGCGTTGCCGGGTGCTGCCACATACGGACATTCATCGCGGGAACAGCCAACACCGGCTTGTCGGTGGCCAGCAGCAGGGTGGTAGCCAGATCGTCAGCAATGCCCGCATGCATCTTGGCGAGCAGGTCGGCAGTTGCGGGGCAGACGACGACCAAGTCTGCCTGACGCGAAAGCTGGATGTGCCCCATTTCGGCCTCATCCTTCAGGTCGAACAGGTCGGTATAAACCTTGTCCTCGGATAACGCCCCTAATGTCAGCGGCGTGACGAACTGCGAACCGCCCTTGGTCAGGACGCAGCGCACGGCATGCCCTGCCTTGCGGATCGTGCGCACAAGCTCGCACGCCTTATAGGCCGCGATGCCGCCGCCGACGATCAACAGGATGCGTTTCTGGGTCATGGCCCTATCCTAACGCCCACATGCCCGCAGCGCCAGCGGAAGCGGCGAGGATGGCGATAGCGGTATAGCGCCAGCCATTTCCGCCCCGGCGTTTCTCCCAGATCAATTCGATCTCGGGCAGTGGTGGCGGGGGCGGGGCGCCGCCTTTTTTAGGCAATTGATCATCAAGCCGCTTAATCAGGTCGGGAATCAGAGCGAGCGTTTTCACACGGTCGCGCAGGCCATCGGCGAGCGCAGCTTCAGGCCCCAGTTCGCCTCTAATCCATTCCCCGACATAGGGGGCTGCAACATCCCACATGTTGATGGCGGGGTTCAGGCTGGTGGCTACACCTTCCACCATCACCATCGTTTTCTGGAGAAGCAACAGATGCGGTTGGGTCTGCATGTCAAAATCGCGGGTGATCGCAAACAGGCTGTCGAGCATCTGCCCGACCGACAATTCGCTCACCGGCTTGCCGCGTGTCGGCTCGCCCACTGCGCGCAGCGCGGTCGCGAATTCGTCGACATTGTGATAGCTGGGCACATATTGCGCCTCGAAATGGATTTCAGCGACGCGGCGGTAATTGCCTGTGGTCAGGCCGTAGAGGATTTCGGCTAGCCATAAACGCGCCTGACGGTTGATCCGGCCCATGATACCGAAGTCGATCGCAACGATGCAGCCATCGGGGCGGACGAAAAGATTGCCCTGGTGCATGTCGGCGTGGAAAAAGCCTTCGGAAATGGCTTGTCGCAGGAAGGTTAGAACCAGTTTTTCGGCCAGTTTGCCGGTATCATGGCCGGCAGCCTTCAAAGCCTCCACATCCGAAATCTTGATGCCATCGACCCATTCGAGCGTCATCACCCGGCCCGAGGTGCGATCCCAGTCGATGGCCGGGATATGATAGCCCTCGACTGCTACCATCGCTTCCTTGAGTTCACTTGCCGAAGCAGCTTCTCGCCTCAGGTCCAGCTCACGCAAGGTCCAGCGTTTGAGGTTGGCGATGACGAGTTGCGGTCGTAGGCGTGCGGCTTCCCCGCCCAGCGCTTCCAGATGGGCGGCGGCCCATTCATAGGTTTCGATGTCGCGCGCAAATTGTTCACGGATACCGGGGCGGAGAACCTTGACCGCAACCTCGCGACCGTCGGTTGTGCGTGCACGGTGCACCTGTGCGATCGAGGCGGCACCTACCGGCTCTGGATCGACATGTTCGAACAATTCGGCGGCTGGTTTATTCAGGCTATGGTCGATCTCGTCATAGATCCGCCCGAATTTCTCGGGAGGCAGCGAATCCTGAAGTGTCAGCAAATTATGCGCCGCTTCCTCGCCGACCAAATCCGGGCGGGTGGCCAGCGTCTGCCCGAGCTTAATTGCGGCAGGGCCGATTTCGCGGAAAGCCCCCGCATAGTCCGGCACCTTTGGCTGGATCGTTCCCAATCGCGCAATCCGGCACAGTCGCTTCACCTGCGGCGGTGTATTCCGGTCCTTTTCGATCCCGCGCAGTGCCCCGTGGCGCGCCAATATGCGGCCCCATTTGAGCAGGCGAAGGATATGCGTGGTCGGGCGCGTCATCGCTAAGGCGTCAAACCTTCCAGCCGCTGTGGATAGCCACCAGCCCGCCCAATATCGGCTCGACCTTGGTCTGTGCAAAACCGGCATCGCGGATCATACGCTCGAACTGCGGCATCGGGGGGAATTTGCGGATCGATTCGGCTAGGTAGCGATAGCTGTCTTCATCGCCTGCAATCACCTTGCCCATTTTGGGGAGCAGGTGGTGCGAATAGACATCATAGACCTTCGAAAGCCCCGGCCATTCGACCGTCGAGAATTCGAGGCAGAAGAACCGCCCGCCATAACGCAGCACACGATGCGCCTCGCGAAGGGCAGCCGGAATATCGGTGACGTTCCTGATGCCAAAGGCAATCGTATAGGCGTCGAAATGCCTGTCCGGAAAGGTCAGCTTCTCGGCATTCTGTTCGCTCCACACCAGCGTATCAATGCCACGTTCGACCGCACGCTCCATGCCGACTGCGAGCATGTCGGGGTTTATATCGCTGACGGTGATATTGGCCCCGGCCTTTTCCATGCGAAAGGCGATGTCGCCGGTGCCGCCCGCCATATCGAGAATATCTTCGCCTGCACGCGGTTTCACGCGGCGAACGAACTGGTCCTTCCAAAGCCTGTGCATCCCGCCCGACATGGCATCGTTCATGATGTCATATTTGCTGGCAACGCTCGAAAAGACGCCACGCACGCGCTGGGTCTTTTCTTCGGGGCTAACCTGTTCATAGCCAAAGGAGACGGTATCGGTCATGGCGAAGCCTCTAGCCAACTGGAAGAGCGCCCGCTAGCGGATTCGATATGCCAGAGCTTCCCGAAGTCGAAACAACAGTTGCCGGCCTGCGTGCCGTGCTGGATGGCGAGGTAATCATGCGTGCCGAACCGCGTCGGGCCGACCTGCGCTGGCCGATCCCGGTCGATATCCGCCAGCGTCTGACAGGCGCGCGGGTGACGGGGTTGGGGCGCCGGGCGAAATATGGTCTGATCCACACCGACCGCGACGACACTCTGATATTTCACCTGGGCATGTCGGGTCGTTGGCGAGTCGATCCAGACGAAATCGAAAAGCACGATCATTTCATCCTCGAAACCGGCGCTGGCAGGGTGGTTGCCTTGAACGATCATCGGCGCTTTGGATCGCTCGACATCGTTCGCAGCGGTGACATCGAAAGTTTCCGGCATTTCGTAGCCATGGGGCCTGAACCATTGGCCGACGAATTTG
This sequence comes from uncultured Sphingorhabdus sp., assembly GCF_937872355.1. Taxonomy (GTDB): domain Bacteria; phylum Pseudomonadota; class Alphaproteobacteria; order Sphingomonadales; family Sphingomonadaceae; genus Sphingorhabdus_B. The sequence continues at coordinate 16,926 of NZ_CALMSV010000124.1, read as the reverse complement.
ATGCAAAGGTTCTGCACACGGCACTTCGAGGGCGAAAAGCACCGATCAAGGCAATGTTGCTCAACCAATCCATCGTCGCTGGGCTCGGCAATATCTATGTTTGCGAGGCTTTGCATATGGCCGGGATTTCACCGGTGACGCCTGCGCTCAAAATAAGCCGTCCGCGCGTTGAAGGCCTGGTGATCGCGATTAAGGACGTCTTGGCAGCCGCAATCAAGGCGGGCGGATCGACATTGCGTGACTTTGCCGCCCCTGATGGAGAGCTCGGCTATTTTGCGAAGGACTGGCTGGTCTATGGTCGCGAAGGCGAATCCTGCCATTGCGGAACGACCGTCCAACGCCGTGTTGATTCGGGCAGATCGACCTTCTACTGCCCGAAATGTCAGCGTTAGCGCGGCAATTCGCGGTTGACGAATCTGTATAGCATGGCTAAGGGCGGCGCTTCATCGGGTCCGGTCGAGAATTTTCTCCGGTTCTGGATGCCCGTAACTATCTGATTTTTTGAGGACTGAAATGGCCAATACGCCGCAAGCAAAAAAGCGTATCCGTCGCAACGCGCGTCGCAACGAAATCAACGGCAACCGCGTCAGCCGTATCCGCACCTTCGTGAAGAAGGTCGAAGCCGCTCTTGAAGCTGGCGACAAGACGGCTGCTGCTGCTGCGCTGGTCGCTGCTCAGCCTGAACTGGCTCGTGGCGTTTCGAAGGGCGTGCTGCACAAGAATATGGCATCGCGCAAGTTCAGCCGTCTCACCAAGCGCGTTGCCGCGCTCGCCTGATTCGGTTTTCTCGCGAGGGTAAAAAACCACCCTTGCGATTGCAAACAAAGGTAACGGCCCGCCCCTCAAAGGCGGGCCTTCTTTTTTGCCTAGCTGTTGCGGCGCAGCAAAGTGCGCATTTCCCGCGATTCGGCATGTATTGACAGCTGGTTAAGTAGAAAAATGATTTAAAATCAGAGTGATAAAAAAATTTCTACGCAATTTCAGCGCTTGAATAGAGTCAATGCGAATTATTTCACTTTTTTTGCAGAGCGCCCCTTGATCGACTCAAAGCTGCATGGCTAAGAAGGACTTTCCAGCAGCGTGTGACTAACCTCGCACCTGTCTCAATCGAGAATGACGCAATAGAGGCTTCTGTGCAACGACACAGGAGAGCGGTGGGCCTGTGTCAGCCGATTGGGATGGTGTGCGCAAACAAACAATGCCGTTGCTGGCGGGGTGAAAGGGGTGGCTAAGTGACGCTTAAGGTCGTGCGGTCGGAGCAAGATGCAATGGGGGGCTCCGTGTTTGAATCCGATTGGCAGAATGTAGCGTCGCGGTTGCGCCGCGATCTCGGGGCGCAGATTTACGGACAATGGATCCGTTCGATCGCGCTTGGCGATTTCTGCGAACTAACTGGCACATTGGAATTGCTCACACCATCGGACTTTTCGGCGAGCTGGGTATCGGATCATTATGCTGACCGCATCCGTCTGGCATGGTCGAGCATCAACCCCGCCGTGCGCCAATTGAAAATCCGCGCGAAACCAGGCGCTGCCCGAGTTGAGATGCTGCAGGGCAACGGCTTGGCAGAACGCCCGGCGGCGGTTCATGTGACCGAAGCCATGCCGGTTCGCAGCCAGCTCGATCCGCGTATGACCTTCGCGAATTTTGTCAAAGGGCAGACCAACGCGCTGGCGCTGAGCGCTGCCGAACGTGTCGCGGCATCCGAGCGTCCGCTGTTCAACCCGCTTTATTTGCAGGCTGCAACCGGTCAGGGCAAGACGCACCTGATGCATGCCATCGGCCATGCCTATGCAGAAGCGAACCCGGACGCGCAGATACTCTATATGTCGGCGGAAAAATTCATGATGGAGTTTGTCTCCGCCATGCGCCGCAAGGAAGTGATGGAATTCAAGGCCCGCTTGCGTGCCGTCGACGTCCTTCTGATCGACGATATCCAGTTCATCATTGGCAAAGTTTCGACACAGGAGGAATTCCTCCACACAGTCGATGCGATCATCGGTGCCGGCAAGCGCCTCGTCGTGGCCGCAGACCGCGCGCCGCAGGCATTGGATGGTGTCGACCAGCGTATCCTGTCGCGCTTGTCGATGGGGCTTGTAGCCGACATCCAGCCCGCTGATCTTGAACTGCGTCGCTCAATTCTCAACCAGCGTCTCGGCAATATGCCCGAAACACAGGTTGGCGAAGATGTCATTGAGTTTCTGGCGCGCACGATCAGTCGCAATGTCCGTGAACTCGAAGGCGGACTTAACAAGCTGATCGCCTATTCGCAGTTGACCGGAAAGCCGATCACCCGCACGCTTGCCGAAGAGCAGCTAAAGGATATCCTCAGCGCCTGCCGTCGCCGCATCACCATCGACGAAATCCAGCGCGCGGTATGCGAATATTATCGAATTGATCGCAGCGAAATGTCATCGAAGCGCCGTGCACGCGCTGTGGTTCGCCCGCGCCAGGTCGCGATGTATCTCGCCAAGGTTATGACGCCGCGCAGCTATCCGGAAATCGGACGTAAATTCGGCGGACGCGACCATTCAACTGTCATCCATGCCGTCCGATTGGTCGAAGACCTGCGCCGGATGGACAATGACATGGACAATGACGTCCGCGCGCTGCTTCGTCAGCTAGAGGCTTGAACTGGGTCGATAAGGCGCTTTCCTAAAGGAATGCAGCAGACTATCCCGATGCCAATATGGACTCGGGAGGTTCTTGATGGCGAAATACTGCATCCAGTGCGGCACAGCCCTGAATGAAGGCGCGCGCTTCTGCGGCCAATGTGGTGCGGTTGTGCCTGTCGCCGGAGTTGATTCGCCAGCAACCGCCAGCGAGCCGCTAGCCGCGACGCCGGCCTATGCGGCAGTCGAGCACTATGAACCCGCTTCCGATGGCGGTGTTGACGATAAAAAGGGGCCTAACTGGTTGCTGATCGGCGGTGGTGCAGGGCTAATAGTGCTGCTCGTGCTCTATTATTTCCTCTTCCTGCACGATGACATGGCAGGCGACAGCCTCGAAGATCGCATCCAGCCTACAGAAGTGTCTGAAGAGGTGGCGATCAGCAAAGAATTTTATGCCGTCACGGAAGCGAATATTCGCGACAAGGCATCTACCGAGGGGAGCACCGTCCTTGGCAAGCTGTCGCGCGGAACGGCCGCTACCGGCAAGTTGATTGTTGGTGGCGACGGAACCAGCAACTGGCTCGAACTGGCCGATGGCAGGGGATATATAGCCGCCATCACCCTCTCCGAAATCCAGCCGCCCGAAATCGTCAAGCCACTGGGCGACAAAAGCTGGACGACGGACCAGGCAATCGAAATCTGGGCCCAGCCCGATACCGCTTCGCCGCTCGTCGACCGCGTGGCTGCCGGAACGCCGCTGACGCTATTCGGGATCACCGCCAATGATTTCATCGAAGTGAAACTGAAAAAAGGTGGTGTTGGTTACATTGCGGATGGTGCCCGCATCGCAGAACTGGCCAATGGAAAGCCCATCGCGCTTGCCTTCAATCCAAACAGTTGCAGCTTTGGCCCTGAAATTGATGCTCTGTTCAGCAAGATGGGTGATCGCATCAGGGCGAACTACAAGGCGTTGGAAAACAAGGAGTATCCAAGTGAAGAGGCGCGCGCCAAGGCTTTAGTGGCGGTGGAGGGAAGAAGCACGTTCGAAAAACTGCAGCGCAGTTTCGAAGGGCTAACGGTCACTGCGATTGCCCAGCATTATGAATCGCAGTCGGTCTACTTTGCTGACCCCGCATCACGGGTAATCGAGGTGCTGCGTTCAAAGGGGTACAAGATAGGAAAAGATGGCAGCATCCCAAGTACGGATCTTTATGCCGGGGTTGGCGGCACGTCGGGCGAAGGGGCCCGTTATGGCAAGTCAGACCTCAGCTGCGGTGTCTGACAAAGGAAACCCCGCCTGGTCAGAGGCAGGGTCCTGGGTGGCTGACTGTTAAGCCAGTCTATTTCTTTTTGCCGCCATCTTCGGGCGCCACCGAGATTCGCACCGTTTCGCCGTTATTGCCGGGGAAGCCAGTGAACATGGCAGTGACCAGGTTCGGTACCAGATAGGGCAGGCGGTTCGAACGCGACTTTGCCTCTGCCTTGCCTTCGAACAGGCGTTCCCCGGTTCCGGTGCGTTCGATCTTCACATCGATACCGCTGGTGTAGACCGTATAGTTGCGCACATCATAGCCGCCGCCCCAGCCGGGCCCGAACAGGAACGGGTCATGCCAGCCGTAGACATAACGGGCACCACGCGGCGTGCGGACGATATAGGGTCTGTAATAGCCGCGTCCGAAACCATAGCGGCCATAACCCCAGAAGGGATCGTAGAAGGGATCGTCATAGACGACTGTGCGCTCCTTGCCCTCATCGACGCCATAACCCAGCTTCACCGTAAAGTCTGCGGTCGAACCGGCAGCCGCCGGAATATAGCCGGCCTTGGTCATCTCCGCGGAAACCATCGCCGCATATTGGCCAAATTCGATCCCGCCTTCATTGACCGGGTCGGCAGCTTTGACTGTAAAGGTTTGTCCTTGCGGCGCAGGCATTTGCTGAAACCGCGAAACATCGGCCTTGAAAGGCGTTGCACATGCCGCCAGCGTCAACAACAGCGCCGGGGCCAGAATGGAAACAGCTTTACGCATGGAACTTCACCTCCGTTGCCGCCAATATAGGCTGGCTATCGGCGATATCTATCTGAAATGCGCTGAACTGTGGTTGAACGGCAAGCTGTGCACACTGCCGTCATGTAACAAATTGTCAGCGCAGCAGACCCAGCGCTTGATAGGTCCGGTCAAGCGTAGGCTGAGCAAGCGCGCGGGCTTTTTTGGCACCTTTTTGTAAGGCCGCGTCGATTGCCGCGCTGTCGCTGCGCAACGCATTGAACCGTTCGGCGATCGGGGCCAGCTTGCTGACCAGCAATTCACCCAGCGCCGGTTTGAAAGCGCCAAAGCCTTGGCCGCCAAATTGCTGTAGCACTGAATCGACATCGCTGCCTTCAAGCGCGGCATAAATGCCGACCAGATTTTCAGCTTCAGCACGACCAGCAAGACCTTCCTTCTCGCTTGGAAGCGGTTCGGGGTCGGTTTTGGCCTTACGTATCTTTTGCATGATTGTGTCCGAATCATCGGTCAGGTTGATGCGGCTCATATCCGAAGGATCGGATTTGCTCATCTTCGCGCTGCCATCACGTAGAGACATGATTCGCGCCGCTTCGGGCGGGATAATCGGTTCGGGCAGGGCGAATATCTCTTCCCCATTGCCGAAGTCGTTGTTGAACTTCTGCGCAATGTCGCGCGCCAGTTCCAGATGCTGTTTCTGATCTTCGCCAACGGGCACATGCGTTGCCTGATAAAGCAGGACATCGGCGGCCTGCAGCACCGGATAGGTGAACAGCGCAACCGACGCACCTTCACGGTTTTTGCCTGCCTTGTCCTTCCACTGCGTCATGCGGTTCAGCCATCCCATCCGCGCGGTGCCGTTGAGCAACCATTGAAGTTGGCTGTGCGCCGGGACTTGCGTTTGGTTGAACAGGATAGACTTGTCTGTATCGATACCGCAGGCGATCAACGCGGCTGCCATCTCGCGGGTATTTGCCGTGAGTTCGGCCGGTACATGCGGCTGCGAAATGGCATGCAGGTCGGCCAAGAAGAACAGGCATTCGCCCTCATCCTGCATCTTCACCCAGTTCCGGATTGCGCCCAGATAGTTTCCGAGGTGCAGGTTTCCGGTGGGCTGGATGCCCGATACTACGCGCATGATGACTTCCTTAATTTGCTGCTTGCTTGCGGGTGAGCATCGCGATCTTGCCACGATCAATCGCGCCGGTCACCCAAGCGAGGCCGAAATAGACGATAGCACCTGCGCCGACCAGCGCCAAAATGCTTGATATGCGTGCTATTGCGCCTGCTCCATAATAGGAATCGCCATAAGGTGCCAGGAACCAGATTACTCCGCCCATTGCTGTAGCAGACAGCAATATCCGGCCAATGCGTACCAACAAATCGGGTTCAATCGTAAACTGCCCGCGCCGGTGCAGGATCGTGTAAAGCATCGCACAATTGGCCCAAGCGGCGAGGGCACCTGCCAACGCCAAGCCAGCGACACCCATTACAGGAATAAGCGCCAGGTTCAGCGCGATGTTGATCGTCAATGAGACCGCTGCCGTATATACCGGGGTCTTGGTATCCTTGCGGGCGAAAAAACCCGGCGTCAGTACTTTGACAAGCACATATGCGGGAAGGCCGACAACCAGCATCGATACGACAGATGCTGTGCTGATGACATCGTCCATCCCGAACTTGCCACCGAAGTAAAAGGCGCTGACCAGTGGCTGGGCTGCGCAAAACAAACCAACAGCGGCCGGCACGGTCAGTAACAGTCCCAACTCGATCGCATTGCTTTGCACGCGTTGCGCGCCACCCGCATCATCACGTGCAATGAAGCGTGACAGCGCGGGAAGGATAGCGGTTCCGAGCGCGATGCCGATTATGCCCAGCGGCAACTGATTCAGTCGATCCGCAAGAGCAAGAAATACAAACGACCCTTCCTCAAGGCGCCCGAGAAAAAACAGGTCGATGAAGCGGCTAATCTGGTAGATTCCGGCTCCAAAAACGGCAGGCAGGATAAGGACTCCCAGTTCGCGCACATCGGGTGTGAAGCGGGGGCGTTGCAGGCTGAACCGAAATCCTGCTTTACGTGCCCAGTACCAAAGCCACAGCATCTGCACGATACCGGCAACAGATACCGACCAAGCCAGCAGCAAAGCGGTGTTTTCCGGATTGGCGCCGCCGTCGATTAAGATGGCGATCAGCATCGCCGCAATCATGCAGATGTTCAGCAAGACCGGCGCGAATGCAGCTGCTGCAAATTTGCTGATCGAATTCAATATAGCCGCGAACAGCGTCATGATGCTGATCAGCCCCAGATAGGGGAAGGTGATCCGGGCCAACGAAATGGACGTGGAATTAGTGCGCCCACCGTTTCCAAAATCGTCGATCAGCCAAATGACCCATGGCATAAGGGCAATCATCAGTGCGGAAAAAACCAGCAGGATTGGAATGAAAACCGACAGCACTTCATTCGAAAAGCGCTGCGCAGCCTGATTGCTGCCTTCGCCATCTTCTGCCGCCTTGCGGTTAAAAAGCGGGACAAATGCTGCCGAAAAGGCCCCTTCGGCAAAAAGTCGGCGGAAGATGTTTGGTAACTGAAAAGCCAACTGCCAAGCATCGCCAACCGCACTTGCACCCAGCAAGCGCGACAGCATCATGTCGCGGGCAAAGCCGAATATGCGGCTTATCAGCGTCATTCCGCCGATAATGCCGGTCGATTTAAGCAGGTTCATCCGGCCCGCCCCGACGTTTCAAACAGCTATGATCAGGCTTCGCCAGCGGGCTGAGCTTCGGCAGTCGCCTGGGCCTGTGCGAGTTGCTGGATATAAAGGCCGTTGAAATCGATAGGATCAAGTACCAGCGGCGGATAGCCTGCATCGCGGATCGCGTCAGCCACCACACGGCGCGCAAAGGGGAACATCAGGCGCGGTGCTTCGCCGAAAAGGAACTGATGCGCATAGCCGTCTTCGACATTACGCAGACCGAACAGTGTCGCATATTCCAGCTCGACATTGAAATGCACACCCTGATCGGCTTCGGCCTTGACGCCCAGCTTCAGGATCACCTCATTGACCTCTTCGTTCACCGGATTGACTTCGATGTTTACCTGAACGTCAATCTGCGGCTGGCTGTCCCATCCATAGCTGTTCGGGGCGTTGGGGTTTTCGACCGACAGGTCCTTGATATATTGGCTGAGCATGCCCACTGCGGGTGCGGTATCTTCGCCATTTGCTTTCAGCGTGTCGGAAACAATATTGCCTTCTTCGGCCATTTTAATCTGCTTTCTGTGTTGTTTTCGCGCCATCCCCATGGCCGCGCTTCGGCAGCGCGCCTAGCAGGGGGAGGGACAAAGGGCAATGGTTTAGCAGGGCAACAAGTTGGGCTTTGCCTCGCCCTTTAAAAGAATTGCGCCAAGCCATTTGAAACTGGTGGGGGAAATGCCTATGTTGACGATAAGGAAGCTGGGTTTCATGCCGTTCAACAAGGGTTAACCCGGATTTTGGATTTTCGGGCTAATGCATTGATGCCCGATATGGTAAGGCGTGTGTTATGGTGACTGTCGAAATCGTTCTGCTGGCAATGGTTGCAGCCTTTTTGGGCCTGCGCCTCTATTCGGTGCTCGGCAAGCGCACCGGGCATGAGCAGGAGCCTGTGGCCCGCCCCGCCATGGAAGAACGTCAGCCTGCCGTTGTCCGCCAGCCCGTCGGCCAGCGCGAAACACTGGCCCCCGTTCCGACAATGGATAGCCCGCTGGCGGATAGTGCCGCGCAAAGTGGCCTGCGTTCGATCGCCAATGCCGACCGCACATTCGATCCCGCACTGTTTCTGGAAGGCGCTAAATCGGCCTATGGCATGATCCTCGAAGCCTATTGGAAGGGCGATAAGGATCAGCTCCGTTTCCTGTGCGATGACGATGTTTATGAAAGCTTCGCTGAAGAAATCGGCGCCCGTCTGGCGCGTAGCGAGACTTTGGAGAATCGATTGGTCCGCATCGATGAGGCCCGCATCATCAATGCCAGTTATGATCATCCGATGGCGCGGATTTCGGTTCAGTTCGATGCCGACATCGCCGCATTGGTGAAGGATGCCAATGGTACTATCATCGGCGGTTCACTGACGGATGCTATTGAAACACATGATATCTGGACTTTCTTCCGCGACGTGAAATCGGGCGACCGCAACTGGAAGCTTGACGAAACCGACACGGTCTGATTCACCCCGGGGCATGAAAAGCCCCGTCTTTGCGCTCGCCCTGTCGACCCTTTTGCTTTCCGCCTGTTCGGGTGGTATCATCCCAAAGGGTGGCGCTTCTGCTCCGTCGACAACGCCCGCACCCGATGTTGCCGCAAAACCAGTTCCCTCAACACCAGTGCCGCCCATTGCTGCGTCTGCGGCGACAGGTGAAATCCTGAATGCGGCTAGCGCGGGGCTAGTCCGTGGGCCAGCCATCGGCAGCCTGAACGTCGATCCGCGCAAAACCAATCTGGCTTTAGCCTCGTTCCGCACGTCTTGTCCGGGTTTGCTCAAGCGCACCGACAATTCCGGCCTGACTCAGGGGAGCGACTGGCAGGAAGCCTGCGACGCAGTGAAGACCTGGACGGGCGACGCCATTTCCTTTTTCGCGACCTATATGGATGCCGTGCAGGTCGGTGAGGGCAAGGCTTTTGTCACTGGCTATTTCGAACCCGAAATTGCAGGCTCGCGGACCAAGCAGCCCGGTTATGATGTTGCGATCTACAAACGACCGCCGGATTTGATTGACGTAGATCTCGGGCAGTTCTCCGACGATCTGAAGGGCAAGTCGATCCGCGGCAAGGTGCAGGGCACCAAGTTCATCCCCTATGATGAGCGCGCCGCCATCGTCGATGGCTCGCTTTCCGGGCGCGGGCTGGAAATTGCCTGGGCCGCTGATCCTGTTGATTTCTTTTTCCTGCAGATTCAGGGCTCGGGACGCTTGCGGCTTCCCGATGGCGGGGTGATGCGCATTGGGTATGAAAGCCAGAACGGGCGCGGCTATACCGGTATCGGCAGGCTGATGAAAGATCGCGGCCTGATCACCGATGGCTCGATGCAGGGCATCGTCAAATATCTGCGTGAGAACCCCGAAGAGGGGAAGAAGATCATGAACGAGAATAAGAGCTTCGTCTTCTTCCGCGAATTGACTGGGGCGGGTCCGCTCGGCGCGATGGGCTATCCGGTGGTGGGAGAGGCGAGCGTTGCGGTCGATCCCAAATATGTTCCGCTCGGCGCGCCGGTCTGGCTATCCCTCGATCGGGCCGAACCCAATGGCGTGTGGGTGGCGCAGGATACAGGCGGCGCGATCAAAGGTGCGAACCGGTTTGACAGTTTTTGGGGTGCAGGCGATCGCGCCCGTGCTATTGCCGGTGGCATGTCGGCACGCGGCAGCGCCTTGCTGTTCCTGCCCAAGGCAGCCGTCGCGCGCCTGATCCCGACCGTGGAATGACCCGCCGCCTCCATCCGGAGGAGCGGTCGCTATGGAACCGTGTCGTGCAGACGGTGAAACCGTTGCATCCGGTGAAGGTGGCGCTGCACCCGCATCCGGTAGACGAACCGCCGAAGGCAAAGCCAGCGGAACCTAAAGCGGCCAAACCAAAGCCCAAAACGGGCACCATTCGCTCCGTAGCCACGCCGCCCAAACCGATCGACAGCAATCTTGATTCGCACTGGGACAGGCGATTTCATAAAGGGGCTGTCATCCCGGATATCAGCATCGATTTGCACGGGCAGGGTCTGGCCGGTGCGCATGCAAGGCTCGATCACACGCTCGAGCAAGCCATTCATCAGCGGCTGCGTGTGGTGCTACTTGTCACCGGAAAAGCGCGTGCGCACGACCGTACGAGCGGCTCGGGCCGGGGCGCGATTGCTGCAGTAGTGCGTGACTGGCTCGCGGCTTCGCGCCATTCGTCTCACATCGCCGCAGTCCGGCAGGCGCATCCACGCCATGGCGGCGATGGGGCTCTGTATATTGTGTTGAAGCGATAAAATCTCCCGTCCCGCAAACGGGAGGCACTTTATGCTGCCAACAACCGCAACGTCACGCGCCGGTAAATCTCGACCAGAGCATCAAGGTCTGCAATCGCGACAGCCTCATCCAGCTTGTGCATCGTCGCATTGCACAGACCGAATTCGACAACAGGGCACAATTTCGAGAGGAAACGCGCATCGGATGTGCCACCGGTGGTCGAGGCTTCGGGCGCGATGCCAGTCACTTCCTCCACGACGGCGGCCAAAGTTTCGCTCAGCTCACCCGGAGGGGTCAGGAAGGCCTCACCCGAAATCATTGCCTTCAAAGCACCGCCACCCGGCTCGACAATGCCGCGGATCAGCTCGACCAAGCTTTCGCCGCTGTGCAGATCGTTGAAACGGATCGAAAGCCGCGCCAACGCCTTGGCGGGGATGACATTGGTAGCCGGATTGCCAGTGTGCAGTTCGGTAATCTCGATATTACTCGGCTGGAAAAATTCGGTGCCTTCATCGAGCATCACCGCCTTGATCTGCGCAAGGATCGCCACCAGCCGCGGAATCGGATTATCGGCCAGATGCGGGTAAGCGACATGGCCCTGTGTGCCTTCAACGGTGATCCACATGTTCACCGATCCACGCCGCCCCACCTTCATTATGTCACCCAGCCGGTTGACGCTGGTGGGTTCGCCGACAAGGCACAGGTCGGGCAGGGTGCCGCGCGCTTTCATATGATCGATCAGCGCTCGCGTGCCGTGGATGGCGGGGCCTTCTTCGTCTCCGGTGATGATCAGGCTTATCGTTCCGGCATCCTCGGGAATTTCGTGCAAGGCCGCGACAAAGGCGGCGATGCTGCCCTTCATATCCACCGCGCCGCGCCCATAAAGCAGGTCGCCACGGATTTCCGGTTCAAACGGCCCGCTTGCCCAGCCATCCCCCGGCGGCACGACATCCAGATGGCCGGCAAAGGCAAAGTGCCGCCCGCCTTTTCCACGGATAGCGAACAGGTTTTCCACAGGTCCGCCATGCGCTGGATCGGGGTCGTCAGCGCCTGAAATGAAGCGCTCCACGGTGAAACCCAAGGGCGCCAGCAATGCCTCCATTGTATCAAATACGTTACCGCGCGCTGGCGAGATGCTCTCGCAAGCCATCAGGCGTTTGGCATAAGTGAGGGCTCGGCTGTCTGTCATTTGCACCGCATGGCAATCGCGTTATGGTTTGTCCATAAATTCTATCGGGAAGACATATGCCCAAGATCGATATCGAAGCTATCCCGCAATCTAACGCTACCGGTTACCCAGAGCCATTCGACAAGGCGGTCGAGGGCCGCTGGTGGCGCAGATTGGCACCGGCTGCGGGCCTGACGCAAATGGGGGCAAGCCATGTGGTGTTGAAACCGGGCGGCTGGTCATCGCAGCGTCATTGGCACGAGAGCGAGGATGAAATGGTCATCATGCTGTCAGGTGAGGCCGTGTTGATCGAGGATGACGGCGAAACGGTCATGCGCCCCGGCGACATTGCCGCTTGGGCGGCGGGTGTGCGCAACGGACACCATATGATCAATCGCAGTGACAGCGATTGTATATTCATCGCCATCGGGGTCGGCGACCGCTCAACGGGTGGCGGTTATTCGGATATCGATATGATGTTCAGCGAAGAAGATTATTACCACAAGGATGGCACGCTCTATCCGGCCAAAAGGCCGAAGTGATTTAAATGAAATCGGTTGTTACTTAGCCGGCTCGTTCTCGAACTTTTCGATCACCCATTCTTCATTTTGCGCGGCCTGATACCATTCCTCCATCCAGGGATGGGCGAGTACGGCCTCGATATAGCTTTGTGCAAAGCCGGGCAGCGTGAAACCATAGGTCACGAAACGCGTCACGATCGGCGCGTACATGATGTCAGCCGCGCTGTAGGTGCCAAACAGATACGGCCCTTCCTTGCCAAAGCGCGCACGCGCCTCCGCCCATAGCCCCAATATACGCAGCGCATCATTGCGCGTTTCCTCGCTGATCGTCATGCCTTCATAGGTCTTGCGCAGGTTCATCGGACATTCGCGGCGCAAAGGCAGGAAGCCGGAGTGCATCTCGGCGGCCATCGCCCGCGCCATGCCGCGCGCAACCTCATCCTTGGGCCAGAACCGCTCGCGCCCGACCTTGTCGGCCAGATATTCGAGGATCGCGAGACTATCCCAGATGACCGCATCGCCGTCCCACAATATCGGAACTTTGCCTGCCGAAGGCGCGATGTCTTCCTCGCGTTTGCGCTCGTCCCAGCCCTCGTTGTACAGCGGGACGGTCATTTCCTCAAAATGCAGCCCCGATTGCTTGCACGCCAGCCAGCCACGCATCGACCAGCTTGAATAGGCCTTGTTCCCGATGATGAGTTTAAGCGTCATGACTGGATGGCTTCTAGCACCGCCTCGCGCAGGGCATCAATCCCGCCCTTTTTTTCCGCAGAAGTCGCCGAAATGACGGGGAAGGCGGCGCTGTGCTTGCGCAATTCCTCCAAAGTCGCGGCTTCGACTGTGGCCAATTCGCTGGCCTTGATCTTATCGGTCTTGGTCAACACGATACGATAGCTGACGGCGGCGCCATCGAGCATCTTCATGATTTCGCGGTCGACTTCCTTGATACCGTGACGGCTGTCGATCAGAAGGAAGGCGCGTTTTAGCACCTGCCGTCCGCGCAGATAATCATTCACCAGATAGCGCCATTTTTGCACGGTCTTCAGCGGTGCCTTGGCATAGCCATAGCCCGGCATGTCGCAGATGCGGAAGATCGGCGGTTCGCCGACGTCGAAAAAGTTGAGTTCCTGCGTGCGCCCGGGTGTGTTCGAAGCGCGGGCCAGCCCGTTGCGATTGACCAGCGCGTTGATCAGGCTCGACTTGCCGACATTGGAACGACCGGCAAAGGCGATTTCAGGCACCGTTGCATCGGGCAGGAATTCCAGGCTGGGGGCCGACTTCAGGAAGTTGACCGGGCCTGAGAAGATTTTCGTATCCATAATCTGCCTTTCACCCTCTCCCCCCGGAAGGGGAGAGGCAACGAGACTTGGTCTTGCATCGCAAGGCCTAGTCGCAGTCGGAGAGGGGCCCCTCTCCAAGCGCGGCTAGCTGCCGCAGCAGCAAGCCTTGCTATCCTCTCCCCCGGAAGGGGAGAAGTGATTGGTTCAAGCCTTCGCCTTTTTCTTCTCGGCCTCTTCCTGAGCCATTTGCTGTTTCAGGATCGGATGTTTCGCATAAAGCCATTTCTGCTGGCCGATCGAGATGATGTTAGACACCACCCAGTAAAGCTGCAGGCCCGACGCGAACGGCGCCATGATGAACATCAGGAACCAGGGCATGATCGCGAAGACTTGTTTCTGCACTTCGTCCATCGGCTGCGGGTTCAGCTTTTGCATCAGCCACATCGTGATACCCAGCAATATCGGTAGGATACCGATGGCCAGGAAAGTTGGCGGATCGAAGGGCAGCAGTCCGAACAGGTTGACCGGAGTCAGCGGATCCGGCGCGGAGAGGTCCTTCAGCCATAGCACAAATGGCTGATGCCGCATTTCGACCGACAGCATCAAAATTTTATACAGCGCAAAGAAGACCGGGATTTGCAATAGGATGGGAAGGCAACCCGCCAGCGGATTGATCTTTTCTTCCTGATACAGCTTCATCATTTCCTGCTGCAGCTTCGGCTTGTCGTCTTTGTAGCGTTCCTGCAGCGCCTTCATTTTGGGCTGCACCGCGCGCATGCCTGCCATCGAAGCGAATTGCTTTTGCGCGACAGGGAACATGAAGACTCGAACAATCACGGTCAGCGCAATGATCGCCACACCGAAATTGCCGAACAGGCCGAACAGCCAGAGCAGCAGCTTCTTGAACGGAATCGCGATGAACCAGAACCAGCCCCAGTCGATCGAATAATCGAGATAAGGGATGCCCAATGTTTTGGTATAATTGGTCAGTTCCTCAAATTCCTTTGCGCCAGCAAACAGTCGCGAGGTCTGGGATTTGGTTTGCCCCGCTGCAACCGCAGTCAGCTGCGAATTGCGGATATTGGCCCAATTATAGTCGCCTTCAGAGAGGAATTCGGCCGTCACCGGAACCTTTTGGTCGGGGATCAGTGCAGCCAGCCAATATTTGTCGGTGAGGCCGTTCCAGCCACCCGTGGTCGCAAAGCTGACTTTGCCATTCGGCGCCTCGGCGACTTGGTCATAGCCCCATTCATAATTGGGCTCGCCGTTGAAGACACCCATCGGGCCGATATGGATTTGCGTGAAGATCGAACCGCCCTTGGTCGCGTCCTTGGGTGTGCCCTTGCGGCTGATGATACCAAAAGGCGCGACATTCGCGGTCGGCAGGCCGGCAGCATTGGTAAAACGCTGCTCGGCGGTGATCATATAATGCTCGTCGATCGACAGCTTGATGTCGAAACGCTGGCCCTCGGGGTTAGTCCAGCTGAGCGTTATCGGGGTTGATGGAGCGAGTTTCTTGCCATCGGCGGTCCACACGGTCTTGTCGGTCGGAAGCGTTGCGCCATTACCCGTCCAACCGAAACGCGCGAAATAGGCGTTTGCTGTGCCGGAAGGAGCAAACAGGCGGACCGGCGGTGATTTCTTGGACAATTCCTGCCGGTGCGTCGTCAGCACCAGATCGTCGATCCGCGCGCCTTCAAGGTTGATTGAACCTTTCAGCTTGGGCGTTTCAACCAGCACGCGGGGGTTGGCTGACATGGCGGATGCCAGAGAAACGGTTTTGTCCGGAGCTGCAGCTGTCGCAATATCCCCGCTTTCGCTGGGCGTGCCATCGGTTTTTGCCGGTGCCGCCACGCTTTTCTCGGCTGGCGGAGGCGTCGGGAAAAACATGTTCGCAACATAAGGCCAGCCAAAAAGGATAAGGCCAGTCAAAAGCACTGCCAGAATGATATTACGCCGGTCTTCCACTCAAATATTCCCTGTTAATTCAATGTCTGGATCGTGTTTGAAACACATTAGGGCACCGGATCATATCCATGCCCGCCCCAAGGATGGCAGCGCAATAGCCGTTTCAGCGCCAGCCAGCCACCCTTAATCGCGCCATGTTTCTGCAAAGCCTCTATCGCATAGGACGAACAGCTAGGGGCATAGCGGCAGGTCGGGGGCAGGATACGCGACGGCCCTAACTGCCAGCCGCGCGCGATGAGGATGAGGAGCTTGGCTATCATGAGGATAGCTTCCTCAGCGCCTTGGTCATTTCTTCACGCAGTATACCAAAATCGCGCTCTATGCCGCCGTCGCGGCCAATCAGAATGTGATCGGCCCCGGCCTTGCCCAAATCGGGGAGCAATTCTGCCGCCAGTTCACGGAAACGGCGGCGCATGCGATTCCGCACCACGGCATTGCCGACCTTTTTGGTGATGGTTATGCCCAGCCGCTTGGCCGGATTTTCGTCGCGCCGGTCGTACACCAGCAAAACGAAACCGGGAGTTGCATAGCGCTTCCCCCGGTTGGCAGCCAGAAACTCTGGCCGTTTTTTTATGACGGTGTAACCGCGCATCTCGCGGCTACCGCAAAGCGCCCGGCTTAGGCCGAGAGCTTCTTGCGACCGCGGGCGCGGCGTGCGTTCAGAATCGCACGGCCCTTGGCGGTCGACATGCGGAGACGGAATCCGTGACGGCGAGCGCGCACAAGATTGCTCGGCTGGAAGGTGCGCTTCATGGCTCAAATCCTCAAAAAAATCAGCTATTGGAATAAAAACAGCCGCCGAATCTCTACGGCGACCGCCTTTGTTGAGCGGGCCTTTATGGTTTGGGCGGGTAAAAGTCAACATGACTCAAGGCAGTTTTTGGCCAAAATCATCGCGCCGGAAGATGCGTATTAGGTCGCGCTTCACCGGCGGGAAGGGCGGACGCGACTTGAAACGTTTGCGCCGCATCGCCCAATTGGCCCATTCGCCATATTCCGGATGGCGTTTGCTGGCCCGAGCAAATTGACGTTTCGCCCACAGCGAATTCTTGATCACGAGTGCCAGCCCAATTGGAAACAGGATCAGCCCACCGGGCCCCGGTAGCCATCCGATCAGCGGTGCGAGGATCATCAGGAACCAGCCCAGCACGATCATCAGCCATTGGAATGACCGGTTATCGGATAGCTTGCGGCGTTTGGCGGCTGGCATGGACGCGATGTGGGGATTGGTGCGCAGGCCTGCAAGTAAATGTTCCCCTCCCGCGTACGAGTGGGCGACAGCGGTTATCCCTCACACAACGCCACTAGTTGGTCGGCGCACGCTCCCCAGCCTTCTTCGAAGCCCATTTCCGCATGGCGTTTGCAATCGTCCTCGGTCCAGTGCCGGCACAGCGCGGTGT
>NZ_CALMSV010000123.1 GCF_937872355.1 uncultured Sphingorhabdus sp. | reverse complement strand
AACCCGTCACGGAAAATCCGTCCGCACTCTCACTCTGAAGGGGGCGTTGCGGGGGCTCCCCGCAAAAGGGGGCGGCTGAGACGAAGGCCGGCCGCAGGGGATGGCGTTCCCCTCAGAAGCGCAAAGCCGGGTTTCAGCTTCTCAGGATTGGCATCTTTCCGCCTTTCAGGACATCACTCGTCCGGCGGATACTCACGCGGATCGAGCTCGGAAAAGTCGGTCAGCGTGTCGCATCGGATGCAATAGTACATCTGCGAGGCTTCCTGAAAATGCATGCCGCATAGACATCCGCAGAACGGGCAGCATTCGTCGATTTCCAGATCGGCCCATTCCCACACGCCGAGGTATTCGGGAATGGCGTCGCGATCATAACCGACGATCTGGAAAGCATCGGCGTTCTTGGCGACAAATCCAGCGCGGCCGGCGCGCTTGAGAATGGCCAGGATGTCACCCGGCTCGATGTCGAACCATTCTCCACGCACATGGGTCGATCCAAAATGCTTGTGCAGCTCTCGTTCAAGCTGGAAGGCGTCGGTCGCTTCGATCCACCCGAGCAGTCGCAGCTCCAAAGGATTCCCCGTGTGGAGGTTGCGCTGGCGCGCCTCGATGTTCTTCGCCACGCCGATCTTGATCGGGGAGCATCCGTTTTCATCTTCGCCAATGAAATAGACCGGCAC
Source organism: uncultured Sphingorhabdus sp. (assembly GCF_937872355.1). Lineage (GTDB taxonomy): Bacteria > Pseudomonadota > Alphaproteobacteria > Sphingomonadales > Sphingomonadaceae > Sphingorhabdus_B. The sequence goes on along the minus strand of NZ_CALMSV010000123.1, from coordinate 39,786 downwards.
GTCGCGCTCCCCGCAGCGTCAACGGAGCCGGTCGAGCAGGGCCTCGACCATTTCCTGATTTGAGTACGCGATGATGTCGAGCGGCCGGCCCTCCTGCCTCATCAGCGTGATCAAAAGGCAGGCCGTGAAGGGCCAGAAGGACGAGCCGGGCGGCAGATTGTAGCCTCCGATCATCGCCGTCAGCCGCTCGGCGATCGGTGGATACTGCCGATTGCCCCAATGCGCGTGGGTCGGCGTCATCGCATGGATGATCACGGCGGCGAGCGCTATTCCCATCGCGCGCTTCTGCTGGACTTGAGCGTAGTTGTCCTATGCTCCTTCGCATAGGCGGCGAGGCCGCTGGTCATGAACTCGCGGGCCCAGTTATCGCAGCCGATTTCCTCCTCGGGCAGTGTCGACGGTGCGCTCTTGTCGGCGCAATACATGACGTGCCGGAATTCGTGCAGCAGCGCGAAGGCCAGGGCAAACGCGACGAGGTCGAACATCGTCTTGTGCTGGACATCTCCCAAGCTGTCGCGGTCAGCGGTCGGCTCGGGGATGTCCGCAGGCCAGGAAATCTGTGCGGTCTGTTCGGCCGCGATGAGCGATTGAGCGGTGCTGACGCGCTGCTTGTAATCGAATTCGTATTGCCCCCGTTCGGCATCGATCTTGAGGGCCTGATCAAGCGGCATTCCGGTCCATGTCGCCACCAGCAGGGCCGGCGAATACACCTCGATGGCACGCCATGCGCTGAAGCCGAGCAGCCAGAAAAAGTCGATCGTCTTGGTGTCGAACTGGATGCGCTTGTCATCGGCCTTCATCGTCACGCCCTTGGTGCTCGGCGCGACTTCCACACCATGACCATACTGGCTCCATAGGCCGCTGATCTCGTCGGCGCGCTCGGGTACAGCCCCGCGCAGGAGATGGAGGACGATGGTCCGGTCGGATGGTTCCGTTTCCATGTTCAACGATGCTCCTTTGATGGGCGAGGACGGCGACGCATGCATGGCGGGCAGATCATGGCCGCTCGCTTTCGCCTTGCGCGCCGGCCATGCGCAGATGAGTGATCGATGAAATGACCGAGTTCGCCCACATGGTGTTGCACTCGACGTCGCCGCCGCGCTCGAACCAATGGGTCGCGCCGGGTATGAGATCGAAGGGAATGGGGTGCGTCGCCTGTGGGTTGTGAAAGACCTCCAGTTCCTGACACCAGGCTTCGCCCCAAGGCCAGAGCGCTTGGTATTCGGCGCTGTCGACCGACAGATCGAAATCAATGGGCTCCAGCGCGCCCGGCGTTCGGTCGAAGAGAATGCCGCGGCGGGTCATCGTGAGGCCCGGCGGCCGCCATCCAGCGAGAAAGCCCATGCGGTTGAATTTGGCGAGCGTCGCCGCGTTGCTGAAGATGACGGCAGAGAGGTGAGCGAAGTCGGGATCGCGGAATAGCCCGGCCGGAATGCCGTGCCTGCCCGTAAGATTGTTGATCGGCGTGCCGATCGCACGTCGCCCGGCGCCTTCGCCTTCGACATCTGCCCGCAGGCCGTAGAGATAGGTCGGCAAAGCCTCGCGGCTCCAAACCATCGAGCCGGATTCATAGAAGTCAGCGATCGCCAGAGCGAAGGGTATCCCCTTTACATGATCCAGCTCATGATAGTTGCGCTGAAGCTTGCCGCGCAGCGTCTTGGCGAAGCGCTCAGCTGGCGCGCCGGTTAAGCGTTCATTTCGATCGACCGGAGCATGCACCCAGTCCCCGATCCCGCCGGAGCGGGGCGTCTCGGAATTCGCGGTCACGGCTTCGATCCAGCAGGCGGCGCCATCGTTCTCGATCAGGAAGTCCGGTGAGACATGCTTCTGCCGGACGATCAGGCCTTGCTCGCGGAAGCAGGCAAGAAGATAGAGTTCGAAGAGGCGGGACGCGAAATTGCTGGTCTGCAGATCGGGGACGAAATTGGCATCCGGATTGGGAAGCGCGAGGTAGCATTCGCCGACCGCCATCAGCGCCGGGAAATGGCTGATCGTGCTCGTCAGCAGGTCGAACTCCGGCGATGTGCCTCGCGATCCGGTCTTCAGCAGAAGCGGCCGTCGCCGTGCGCCCGGCGGCAATGGCTCGGGCGGCTCGCCAGCGCGCATGCTGATGGTGAGCTGATCCAGCGCGGCTTCGGGAGTGGGATAGGGGCCGCCTTCATCGACGCGGACCCAGCGATGATCGACACGCCTGCGCAAGGCCAGGGCGGTGAAGGTCCCGCGCTCCGGATCGAGGAGGATGCAGCCGCTCGCGCTGCCGTGTCCGGCTTGATAGCTCCCGAAGATCTGCGCGGGATCAAAATTGGGCCCACGTTCGAGCGACAGCGCATAGAGCTCAAACTGCCGCTGGCTGATCGGCGTGATCAGTCGCTGCTCATCGCCGACGGCCATGATCAACCTCACGGAACGGAAGGCGCCAGACGCGGGCACTCGGGCGCATCGTCATGATGCCTCCGCTGCGGCTTGCGCCAGAATGTCGTTGGCCTCCCACTCGTCGCCGCGCGGCGTGATGACGAACTCGCGATCCCAGACGCCCCAGCTTGTCGCCAGCGGAACCTGCGCCAAGGGGTTGTGGACATAGGTCAGCGGGCGGCTTCGACGCGAGAGGTTGCCGAGGCCAACGCGCGACCAGATCACACCTGAGATGTCAGCGAAACGCTCGTCGAGAAACGCCGTGCGCGGGATCGGATTGCGTTCGCGGTCGATGAAGGGGGCCGGGTGAAATCCTTCGTCAACGACGTTGCCGGTCTCGCGATCGATGGTGATGTAGGCATCTCCGATCGGAAATAACGTGGTCATGATCAGCGGCAACGGCTGGTCGGCGACATAGACGCCGAAGCGGCTCGCACTGATCGCGATGATCCTCGTGTCTTCCGGGCCGATCACACCCTGTTCGAGATAGCGCGCGATCCTCTGCGCCTTGGTCCAGAACGCCCCGGACGTGCGCAACTGCGCCTGACGGATCGGTGCGGCGAAGAGGCCGCCGCCCTCGTTGAGGGGGACCGGACGCACGATCTGGTCAGGACCCGGTGCGCCTTCATCTGGGGTAATGGCCTCGATCCAGATTCGGCGGCCATCTTCCAGGACGCAGAGGTCCGGCTGACCGCCTTCGCGCTGGCGCTCGACGACGGGAAGCAGGGTGCGGCCCGCCTCGAGCAGCGTGCAGCCCAGATACATCTCCCAAAATCGGCCATCGACATCGCGTGCGAAACCCTGCCGAAAGTCGGGGTCGGCATAAGGCTCGTAACGCCCCCACATCTCTTGCAGCATGGCGTGAAGCTGCTGCTCGATCGGAAGCTCGGCGGCTTTCAGGTTTTCAAACCCGCGATCGAGATTGGCGCCGTCGACATCGAATAGATCAGTCATCATCTGCTCGTCTCATGCCCGGCGCAGCATCCGCTCGATGCGAACACGGTGGAAGCCGTGCGAATGGACCTGCTGACGAAGCTGCTTGATGTCGTTGACGCCGAACGCCACCGCCGCTTTTAGCGGGCTGGCGAAGGTAGCGTAGAAGGTCCAGCGCGCGCCGTTCGGCAGCGTCGGATTTTGCCGGCGATCGGTGATAACGACGTCGCGCGGATCACTGCTGTTGCGGAAGGCGTGAAAGGTGAACCAGTCAGGCCGGCGATAGCGTGCCGCCTTGCTGAAGGGCACCGACTGAACTTTCACATCGGTCTGGTCGAGCACCCAATCTCGCTGCTCCAGGATCTGCCGCACCATATGGCCGACCATCTGCTTCACGCGGTCGGCCAAGACCTCCTCGCGGAATTCCGCCAGGAGCTGCTCCTCGATGCCTTCGACCGCGGGCTTGCCGAGTTCGGACGCGGTCTCCAGGCGGGCGACGTTTTCGGGCCGCGTGAGAAAGGCCCAGATGCGCTGGCCAAGTTCGGAGGCGTAGAGCGACGCAAATTTTTCGGGGCTATAGGTAAACATGACAGGCCTTCCTTTACCGGGCAAATATGGCCGGTTATAAGCTCCTGTCAATGGTGCGCGCTGCGCGTCCGCAGATATCGCGGGGAGGCTGGATTGGATTTCGAGGATCTCGTGACGGCGCTCGAGCCGCCGCCGAACCGCGCCGGAAAATCGGACGGCGCCCACGAACATCATCTGTATGAGGGCGCGGTGATGGTCGCCTACGCGATGCACTTGCTCCGCACGCAGGGCGCACGGGACGTCCGTGTCCATCCCGACGGCGAGCACGGAAAGCAGTTCGATTTCGCGGGCTGGCTGGGGCGGCGAGCGTTCACCAAGGTCTCCGGCGTCGGTAGCACCGCCTATGGCGGAGTCTATCGAAATCCGGCGGGCCAGACGATCACCGTCAACCCGAAGTCCGGGCTCGGTGATGTCGTCGCGAATATCGGCGACCACGTCATCTCGGCCGAATGCAAGGGCGGCATTATCAACGCGCGGCATCCAGGCCAGTTGTCGCGGCTCTACCGGGGTCTTTGCGAGACCGTAGGCCTGCTGATGGCCACGCCATCGCAGGGGCGTCAGGTGGCCGTGGTTCCGCTGACGGACGGCACCTTGCGCCTGGCCGAGCGGCTCGCGCCGCGGTGCGCCTTGGCCGGCATCGAGATCGCGCTCGTCGGCAGCCGCGGCGAGGTTTTGGAAGTGAAAGCTAGAGAGGCGGCCAAGCAGGCGGCGGAAAGGAACGACACGTGAAACGGGTGCTGACTGTCGGGCTGACTTACACCGGCGACAAGATCGATGGCGTGGAGATCGAAAATCTCGGGCTCTGCCAGCCCGATGTCGATCGAGAGCGGGCGGCCTATCCGCTCTACGAATACGACACGATCATCATCAATCCGGAGAGCTACACGCATTTTCTGTTCGGTAAGGCCGGAGAGTTTTCGAACGAACTTTACGAGCTGGGCAAGCTGAAGGGGCAGAATGACCGCTACGACCTCGACTCCGCCTTCGATGGCGAGGACCGACGCAAGGAGATGGAGGCCGCGATTGCGGGTGGCGCGACGGTCGTTTGGTGCCTGTCCGAGCCGAAGCGGGTGAACTTCTTCGGCTATCGCGAAACCCATCTTGGATATGTGGCGCCGAAAGTGGCGAGTTTCGTAAAGCGTTCGGAGCTTCTCATTAAGAAGGGGCGCAGGATGGGGCCGGTCGATCTCGACAGCCCCTTCGCGCGCTATTTCGAGGTTCTGTCGCGGACCGGCGGCTGGACGCTGTGCCTATCCGATCCCGGCGAAGGCTATGGGTCGATCGCCGCGACGCCGGAGGGCTACAGCCTCGGCGGTCAGCTGATGCTCGGCACCCCGACGGGCTGGCTGCTGACGCCGCCGACGTCGCAGGAAGCCCAGAACCAGCTCGTTCGCGACAGCCTCGCGTTGGAGAAGGCCGATCCGGCGCATGAGAAGTATCACGGCATCTTCCTGAGCCATACTGGCGTCGACAAACCCTTCGTGCGCCAGCTTCGCAAGGATCTGCTCGCTCATGGCGTAGAGCATGTGTGGCTGGACGAGGCCGAAATCGACATCGGGGACTCGCTGATCGCCAAGATCGAAGAGGGGATGAAGCTCAGCCGCTACATCGCCGTCGTCCTGTCGAAAAAGTCGATCGGCGCTCCTTGGGTGAAGAAGGAGCTCGACGTGGCGATGAACCGCGAGATCGCGAGCGGCGAGGTGGTCGTGCTGCCGCTGCTCTACGAGGAATGTGAGCTGCCAGAGTTCTTGAAAGGCAAGCTCTACGCCGATTTCTCCAAGCCCGAGGAGTACGAGGCGGTCCTCGGCAAGCTTTTGCGGCGGCTCCGGATCTCCTGATGAGCGAGACGGGTCCGAGAATGGCGATGCTGATGGCGATGACGGACCTGTGGCGCATACGACCGCCCGGGCCCGACAATATTCTTGCGCACCCGGCCTTCATGCGGCTGCGTGAGATCTGCCGCGACGACTACCCAAACGCCGGCAAGAAGGGGCCGAACTTCGCGCTCTCGACGGCATTGCGGGCGTTGGGCCTTCCATGTCACCTGCAGAAGGACACGGCCCATCTTGCCATGCCTGTGGAGGAAGCGGCGAAGGGATTGGACGCGGCGCTGCGCGCTACCCGGGCCAGGCGCATTCACCTTGCGCCGCTCGATCTTGCCGCCGACCTGCCGCCGCACGCATTCGGTCCGGCCAGGGTGTGCCGGTTGAGCGCCGACGAGCTGCGCGGCGTGATCGATGCGCGCCGGCTGAGGCGGCTTTATCCGCGTCAGGACTTCGATGCCGAGCGCTTCGCCGAATTCCACTGGCTGATCGTTGAGGAGGTCGTGGTGCTCGAGCAGGAGCCGGAGGAACGCGCGGTCCCGGTCCTGTTCATGGACCTGAGCCTAGATCTGGGGCGGGTCGAACCGCATCAAGGGCGGTTCCCGACTGCCTTGGAAGAAGCGCTGTTCTTCCTCCTGCTGGCCCCCTGGGAGAGCTGGTCGACCATGCAGGAAGTCGATTGGCGGGGCTTCCGTGTGCCATGGGTCTACACGATCGACAGCGACATCTTCGTTCGTCCCAGTTCGCCGCCGTCCCCCGACACGTTGAGCTGGGAGGACCGGGTCTACGACGATGGCTATGGCGGGACATACGAGGAAGAGCGCCCGGTCGAGCTGCACCTAGAAGAGGATGCAAAGACCGAGCTGACGGTGTGGGACCAGAGCCGATGGACGACCGTCGAGCAGGCGAAGCAATCGGTTTTGTTTGAGACGCCGATCCCTCACTTCCTCGTCCGCGCGTTCCTGGCCGAGGGCGTGGATGAATTCCTTGCGCACATCACGACGATCGAGGCGGCGCTCGGCTTGCGCGCGGACTATCAGAAGAATTTTCGCATCGCGCCTGACCGCCACAAAGGGATGCGCGCCACGAATAGAATTCGGGGACGGGTGGCCGGCCTGCTGGGCGATCGACGCTTCGCCGATCAGTATGAGCAGCTCTTCAACGTGCGAAGCGCATTCCTGCACGGCCGAGCCATGACCGCCATCTCGACGAAAGAGCGGGTGATGGCGCGGTCGTTGGCCCGCCAGATCGTCGAGGCGTTGATCCTTGCGACGCTCGCGGGGCCGATCAGCTCGCGGGAGGATTTCCTGGATGGTCTACTCGACAGGGGTTCGCCCTTGATCTAGCCGAAATAGACGGCTCCCCAGCAAGTCCGCTGGCTTGAAAACTGTCAGAAAACCGCGTATATTTCTGACAGGAGAACGGCCATGCAACGGTTAACCGAACAGATTCTCGCGCATGCCGAAGGGTTGCCGGAAGGTACGCCCGTGGCGGCTAAGAGCTTGCTTCACCTCGGTAATCGCGCCGCGGTGGATCAGGCTTTGTCGCGTCTGACTGAGCGGGGCCAACTGATCCGGGCCGGTCGCGGCGTCTATCTCCGTCCCATCACGAGCCGGTTCGGAACGAGGGCCCCCTCCGTCCAGCAAGCGGTCGAGGCGCTCGCCAACCAGCGCGGCGAAGTCATCGTCCCGAGCGGGGCGGCGGCGGCCAACACTCTCGGCCTGACGACCCAGGTGCCGGTTCGGTCGGTCTATCTAACCTCCGGCCGCAGCCGAACGATGAATCTCGGCAAACAGGTTGTCGAACTTCGTCATGCTCCGCGCTGGCAACTCGCCCTGGCTCATAAGCCGGCTGGCGAGGCGGTGCGGGCGTTGGCCTGGCTTGGGCCGGAGAAAGCGGAAGCCGCCTTGAAAACGTTGAAGCGGAAGCTCTCGCCGTCCACTTTCAGCGAACTGGTCGCGGCAGCGCCGCAGCTTCCGACCTGGCTCGCGCGCAGCGTAGGAAAGGCGGCGCATGGCTGACGCCTTTCTCCACCTTCCGGTCGCTGACCGCCGCGAGGCGCTAAGCGTCGCGGCCGATCAGTCGGGACGACCGGCGCACCTTCTCGAGAAGGATGTGTGGGTGGTTTGGGCGCTCGCCACGCTCTACGGGTCGGCGCTCGGCGAGCATCTGGTGTTCAAGGGCGGCACGTCACTGTCGAAGGCCTATGGGGTCATCCGGCGGTTTTCCGAGGACGTCGACCTGACCTACGACATCCGGGCGATCGCGCCCGACCTGGTGGACGGCAACGGCGAGGCGTTGCCGAAAACACGTAGCGAGGAGAAGCGCTGGTCGAGCGAGGTGCGCAAGCGCTTGCCGGATTGGGTGGCGGGCACCGCGCAGCCGGTCGTCGCGGACGCGTTGGCTGCCGCGACGTTGGCGGCTGCCGTCCGCGTGGAAGGCGAGAAGCTGTTTGTCGACTACGAGGCGACCACCGCTGGCTCGGGCTACGTCGCACCGAGTGTGATGCTGGAGTTCGGGGCGCGATCAACGGGCGAGCCGGCGAGCCTCCGCGACATCAAATGCGATGCATCCGGCCTGGTTGAAGGCGTAACGTTCCCAACAGCGCGGCCGCGCGTGATGCACGCCGAGCGGACCTTCTGGGAGAAGGCGACGGCTGTCCACGTCTTCTGCCTCCAGCAGCGGCTGCGCGGTGATCGCTTCGCACGCCACTGGCATGACATAGCGCGTCTGGATGACGCCGGCCTGGCGGATGCGGCTTTCGCCGATAGGGAGCTGGCGAACGCGGTCGCGCGCCACAAGGGCATGTTCTTCGTTGAGAGGGCGGCCGATCGAAGTCCGATCGATTATGCGGCTGCCGTGAATGGCGGTTTGCAGCTCGTGCCTGGCGGTGATGCCGCGAAGGCGCTGGAAGAAGATTATGGTCGCATGGTCGAGGACGGTCTGCTGTTGGAAGATGCTGAAACCTTCGAGGTCCTCATGGCGCGGAGTGCAGATGTCGCGCGCCGGGCAAACGAGGCGGCGAAATAGAGATTTGGGGGGAATGCGGTGGCGGATGCAGACAAGACGGAGCCATCGAAGCTCACATTCAAGTTTATTCGCGGCGTCGAGGGTGAGAAGGCTGATTATGATTGGCCTGATGGGGCGGATATTGTCAGAAAGGCGTTGGCTGAGTCACTGAATGCCAAAAATGTGGCGTTCCTCCTGGGAGCTGGCTGTTCTTCGTCGTGGGCTAATGACAAGGAGGTCGGCATCCCAACGATGGCGCCCCTCGCGAAGGAATTCACGGCGGCACCGAAGGAAGGGGATCAATCGTTCCCGACAGCCGACGAACGTGATGCTCTGTTGAAGCAGTTTGGAATCGACCTCGGTGCCGCGGAGTATGCGCGCAACCTAGAGCGGCTGATGGAGCTTCTTTTCAGCCTGCGCTTCGTCTTAGTGCGCAGTTCGCTGAGTGATGCCGCCACAAGACTCAAGACTGTCGAATCGATCATCAAGAAGGTTCAAACATTTCTTTGGGCCAAATGCACGAACGGCGCCTTCGCGAATGGCGACCATACCGTCGTTGGCCTTTATGAATCCTTCTATCGCAAGCTTGTGCTGCGCGACCGATCTCTTCCGCGTCCTTGGGTGTTCACCACGAACTACGATCTCTTCAACGAGACCGCAATGGATAGGCTCGGCCTGCCATACACGAACGGCTTCTCCGGCGTTGTCGAACGGCGGTTCAATCCAGCGACGTTTCGGTACGCCCTCGCTGAACAGCTCGATGTCACCAGCCGCAAGTGGTCTGCGGTCGATGGCTTTGTCTATCTGTGTAAGATTCATGGGTCCATTAGTTGGACAGAGGACGATCACGGACTTTTCCCGATCCGAGAAACGGCCGTCTCCAAAGAACCGGGCAAGGTGATGATCTATCCGACGCCTGCCAAGCAGAATTCGAGCCTTGGGTCTCCCTATGCCGATCTGTTTCGGGAATTCCAGTCACGCATTGTTCGCGAACAGAGCGTGCTATTTACGATGGGGTATGCCTTCGGCGACGAGCACATCAACAATATCATCTATCAGGCCCTGACGATTCCCACGTTCCGGCTCGTGATCTTTGTAGATCCAGATTTGGACGGGGAGATTGCGAAGCTTCGCGCGCTAAATGATCCACGAATTTGGATCATTGGGGGTGCCGGACGCAGCGCCGGACGCAAAGCCCATTACTTCGACACCATTATCGAAGAGTTCATGCCGCAACGCCCGAGCGAGCGCATTGATGACGCCGTTCGGAAGGTGATCGAGGCGATGGCCCCGAAGAAGGAGGCCGCGGCTCCCCAGAAGGGGGAGGATGACGATGAGTCGTGACGATCGGAAGCGCGCAATCGGCAAGGTGGTCTCGGTCGCGGCCGACCGTTTCGTGATCGAGATGCATGCGGGCACCGACAACTTCACCGTCGTCGGATTCGACGACGTTCACTATGTCGCCAGGCTCGGATCGTTCCTGATGGTCGCGGTGCAAACCGAGTACGTGGTTGTCGAGGTCGTCGGCCTGCGTGAGCGCGACGTTGGTCATGTTAGTCGCAGTGAAGGGGAGCTGGATAAGGCTTCTTCGGCGAAGTACCTCGATGTCGTTCCCGTCGGGATGCTGCCTCAAGATCGGCGCGAAAGGTTTCGCTTCGGCGTCTCCGTGTTCCCGTCACTCTACGGCGACGCACTGTATGCGCTGGACGCTGAACTGGATCGAGTCTTCGAAACCGATCATCCTTCGGAGCCTACACCCCCGATCGACAATGTTCCACCCACGCCACCTGATGCCACCCGCTATCGCGCATTGACGATCGGCCGGTCCGTCATATTCGAGGGTTACGACGTTAAGGTCAGGATCGATGATTTCTTCGGCGGACACACTGCCGTCCTGGGAAACACAGGGAGCGGGAAGTCCTGCACGGTCGCATCGGTCCTCCAATCCTTGTTCGAAAAGGCGGAAGAACACCATGCTCGCGGTGCCACGTTCGTCGTATTCGACGTCAATGGAGAATATGCGAAGGCGCTGTCGCCGCTCGCAAAGCGCAAGCAGATCGGCGTGGACCATGTCATTCTGGACGGCACCGCACGCACGGAGCGTTTTCGTCTGCCCCATTGGTTTCTGGAGCAGTCAGAGTGGGAGCTGCTTCTGCAGGCCAGCGAGCGCACCCAACTACCGATACTGCGCATGGCGCTCGGGCTGGCAACATTGTTCTCAGCGGGCAGCGCGGCGGAGCTGAAGGGGATCAAGAACCACATTCTGGCAACCTGCCTGAGCCAAATTCTTCGTGACGACACAGGCAGTCCGTCAAAACACGATCGCATGGTCGGTCTGCTGCAAAGATTCAACACGCCGGAGATCAACAATCAAAAGATCGCGCCATTCATCAAAATCGGCTTCGGCCAGATGGCCAACCCTGCCGGTTTAACAACCTATTTGTTGGGAAACGCCAATGGCGGCGGATTTATCATCGAAGGTTTGAAATTCCCGGCATATGCCAACCTTCCCTTTGAGTTTTCCGCGTTGGGAGAGGCGCTCGATCTGGCGATCCTATACGAGGAGGCTCACGGTAACCGTCAGATCCGAGATTACTGCTCGCAGATGCTGACGCGTTTTAAGTCGCTCGAGGAGCGACCTGAATATGCGTTCCTGCGCTACGACCTTCAAGGAAGCCAAGCTGGGCCGTCGCTCGAAAACTTCCTTGAGCAGCTCCTCGGTTTGGCACGCGACGGAGCGGGTTGGGTCAAACGCAACCAGATCGTCATCATCGACATGAATGCGGTGGAGGATGAGGTTGTCGAGCTCGTAGCGTCAGTGCTCGCTAGAATGGCCTTTCGGCTGCTCCGACAAGCAGATCCACGCAATCGGTTTCCGATCCATCTGCTTCTTGAGGAAGCGCATCGATACATCGCGGAGAAGCCATCCCGCTATGCCATAGACGCCAGCAGAGTTTACGAGCGGATTGCCAAGGAAGGGCGAAAGTACGGGCTGTTCATTCTCGCCGCTTCGCAGAGGCCCAGTGAACTCTCGAAGACCATTCTTTCGCAGTGCTCGAATTTCGTCATCCATCGAATCCAGAATCCCGACGACCTTGCTCATATACGGCAGATGACCCCGTTCATCTCCGAGGCGGTCCTGAAGCGGCTCCCGTCGCTTCCGAAGCAGCATGCGCTGGTCTTCGGCACCTCCGTGAACCTTCCCACGACCTTTCGCGTGCGCGACGCAAATCCTTTGCCTGCAAGCGATGACGCGAGAATTAGAGATTTGTGGTTCCATGAGGAGGGGCGAGCGGCTCAGGTTCGCATTACGCCGGCAACTTTCGAACATGGCGATGATAGCGTCGCGGCTGAGGGGAAATGAGTCGACGATCGATAGTTGTCGAAGGGCCGCTTGCATTCCGTACAGCGCGGATCGCTGCCGCACAGCGAGCGGATTCTGGGCTGCAGATTTTCACACTTCCACTGCTTGCTGCACGTCTCGCCGGAGGCTTTAACCGACCGGCGCGATCCCAGGACCTCGACCCAGCCATTCGCGCTGCACTCGCCGCCGGCGGCTTGACGGAGCTCGAAGGTATCCGTCAGCTTCCGGGCACGACACGGTCAATCGCCCGCACGCTCGCAAAGGTTTGGCAAGCCGACCTCGATCTTGAGGGGCTCGCTAGCCACAATGCTCGGCTTGCCGAGCTTGCGGAGGTCGAGCGCCGCGTTCGCGCCAACCTCCCAGCAGGGGTTCTGACACCGCGCGACTTGCGCGATGCCGCAATTGCGCACGCGGCCCATGCGGCTGCAGCGCTCGGGTCAATCGATATCGATCAGCTCAGTGAGATTGCATCGGTCTGGCGTCCGCTTCTTGCGACGCTCGCGAAGACGGTCCCACTCGCTTGGCGCAATCCTGGAACCTCCGATGCGAACTGGTTTCCGGGCCAGTTAATTACCAGCGACCGCGAGATGGCTGCGGACATATCCTTAGTTTCCTGCGCGAACCCGCGCGCCGAAGCAGTCGAAGCGCTACGTTGGATGCGTGAACTCATTGCCTCTGGCCGCGCGCGACCCGATGAGATCGCGATCTGTGCCACGGCCACCGAGGACTGGGACGAGCACTTCCTGGTTCTCGTCGCGGACGCGGATCTCCCACTCCATTTCTCGCACGGCGTGCCGGTCCTCGCATCGCGCGAGGGACAAGCGTGCGCCGCACTTGCCGACGTCCTGCTCAACGGGCTTGGCCAGGATCGCCTCCGGCGACTGTTCGGCCATGCCGCGGGTCGAAGCCGTGCCTTGGCCGACTTGCCTGCGGACTGGTCGCTCGGCCTCCAGCCTGGTGCGGCGCTGTTCGAGATTGATCAGTGGCAGCGCGCGCTTGACGAGGCGACCGGCCGCCGCGCCGACGCAGGCGATCCAAGACCGGTCGTGATGCCCATTCTGCGGCTGCTTGCGAGTGGCCCCGAGGCGGCTGCGCAGGCCGGCGCGATGCTATTGGGCACAGCGGCCCGTGCGCTCTGGACCGAGGCGCTTCGACGCGCGCCGGCCGAAGGGCTCGAATTCTCACTAGAGGACTTGCGGCTGCCCGATGGACGCGATCCAGGCGCGAGCGCTGTCTGGTGCCCGGCGAGCCACCTTGCAGGTGCGCCGCGTCCCTGGGTGCGCCTGCTCGGCATGACATCGCGCTCTTGGCCGCGCCGCACGGCCGAGGACCCACTGATACCGGCCCACATCCTGCCGCGCTCTGTGCTTGACCCTGATCCCGTCGCCGAGCAAGATCGACGCGCCTTTGCCGTCATCACCAGTCAGGCGGCGCGCGGCTGCGTTCTCTCGCGAAGCCGGCGTAACGCTCAAGGTGGGCAGTTGTCCGCCAGCCCGCTGATCCCGCAGAGCGCATCTTTGCAGATCCTGAAGCGGGCGCGCATTCCGCAGCATGCATTCAGCGAGGCCGATCGTCTTCTTGCACGGCCGGACGAAGCGGCGACATCGCCGGCGCTCACCGCAGCCAATCTCTGCTGGCGCAACTGGCGGCGCCCGATCGTCACCGCCCACGATGGCCAGGTTCGCGCAGACCATCCCCAAATCGTCCGCGCAATCGGTGATGTCCAGTCCGCCACCTCCTTGCGGCTGATGTTGCGCGATCCGCTCGCCTTCGTCTGGCGCTACGCGCTGGGCTGGCGCGCGGTCCCAGAAGACGATCAGCCCCTCACGCTGGACGCACGCTCTTATGGTGAGCTGGTCCATGAGTTGCTGAAGCGCACGGTTGATGCGCTCGAACCTGTGCCGGGCTATGCGCGTGCGTCCCGGGAGGAAATCGAAGCTGCGCTCGCGACCTCGACGGAGACGGTCCGCACGCATTGGCCACTCAAGCGATCAGCGGCGCGGGCGTTGCTCTGGGAACACACGCCCGCTGCCGCAGCTCAGCTCGCCCTCAAGGCACTGACGCTTGACGAGACGTTCCAACCCGGTACGCGAAGCTGGACGGAGCTTGCTTTCAGTCAAGCTGGCGATGGTGCGATGGCACACGATCTACCCTGGCGCCCCGATTCCCTTGTTACGATTCCCGGTACCCAGGTGCGCATCCGAGGCAATATCGATCGGCTCGATCTCACCGGCGACCGTCGCGGCGTGCGCGTGTCGGACTATAAGACCGGCGTAGAACCGCGCCGAGCGGAGGAGATCGTGCTTGGCCGCGGTGCGGAGCTTCAGCGCGTCATCTATTCGGTCGCGGCCAGTCAGTTGCTCCCCGACAATCCGCGCGTGATCGCGCGCCTCGTCTTTCTCGGCAACAAAGAGCCGAGGCCCTATCGCCTACCGGACGTCGACCAGGCGATCGCCGAACTCGGCGGGCATGTCACGGCGGCCATCACCCTCCTGCGCGGTGGCCATGCCCTGCCTGGCCCCGACGCTCAGGAAGAGCACAATGACTTCCGCATAGCCCTGCCGTCGTCGCCAGCAGCCTATCTTCAGCTCAAGAACGGCGCGTTCATGCGCGCTTTCGGAGGGTTTGCACGAGTGTGGGGCTGCCGATGACACTCGCCGACGATCCCGCACGGCTTCGCATCCTGACTGATCTCGACGCCACGTTGCTCGTCGAGGCCGCCGCCGGCACCGGCAAAACGGCGCTAATGGCCGGACGCCTGACCATGCTGCTCGCGCGTGGCACCGAGCCCGGCGCGATCGCCGCGATCACTTTCACAGAGCTTGCCGCGAGCGGGCTGGCGACGCGCGTGCAACGCTATGTCGAGGAGCTGCTTGCGGGACGTGTGCCTCAACCTTTGCGGCTTGCTCTGCCCAACGGACTAAACGTGGACCAACGACGCGCACTTTCCGGTGCAGCGGCGAAGCTCGACGAACTGACAACCGCCACCATTCACGCATTTTGCCAGACGATCATCTCCAGCTATGCGGTTGAGGCCGACATTGATCCGGGCGCGCGCATTCTTGACGCCGTTCAGGCGGCGGCGGCCTTCGATTCCGTCTTCGAGCAGTGGCTGAAACGGCGATTGAATGCGCCCGAGCGGCCAGGCGATGCCATCGCGACACTCTCGCGCGATGATCCGCGTCGCATCGTCGATACTCTTCAGGAACTCGCACGCTTCCGTCTCAGATATCGCGGCGCACGCGCTCTGCCCGCCGAGCTCGGCGGTCGGCCCGACATCGACCTGGTCGACGCCGTCGCGGACTTCCGACGCTGGATTTCGTCGCAGCCGGTCGAGCCCAAGACCCTAGAATTGGTCGGAGAGCTTGAGACGCTCGCCAACTTCTACGCCGGTAGTTTCGACCCTCCACCGGATTTTGCCACGCTCTGGCGTCTCGCCCATCCGCCACAGCTCGCGTGCATGCGCCGACACAGTTTCGATCTTCTCACGCCGAGACGGAAATCAGCTTGGGAGCGTGTCGCGGGCAAAGAGCGAGGCGCGCTCCTCAATGAAGAGGCGACCGCATGCTTTGAGCGGGTCAATCGCTGCTACCGGACCGTTCTTGGTCGGTTCGCGACCGCGCTTGTCGCCCAGCTTGCGGCCGAGCTCGACGAAGTACTCGATGACTACGCCGCCTTCAAACGGGCCGCTGCAGTCTTGGACTTCGACGACTTGCTCGAGAAGGCGCGTGCGCTGGTGCGCCAGCATGACGACGTGCGCCGCGCGCTTGGAGAACGCTATCGCCACATCTTCGTCGACGAATTTCAGGACACCGACCCTGTTCAGACAGAGATCCTCTTCGGGATCGCGGGGAAGGATCGCGCCGGACGCTGGCAGGACAGCGTGCTGCGTGCCGGGGCTTTATTCATGGTCGGTGACCCGAAGCAGGCAATCTATCGCTTCCGAGGCGCCGATATCGGCTCATACTCGCAGGCGCGCGCCGCTGTTGAGCGGCAATTGCCGGAAAATATCGTTCAGGTCACCGCCAATTTTCGTTCGCGTCCCGACATCCTTAGGCACATCAACCGCTGCTTCGCGCGCCCGTTGTCGGGAGAAGGCCAGCCCGGTTACGTGCCGCTCACGTCGACGCTCGGCGACCCCGATCATGATCTGCCCTGCGCGGCGCGAATCACAGTGGATGTGCCGCCTGATTCTCGGCCCGCTCAAATCCGCGACGCGGAGGCCGAAGCCGTTGCCGATCTCTGCACCCGCCTTATCGGCAATCTCCCTATCCGCGACGAGGACGGCGCAATCGTACCGCTCACTGCCGGCGGCATCGCCCTGCTTGCGCCAACTGGCGCCGAGCTTTGGCGTTATGAGCGCGCGCTCGAGCAGCGCGGGCTGCCGATCGCCTCGCAGGCCGGCAAGAGTTTGTTCCGCCGGCAAGAAGTGCAGGACCTGCTCGCGCTAGCTCGCGTACTCGCCGACGCTGGCGACACATTGGCCTTCGGCGCGCTGCTGCGTGGCCCACTGGTCGGGCTTACTGAGGAGGAGCTACTCGACATCACCGTGGGTCTTCCGCCGCATCTCGATCGCGCCGAAGCGCCCCAGCGCTTCTCGGTGCTGACCGATGTCGATCATGTCGCCCATCCTCTGGCACGTCGCACGCTCGCGATCCTACAAGACCTCAGAAAACGCGTGCGGGCGACCACGCCTGCGCTGCTCTTGGCCGAAGCGATCGAACGCCTCGCGGTCCGTGCAACCCTCGCCGCGCGCGAGGGTGATCGTAGTGCGCGCGCGGCCGCCAATCTCGAAGCGTTCCTGGAACGTGCGCGGCCTTACGGTGTGCGAGGCCTCAGGAAGTTCGTTCGGGATCTCGCCCGGGAATGGCGCGACGGCGTGCCCCACAATGAGGGACGAGTTGATGCGGAAGGCGATGCGATCGAAATCATCACGATCCACAGCGCTAAGGGTCTCGAATGGCCGGTGGTAATTCCGATCAACACCGGCACCTTGCTGCGCTCGCGCGAGGCATTCGTCTACCGCGCCGACGACGAAACACTGCATTGGCTGATTGGCGACGTGGTTCCGCCGGAACTGCTTCGCGCACTCGAGTCTGAAGACGATAGCTTGGCCCGCGAGCGGGAGCGCCTCTGGTATGTCGCCTGCACGCGCGCCCGCGAACTTCTGATCGTTCCGGAATTGCCTCAGGCTGAGCAGCGGTCCTGGGCACGGATCGTTGATCTTGCGCATCGGGACTTGCCGCAGCTTGTCCTGTCGCACTTGACGCCGGTCGCCCGCGTGACCGACGTCGCGCCTCCGAATACGCAGACGCCGGAGCTGTTCGGGGCAGAGCGTGCCGCGATCGCCGCCGCGGCGATGCCGCTCCAGTGGCTGCGGCCAAGCGATCACGATCCTGATCGAGCGCCAAGAGGTGAGGCGATCGCGATGGAGCCTGGCGAAGCCCCAGAAACCGAATTGCCGGTCGGCGCCGGCCGCGTGCGGGGCCTTATTCTCCACAAGCTGATGGAGGAGATGCTTACCGGCGAACTGGCCGAGGAGATGCCGGTCGTCGCTGCACGTGCGCGAGTGCTGATGACGCAGCTTATAATTGATGCTGACAACGGAGCGAAGCTTCCGGACCCAGAGGAAATAGCGGTGACCGTCGCGCGCACCCTTGCACTGCCCGAAATCGCCGCACTCAGGCCAAGCCTCGCTCCGGAGTGGCCAATTTATGCGATGCTCTCGGCTTCACCCGCGGCGACTGCGCTGGCTGGGCGGATAGATGCCATCGCTGTTCAAGATGGTCAGCCTGCCGTTGTCCTGGATTGGAAGAGCGATGTCGCGCCCAGCGAGCAGGATAGGCGCGATCATGCCGCTCAGCTGAGCGACTATCTTCGTGCCACAGGAGCACCTCGGGGCGCCGTGGTTTACATGACGGATGGCGTCATTCGGTGGGTCACGACTAGAACGCCACGGTAAAATTCGTGAGGCGGTCTTTTGGACGCTCCCGATCGGGGCTGCCCACCCGGCTAAGCACTGCAAACGGGTTGCGTTATGACGGCGTGGCTTTCACGACGGCAGATTTTTGGGGGTCATACCGATCTTCGTCGTAGTCTGTAGGAAAATCGGCGAGCTCGGTCTGCTTTGTATTTATCAGGCGTTTTGGCTGCGCCTGATGATAGATGGCGAAAGGTTCTCTTTCCACCTTGAACAAAGAACTCAGCAATTTCAGCGCAATTGGCGCGCAGCGCGTTGACAATTTGGACGCAGCCCAAAATACGTGTCAGATACTAATCGTCGAGTTGACTCTCGAACTTCATTAGGAGGAACTCGGCTATGCCAGGCCCTTCCAAATGGAGGCCGATCTCGTCGAGAGGATTATCCGGTGAACCCGACTGAGAGCCCCAATTCATCGTGCTCACCACGACGTGATCTCTGTCCCACAAAAGAAACTTTGCATGGACTTGCGGATCCTCCACGGCGATCAGATCGACTACACCATGTAGCCGTTCGCGGTGGGCCTTGACGTGCCGCCGTTTGATCGGCCCGGTCTGGCGCGAGTAGTAAACACGGACGTCGTCGAGTCGGCGTCCTGCGATTTCGGCGGGGTTAAAGATCGCCGGCACCATGGGAGCTCCGACCTTGTTGGTACAGCAGACAAATCGCTCTTCGGCTTCGTGAGCAACCCTCCGAATCAATCGCTCATGATCGTCAGCCTGGAGAATGCTCATCCGAACTGGAATACTCCCTCCAGCATCGGCGCTAGATGTTAAGGCGCTCCGCGAGCGCCTTAAATCCGATGCTATGAATTGGAGCGTCTCAATCGAACGGCTGGCGCTTGAAAGAGGTGACACGATAGAACGCAAAAGATCCAGGCCCGCCGCGGCCGCGCGGTTCTCTGTCAGCTCGACAGACACCTCCAAGGCAGAAAAGGGCGACGACAGCCAATTGGAGGAGCCGAGCACGACGACAGCGCCGCCGTGGCCGTCATCCGCGGCAAGGCATTTCACATGGCTTCGAACAGAATCGCGCTGCGTGAACACAAAGCCACGCGCGCGACGGACCGACGAGAGCCGCATATTGAGCTCCTGCATCGCGATCGCGTTCTTTCTGTCGGTGTCTAGCGCAGTACCGTAGAACAAGTGGCAGCGCACGCCACGCTGCGCAGCCTGTTCAAGAGCTTTTCGAATGCGTTCATGTTGCTCCGTGTATTTTTCGCCGTGAGGCGTCACAAAAGTCGAAAGTACGAAAACGTCTTCCTCGGCCTGACCCACGATGCGTTCGAAGCATTCGAGATGCTGTTCGCCGCCGACGATCAATTGATCGGTGCCAATCATCGTATCGACGGTCACTGACCGGCTTGGCTGCGGATCGCTAGCTTCCGGCAGAATACCAGTCCTGATTGTTGCTTGAAGAGCGCCGATCAAGTCCTGGCTGGCCCCCTCAGGGAGCAATCCGTTCTTGACGTCGTTCAGTTCGATCGCGAGATATTTTCTTTCGAGAACGGAGTTGATCGTTTGAACGCCGCGCAGCCATTCGCCGGGACGGAGCATGCCGGCGACGAGCTGCGTTACGCGGACCGCCATTGTGTCATCGGTCTCATCTGGGCCCGGAGGAAAGTTGACCTTGTGATCTGTATGGGTCATCCGATAGAGTGGAGCGGTCTCGACGTCGCGGTTGCGAAAGACCGAGTGTCCGACCTTCTCCAGCACTAGACTGATGTGAATCTCCCGATCTTCAGTTCGCTCCGGCAAGGCGCCACCCAACCGGATGAAGTCTTGACCGACGCCGCTTGTCGCCAATTGAGGGACAGGAGCCAGGCGAAGCTCGACCAGGCCGAACTGCATCAACCGCGCGATGGTCGAGCCCGCGACCTGGCTTGGAATCCCGAGCGACGTTGCCACCTCTTCGATCGTTTCTGGGGTGCGATCGAGCGCGAGCAGGATCATTTCTTCGATTGGACTCCATCCCCATGTGCGTTGAACGATGGCGCGCGCGCGATAGTGCCAAGCGGGAAGGTAGATTTTCACGCCGGAAGCCTCCCGTTCTCGTCGATCGCGACGATGGATGCGCCTTTCACCTTAATGCTAGGAGCATCCTTCCTGACGAGCTCGTAATCGGTCCCGGCGAGGGTCGCGAGCTCCTTCAGCATCTTTCGTAGGAATTCAAGATCGTCCTTTTTTGCATCCGGATCGATTCCTTCGACCACTTCGCGAATGAAGCGCTGGCTTGTGGCAAGAATCAGCTTTTGCTTGGCGCGGCTGAGCAGCACATTCATGCGCTGTGGGCTTTTGACGAATCCGAGCGCGCGCGATCCCACCATGACATTGTTGCGCGTAAGGCTGGCGGCCACGACATCGGCTTCGCCACCTTGGAAGCTATCGCTGGTAAAGACGAACTCACCATTACTGCGCGGGCTCGCGAAGCCGAACAAGGTCTTGTCTTTCCTGACTTGGCCGCGCAGTAAGCGCTTGAACCATCTCACCTGCGCCGCGTAGGGCGAGATGATCACGAGGGTCGGTCGGCGGCCGTCCGCGCCAACTATCGGCCGCAACCCTTTCAAGGCCGCTATCAAGGCCTGCGCCTCAAGCTCGTTGCGGAATGATCGCTCCACTTTGTGTTCGAAATGTCGCCGTTTTGACATGCTGAGGGGCGGAAAATCGAGAAGAACGATTGGAGAGGTGAGGTACGCGACCGTGGACGTGACCGTTAGCGTGCGACGCTTGACGCGGTCGGAGGGAGCGAGCTTTCTGTCATAAAAAGTATTCGAGACGAGATCGCCGATGGCGGGGTGCATGCGGCTCTGTTCCAGCAGCGTGTTGACGATCGTGCTCGGACGCCCCGTGTCCTTTTCGCGCTCAATTTCGCGCTCAGCTATTGATCGAAACGGTTCTTCAAGACGCGCCGCTGTTGCGAGAGCCTCCCTCATCAGATGTTCGCTCGACTTAACTGTATCAAGCGCCTCAGTAACTTCCGGCGGTAGATCGGAGATGGTTTCAAGCCGCTCCTTCGCGTCCCGCAGCAGATCAACTGCGCGCTCGGGATCGTAGAATTGTTGCCGCTGGGCGGCATCGAATGGAGAGAGTTGGTTGTGATCGCCAACCATGATTCTTCTGTTGCCCAGCAATAGCGCGCCGATCAGTTCCGCACCGTTGGCGCGGGCCGCTTCTTCGACGATGACCCAGTCGAATTGATCGCCATCGGCAATCATCTCCTCGATGATGTGCGACGATGTCGTGGCAAGCGTGACATCGGAAGAGCGCAGCAGCAGATTGTCGGTATCGCGAAATACGCGTTCCGCAACCGTCGCTTCCGACGCATCAACGGGCCGGAGCGCCTGCTTGATTTGATAGCGTTGGTTGACCATCATGCTTTCAGCGGCGTGGTCGACCGTCGAAACGGACCTAAGAAGATCAACGGAGCTCGCACGCAAGGAGCTGACTTCATCGGTCGATCGTGTCCGCTCGACACGAACGACGATCTTCGTGCCGCTCGCCAGTGTCGCCTTGAGTTCGTCCTCCATTTGAATCAAGGTCTCGTGGTTTTGCGCCGACACTAGAAGCCTTGCGTCCGGTGTTTTGTCCAGAATGCTTTTGACAAGATTCGAAATTAGGAACGTCTTGCCGACGCCAGGAGGGCCAACAACGACATTGATGGACTTGCCTGATACGATTGCGTCCCATGCCACCTTTTTCGAACCGTCCATCTCGTCCGGCGGCACCGCATTCGGGGTCGCAATATCACGTAATACTTCGTCCAGCGCGACCTGCGCCGGATCGTCAATCGCTCTCAAGAGTTCAATATTCGTCCGGGCCGCCACAATATTTTGAAGGCGGCGGCGAATTGCGCGTTCAAATCCACCATCTCTTCGAGGACGAAGAAAAAGAAGCTGCCCCGGTACAACAGCTTCGCTTGTCGCGAACGTGAACGGTAGGCGGCCGTCGACGACACCGCCCGTTCCCTCATAACTGAGTTCCGGAAATCGCTCCCGATCGCCGGCGAGCGCGTCGCTGCGTGAAAGAGTCCAATTTGGTTTGCCGTCGTCGTACTTCAATTCGCGCGCCAAGGCGTCGTATGCCGGGCGCAGTCCCATCAGCTTGCGTCGCATGTCCCGGTCGGGATCTTCGCGGGAGGCGATCCAGGCCAAATCTGAATCCCCGCCGGACGGCGGGTGAAGCACTTCGACGGGATAGATTCGGAATTGCTCCCGCAGCCAAGTAAAGGCTTCGAGAAGAATGAGGGCGTACCAAGTGGGAATCTCTTCGACTGATCGGCTCACTCCTGTTGTGACACTCGCGTCAATCCACGGTTTGGCGCCAGGGCCAAGCCTGCGTACTCGCTCTTCGGCGCTTCTCCGAGTTCGCGCAAGATGAATCCGGTGGCGAACCTCGACGGCATCATAGATGTAGTCGTCAGGCCGCCTCTTGTTGGCGTTCTCGATCATGCCGACATAGTCATCGATGACTTTCACGCCATACGCGGCAAGGTCGGTGACGATACGCACGAAGGCCTCATCTACGACAACAGTGCGTACCGTTGGTCCGCTGAGATCCTCTTCGACAAAACGGAGGACCGCATCCCTATCGTCAGCCGGGATGGTGCCCGATGTAAGCGATGCAAGGTCGCTTTGGGTAACCTGGGTGGAAGGGTAGAGAATTAGCTCGCCTTCGCCGCTTGACCCCGACCGGTCAAGATCGGCCACGACCTCGGCGATCTCGTTTAGCACGATACTTCCGTCGAAAAGCTGGTAGCGTGGCGGATCGGCAAGACGATTAAGCATGCGTCGCTCGATCGACAGCAGGGAAGGACCGCCGCCGTCCTCGGTCAGGCCGAGGATCCGCGACGCTGCCTGCCCAAGATCACTCCAGTCCCGGCGAAACGAGACGGTGCCGGAGGGCCGCAGCAGATGTCCCGCGCCGCCCACATCGCCGTCGGCAATGTGTACGCACGCTTCGTAGCCGCCGAGTCGGAAATCCTCTTTTTCATCGCTATGCGAAAAGATCGTATGTTCGCTGACAGCGCCGTGCACGATGCCCGCATCATGACAAAGTGCAAGTCCTTCAGCTACGCGCAAGATATTGCGCCAAAACATCTTGCGGCCGGTCGTCGTAAGCAGCCGGCCTTCTCGCGCTCGAACCCTGTGCAATGACCCGCAGATCGGACTGCCAGGATCAACCATTAAGATACCGATCTCTTCCTGGTCCTCGACGATCTCAAGAACCTCGACCAATAACTGGCGCGCACGGCGTGACGACAGAACACGCCGGACACGCCTGAGGCCGTGCGTGATGAGCCGCTTCAGGTCCTCGTCCAGCGGGGTTCCGGTCTTCTTGAACAGACGAAGAAGATAGTCCTCGCCGTCGGCGATGCCGGTGGCAAAACGAAGTTGAGAATTCCAACCTTCGGTGCCGCTCGAAAACGCGGTATCAGCAAACTTGAATCGTGCGTCGAGCGTCGCTTTGCCTTGCATGGTAGCTCGCGCCATAGCGCCGTAATCCATCCTTGAAACAGTACAAATGCGGTGATTCGTATATGATAGCGCAGTATATGCTTTGGGTCAGAGTTATCGACTGCAAAGCGATATTTTGCGCGTTTTCCCAAGCATGCTCTGTGTAAATTGGGGGAGTGGATGGCACCTATTGCAAGCAGCAACGAGATGCGGTTGGACCCGCCAAATCAAGCCAGCATGAGAGGCAATTGATCATCATCGAGCCCTGACCCAACAAACCCCCAAAACAGAAAAACCGATAAACCGGATCGGCCTCTTTGGCGGCATAAGTTGCGCTAATAGTTCAAGAGCCAGGCTAGAGAGATCGTCCGCGGTGTCGTTCATGCGTACGGACGTGCTGCGAGTGATCAGCTCGAAATCTGAAAAGGATCGCCGTTTGGCCTCGCGCGCCCGTCGCCTCGCAGTGTTGCCGGACCTTGTCGACCAGTGGGCGCAGTTCGATGGTCAGCGCTTCGTGGTCTGCCAAGTCCCGCGAAACGTGCTTTCGGCGCCGACGGACCTTCGGATTCGGTTGGCACGGACAGGACGCTCGTCAATCCCCCGCGAGATCCAGTAATAATACGCCCCAGCTTTCCCAAAATTGGCGTTCATGAACTCGAGCGACTGATTGCGCATATTCATGCCGGTGAAGATGCCAAGGCCATGCATCTTCGCACTGGTCGCCGGTCCGATTCAATGGAATTTGCCGACTGGGAGATCCTGAACGAAGCTCGGCCTCATCTTTGGCGTGATCACGAACTGTCCGTTGGGCTTCCGTTGGTCGGACGCAAGTTTTGCCAGGAACTTATTGTAAGAGATGCCGGCAGACGCGGTCAGGCCTGTCTCGCTCAGGATCTTGACTCTAATCAAGGTCGCGATCTCTGTCGCGATTGGGAGGCCTTGGATGTTCTCGGTGACATCTAGGTAGGCCTCATCTAACGACAGGGGCTCAATGACGTCAGAATGCTCCGCGAAGATTGTCCGGACGTGTCGAGAGACCTCCTTGTAGACTTCGAAGCGCGGCGGCTTTACGAAAATTAGCTCTTTGCATTGCCGTTTGGCTGTCACTGACGGCAATGCCGACCTAACTCCAAACTTTCGCGCCTCATAGCTCGCTGCAGCTACGACACCGCGCTCTTTCGATCCCGCCCACAGCGACTGGCTTGCCACGCAAGTCCGGATTGTCCCGCTGCTCCACTGATGCGTAGAAGATGTCTATATCGACAGAATGATCTTGCGCTGATGCGGTGCTGGCCCCGTTTGGTAGTCGGTCTCGTCCGTCACGTCGTCGGCCCTATTGGGTCTTCCTTGACGCCGCGAGCGACGACCCGGAGGCTTCCGTCCGGAAGCGGCCTTTGCAATTTCAGTACTTCGTCCGCAGGGGCCGTCATCCAGGTCTCGACTTCATCTGGCGTTGTCAGGATCACCGGCATCGCCTTGGGGTGGATGGCGCCGACCTCGGCGTTGGGCTCCGTCGTGAGGAACGCGTAGAGGTCGTTGGTCGTCTCGCCTTCCTTGACCTTCCGGACGGACGTCCAGTTGGTCCAGATACCGGCGAAGCAGGCGAGGGGACGTGTCTCATCGAGCGCGAACCAGATATCACCGCCCTCGGCCTTGTTGAACTCGCTGAACGAGTTGAACGGCACCACGCAGCGATTTTCAGTCCCCAGCCATCGCGTCCAGTGCTTGCTCTTCACATTGCGGATGTTGGTCGTGCCGCCGTCCGGCTCCATTCGCAGCAATTCCTTGAAATCCACTGCCTTGCCCTTGGCCTGCAGCTTCTCGGCTCGCTTCTTCGTGGCGTCCATCAGCGCCTTTGATGACGACGGCATTCCCCATCGCGCCGTAGCGAGCTCGCGGCCCTCCACTCCGTTGCGCACGATCGGTGCCTTGTAGTCGGGAAAATCCCCCGGCATCGGCGCCAGATTTCCAACGTATCGGTTGACAACGCGGAACAGCGCGTTGATCGCGGCTTGATTGGTCGTGATCGAATAAAGATTGCACATCGGTCAGGATTCGGCTCGAGGGTGGCGCGGCTGCCAGGTCAACTGTAGCAGAGTCGCGGATGGACGCCGGCCGGCCTTGGCACATTTGCGACAGCGCAGCCGGCTGGCGAGATCGTGCACGAAGGTGGTCGGCGGGTGCTTCATCGCGGCCAGGTCGACATCGCTCGGCGTCTTGCAGCGCGCGCACCTGATCTCCAGCCAGGGGAAGCCTCCATTTACGGCCTGATCGATGGTCGGCGACGGATCGATCGGTTCGCCGTCACTCCACATCCGCTCGTTCCAGCTTTCGCAAAGCAGCCTGTCGGCTTGCTGGATCATCGCCCCGCCTTTGGCCCGCATCTCCGCCGATTGGGTCGCCAGCATGCTGGCCATCGCGCGTGCCTTGCCGAGCTCTTTCGCCAGAGCCTTGCGATCGCCGCCCGACAAGGGCGTAGGGTGATACTTCGGGGCCATCCAGACATCCAGGCGCAAAGAGATCGGATCGGCAAATCCAGAGCGGCTACGGCGTCTCGAACGCTGGCCAGCACCCGTCTTCTTCATGCCTGCCGGTGCGCTGCCGGCAGGTATTGTCGAGCAGCCGCTGCGCGACGTCCTTCCAGAGCGCGTTGGCGCCATACAGTCGAACGGCATCAGCGGTCTGGATTTCCACGGTCCGCTCGCAGCGGCGGCAGGAGACGCGCAGCACGTGACGCTGAATCTCGGAAAGACGTCGCTGCCGCATCTGAGCCCCGGTCGTGCCGGCGCGTGCGTCTTTCAGGACCGATTCCCAATATTCGGCCGGGAGGGGGGCATCTGGACCCGCAGCGGGCGGCGCTCGTCTGCGGTCGGCTTCAGCGGCCAATTTTTCCATCTGTTTCGGGGTCGGCATGCGCCAGCTCGCGGGTCGGTCGGTCATGCCCGAATTAGAACATAACAAGAACAAATGTCGAGTCCGGCCAGGCAGGCCGATGAGAAAAATCCCGCTGTGGGGCGGGTCGCGATGTCGGAACCAAGCCCGGTCGTTCGTCTTTAATCCGGCATCAGTAATGGAGTTCCCCGCGATGGCCCCCCGCGCCAACTGGAAAGGCTTCCTGCGTCTTTCCCTCGTCACCTGTCCGGTTGCGCTCTATCCGGCCACGTCGGAATCCGAAAAGGTCTCGTTCAACCAGCTGAATCGAAAGACCGGCCATCGGATCAAGTACGCTAAGGTGGATGCCGATACCGGCGAGGAGGTCGACAACGAGGACATCGTCAAAGGCTACAAGGTCGACACGGACACCTTCATCGAGGTGACGAAGGAGGAGCTAGAGAACGTCGCACTGGAATCAACGCGAACGATCGAAATCGACGAGTTCGTCGACCGCAGCGAGATCGATCCGCGATATCTCATTCGCCCCTACTATCTGCGTCCCGACGGTAAAGTCGGGCACGATGCTTTCGCCGTTATTCGGGAAACCATCCGCGAGATGAACAAGGTCGCGATCGGCCGTGTGGTGCTGACCAATCGCGAGCACATCATCGCGCTGGAGCCGTTGGACAAGGGCCTGATGGGAACGCTACTGCGCTATCCTTACGAAGTCCGTTCAGCTGATGAGTATTTCGACGACATTCAGGATGTCAAAGTCACCAAGGACATGCTTGATCTCGCCAAGCACATCGTCAATCAGAAGGCGGGCCATTTCGAGCCGGACAAGTTCGAAGACCAATACGAAACCGCCCTCATCGAACTGATCAATCAGAAGCGCGCCGGCAAACCCATCACCGCGAAAGCGCGTCCCCGCGGCGAGAACGTGGTGGACCTGATCGACGCGCTGCGAAAGAGCATCGGAAGAGAGGGCGCCTCAGCGACAGAGGCACCCAAGAAATCAGGAAAAAAGCCGCGCAAGGCGGCGGCCGGGCAGAAGGAAATGCTGATGCCGATCGCAGGCAAGAAGCCGGCGAAGGAGGCCGCGGCGAAAAAGCCGGCGGCCAAGCCGCAGCGGAAGTCGGCTTAGGTGTCGTGAAGCATCCGGTGACGCCGGACGGCACTCCTTCGTCGTCCGTGGCAGGCTCTGGCGAATGGCAAATCCGTCTCAACGAGGTCACGCGAGATCATCTCGTCGCCGTCTAATGGCGACCCGGCGGGTAGGTGCGTGCGCCAGGAAGGCGGCCGAGCGCGAGGCCGAAGTAACGGTGCATAGGACCGCGGACGAAGCTAAGCAGGCGCTTGGCGAACGCGGTCCCGTATGGCGGGACGACGGCTCGCCGGCTCTCGATTGCTCTGCAAAGTAGGAGCCATATGGCTGCGGTGAAAAAGACTTCCAGGAGATCGACCTTGAGCGCGGGCATTCTCGCATACCGCAAGGGAGGAGCTCGGGGGCTCGAGGTTCTGCTCGTTCATCCCGGCGGTCCGTTCTGGCGTGAGAAGGATGATGGCGCCTGGTCCATTCCAAAGGGCGAAATCGATGCCAATGATGTTCCGGAGAACGTTGCTCAACGAGAATTTGCCGAAGAACTCGGCCCGAGCGCTTCGATTGGTCCACTCCAGGCGCTGGGGGAGGTCCGACAGCGAGGAGGCAAGCGCGTCATCGCATTCGGCGGCGAGGGACACTTTGATCCGGCAGCACTGACCAGCAATACCTTCGATGTCGAATGGCCGCCTCGAAGCGGTCGACGGCAGAGCTTTCCCGAAGTCGACCGCGCGGAATGGTTTGATATCGAGTTAGCGCGGACCAAGATGCTGTCCGCTCAGGTAGAGTTTCTCGATCGTCTTTTGGCGATCTCGGCTGAGAGCGTCGGGAAATGATGTTCAGGATTGGAGTCATTTCGGACACGCACGGCCTGTTGAGGTCCGAGGCGGAGCGAGGCCTGACGGGCGTCGATCACATCATTCATGCCGGCGACATGGGACGCCCCGAGATCGTCGACGCGCTTCGCCGGATCGCACCCGTCACGGCCGTTCGTGGAAACGTGGACAGTGGCAAGTGGGCTCGCGACTACCCCGACACGAAACTCGTCCGTCTGGCAGGTAAGTCGATCTACGTTCTGCACGACCTGAAGACGCTGAAGACCGATCTCGGCGCCGGCTTCGACGTCATCGTCTCCGGGCATTCCCACGTACCGAAGATCGACACGGTCGGTGGCATTCTCTACCTGAATCCCGGCAGCGCGGGACCTCGGCGTTTCAAGCTGCCGATCACGTTTGCGACGCTCGAACTCACGCCTGACGGCATGCGACCGGAAATCCACGACCTTGGAGGCGAGTGAGTGTCGGCGGAGAGTGCATCAATCCTTTTTGCCGGCTTTCGCCGAAGGGAAGCTACTTGCGCGGACGTTCTCGCTCACGCACGACATCCTTCGCCCGCTTGTCGGACCTGAGCCCGAGGTAGACGGGCTGGCGCAGTTCGCCCTTGCTCGTCCACTGCGCAAATTTGACCTCGGCGACCAACGAGGGCTTGACCCAGGTCGTGGCGGCCTCGTCCTTCACTTTGGCAGGGAAGGGTGATTTCGGGATCGTCAGCTTCACGAGCTTGGCGTGGAGGTCTTCCAGGACCTTGTGGCTGAAGCCAGTGCCAACATGTCCGATATAGCGCCATGTGTCGTCTTCCCGCACGGCGAGGACCAGGGCGCCGAAGTATGGTCTTGTACGCCTCGGCGCCGTGAAGCCCGCGATCACCACTTCCTGCCGCTTTGCTGTCTTGATCTTCAGCCAATCCGCCGTCCGGCTTCCGGACGCATACGCGCTGTCGGCGCGCTTCGCCATGACGCCTTCCAGACCCTTCCGCTCGGCCTCGGCGAAGAATTTCATGCCGTTCGCTTTGCGGTGATGGCTGAAGGCGATCAACTTGTCGCGCGGCAGTATTGCCTTCAACCGCTTCTTCCGCTCGAGGAGGGGGTGGTTGCGCAAGTCCGCTGCGTTCTCAAACATGAGATCGAAGGCGCAGTACAGCAGCTTCGCCTCATGGCGCAGCGCGTTTTGAAGCAACTGGAAATGTGAGACGCCATCCTTACCGATCGCGACAAGCTCACCATCGATCACGGCGTCGCCCTTCACGCCCTCCAGCGCTTTGGCGACCTCAATATAGCTGCGGCTGATTATCTTGCCGTTGCGGCTGTAGAGCGCAACTTTGCCCCGCCGGATTTCCGCGATCATCCGGAAGCCGTCGTACTTGTCCTCGAAAACCCAGCTGGGGTCGTCGAACGGCGCCTCGGTAAGCGTAGCAAGCATCGGCTGCAGGCGCTTGGGCAGGGTCGACATCCGGCTCATTCAAGGCCAATCCTTAAGAGCGCGTTGCGAAATGCATGGACGTCCTTCAAGGATTGGGGAACGCTTCGGGGCCGCGTCGTGTTCCGCAGGCATGGTGGCGTGCGAGACGTTGACGATCGACGAGGGCGGATCAGACCGATGGCCAGAAAACTGAAGACCTATCAGACCTCGCTGGGCTTCTTCGATCTGGCGATCGCCGCTCCCTCCATGAAAGCGGCCCTCGAAGCCTGGGGCGCTGACAGCAATCTCTTCCACCAGGGCGCGGCGAAGGAAAGCGACGATCCGGACGTCATCGAGGCGACTATGGCTGCGCCGGGCATCGTTCTGAAGAGACCCGTCGGCTCCAACGGGCCATTCAGGGAGCATGCCGAGCTACCTACCGACCTTGCCAGCGGCAGCTCAAAGAAGACAGGCCGCCGTCAACCGCGGAAGCCTTCTAAGCGGGCCCACGACGATGCGGCCGACCGGAAGGCTGCACTTGCTTTAGAGAAGGAGCAGATGCAACGGGAGCGCGAACGTGCCAAGGAGGAGGCCGTCCGGCAGAAGGAGCGTGAGCGACGGCAGCACGCCGTCGACAAGGCGCAAAGTGCCTTGGACGCGGCCCGTCGCAAGCACGAAGAAAAGGCCGCTGACATTCAACAACAGCTCGAAGTTCTTGAGGAAAGCGCGCGGGACGAGGAAGCGCGTTGGGAAAAGGAGAAGGCCCGGTTGGAAGTCGCGTTACGACGCGCGCGAGGCTAGGTCTCAAAGTGCGACCATCTCGTGTCTTAGCGTTGACGCCTGATTTGCCGCCGAGACCGGAAATTGCCAGACTCTAAACTGCCAAGTCGCGAGCCTTAGCAGTTGCGCTCTTCCCGCAAGATGCGCTCCAGATCATCCTCGAAGATATTTTGCGTTGCTTCAAAGAGAGCCAGGAGCTTCAGAGCTTCTGCGATGTTTGCGCCACCCTTGCGGACCATCCGTTGCTGCCTTTCGACGATCTGACGTCCTTTGGCAACATGGTGACGGGCAAGGATGACACGTTCGGAATAATGAGACATTGGTGGCTCCTGCTGCAGGCGGGAGCGCGATTGGTCTCTCAGTCACCGGTGCCCGCGGGCAGAGTGCCTTTGCCGGTGATGACCAGATCATACTCCGTTTCGCGAATTCGGACACTGTCCAATTCAAGCAGGTCAATCTTGAATGGTGGGTCTCGAGCGGGCGCGCTCAGACTGGGCGCTCGCTGGTAACTATCGGTCGGAAACCGCCCGCCCTGCGGCCTCATTGACCTTTGCGCGGTCCCGCCTGTCCTCCGGAGACAGCTCCATAACCGCTCGATGGAGCTCCGCAGGGATCGTCAGCGGACTATCGAGCGGCTTTTCCGCCCACTCCCAGAAGCGGTCAAAGGCATCCATTACAGATCCTCCCGAAGCCCCCTGAAGAAGGGATGACGGACTTTTCCCTCCGCTGATTTTGCACGGTACTCTATCTCGGCCAGCAGCTTGGGCTCGACCCAGATTCCTTTGTGCGCAATCCGCTTTGCATAAGGCTGCGTCTTGCGGATCAGCGGCTTCAGACGCTTCTGAAGGTCGGCGGCTGATGCCTTGTCGAATCCATGGTCCACCTTCCCGGCGTATATTAGATCGTCGCCCTTACGCCGGCCGACGTAGATGCCGTCCCACTTCGTTCCATCGAGCGCGAAACCCGCAATAGTCAGGGTCTCACGCTGCACGCAGGTCTTCTTGACCCAGTCATTCGTGCGTCCGGCCGGATAGGCGCCGTCCCGGACCTTCGAGACGACACCTTCGAGGCCAAGCTTGCAGGCGTGCGCAAACATCTCGCGGCCGTCTATCGCGAAGCTTTCGCTGAACTGGATGTCGGTGCCGGTCAGGATCTTCTTGAGTTCGGCCTTGCGCTGAAAAAGCGGTAGCTTCCGGATATCTCGGCCGTTCAGATAGAGCAGATCGAACGCCACGAGCACGATGCTCCTCGACTTACCCTTGAGCTCGTTCTGCAGGACCGAGAAGTCGGTCGTGCCATCGGCAGCTGGCACCACGATCTCGCCGTCCACCACCGCAGAGTTCGCCTTGATCCGCCAGGCGTCATGAGCGACCTTCTTGAAGCGGTGCGTCCAATCGTGGCCGCGCCGGGTGGAGATCTTCGCCGTCTCGTTGGCCAGATGGACCTGAACACGGTAGCCGTCGAACTTGATTTCGTGGATCCAGCGCTCTCCCGACGGCACTTTCTCTGTCGAGGATGCCAGGGCCGGTTCGATGAAGGCGGGGAAAGGCGCCTTGACGCCGATAGCCGCCGGCTTGTTACGCTGAAACGCCACTGAAGAACTCCACGCTACAGCCGATTCAAATTGGCACAGTTCGAATCGTTCCGGAACCTGCGAATCCCTGTCGCGTTGCTTCGATGTCCCAACAGGAGGCACCGATGGCGGCAGCGAAGAAGAGCAAAACGGCGCGCGGACGAAAGCAGGACCGGGCGCGGGTGGCAGGCGGGCAGGACTACGAAGTGCAGTACGAGGCGAAGAAGACCGGAAAGTCGGCGCCGGCGGTGAAAAAGGCCGTCAAAAAGGTCGGCAACGCGCGCAAGCGGGTGGAGAAACGGCTAGGCCGCTGAGTAGCAGACGGGTCGGCGTCGGTGCTTAGCGCGGGTCCTCCTCGTCAGGGGGGCATTCTGGGCAGGTATCGCCAATCGAGTCGAGCACGTCGTGAAGCGCGGCCTCCGCGGCTTGACGGGAGACGTCTGCTGGCGGGTCTCGACGGGCAATATCGAAGGCTCGCTCTCGTGCATGCGGATCGGCGCGGTCCTGCATCCAACCATGCTCTTCGCATTCGCGGATGGCGCCCGCTTCCTGGAGCACGTGGATCGCCCAACCCTGCAGTGTCCGTATCGCCGGCCTTCGCTCACTGGTCATCAGCATTGAATAACTCCGAATACACGAATCTAGTGGTCCGCCGTTTGTTCCGGCTGCTAACACAAGGCTGGGATTCTCAGTCAGCAGAGGACAAGGTTTTCGCCCGTTCTGAGACCACTGTGAAATTGCCAGGCTGTTCTCGCAGGATTGCCAGCATCACTTTCGCTCAAGTCTTTTAGTGGTTGTGCGCGTGCGGCCAGGGCCGCACCGGGCTCTCGTGAACCGAGCCGCGCCGCGTCTCGGCCTGCGGCTTCGATCCCTCGCGCCAGAGCTTTGGTGCTCCTCGCCGGGGGCACTCGGAAAAGGGGCTCGCCTGCGGCGATCGTTATCACTGCCCCGTTCCCGGGTGCCCTTTTAACCGGTCTCGTCGCTGCACTCGGTCCCGCGTGCCGCCTTCGGCGTCGCTATGCTCACGCTCCTGCGGGTGCCATTTCTCTTGGGGCGATGCGCCCCTGGCGCACGCCGGATCAGGCCTGCGGCCTAAGGCAAGAAGCTGAGAGTAAGAGTGCAGGCTGGTTTTCCGTGACGGGTTACAATCTGCGAGAGAGGCTCGCGGTGCCCGTCGCGGAGACCCGCGATGTCAAACCCTAATGCTTGCGCGCGCGCCGGCCAGGACCGGGCGAACCTCTACAACGAAATCACCGACAAGATCATCGCCGAGCTTGAGGCCGGACGCGTCCCCTGGGTTCAGCCCTGGGGTACTGCCGCGGCGAAAGCGCCGCTGGCCATGCCGAAAAATGCGTCGACCAACCGGCAATACAGTGGTGTGAACATCCTCATCCTCTGGGGAGTCGTGATCGAACGCGGATTTACCGGTCAAAGTTGGCTCACTTTCCGCCAGGCACTCTCTCTTGGCGGCCACGTTCGCAAGGGAGAGCGCGGGACTACCGTCGTCTACGCGGATCGTTTCGTGCCGAATGATGAAAAGCGCCGCGCCGCCGAGACCGGCGAAGACGCGCAGGCGATCCCGTTCCTCAAGCGATTTACCGTTTTCAACACCGATCAGTGCGAGCAACTGCCCGACGACATTGCCACCGCTGCGCCGCCGCCGCCGGCCGGCCTCATCGAACCGACGGTCGATGCCCTGATCACGGCCAGCGGAATTCCATTTCGGATCGGTGGAGATCGCGCATTCTATGCAACAGCCGAAGACTATGTTCAGGTCCCGCCGCCGCAGGCCTATTTCGAACCCATCAACTGGCACCGTACGGCCTTGCATGAACTCGGTCATGCGACTGGGCACCCGTCGCGTCTCAATCGCGACCAGAGCGGATCCTACGGTACCAAGAAATATGCCTTCGAAGAGCTGGTCGCCGAATTGAGTTCCGCGTTCAGCTGCGCGTCGCTAGGGATCGTCCCCACCGTGCGCCATGCCGACTATATCGGCTCCTGGCTCGAAGTCCTGCGTGAAGACAATCGCGCCATCGTGCGGGCCGCCTCGCAGGCGAGCAAGGCCGCGGACTATTTGCTCGGTTTCGTTCCCGGGTCCATTGAGCCCGCATCGCTGGATTCGGCTGTCGCCGATCACGAGACGGCGTGATGCCTGGCCTCGCGCGAGAGTGAGAGGAGGGGAGGCTGTTCGCGACGGGTTGGAAGCCGAGAGAGAGTCTCACGGCCACCCGTCGTGGAGAGCCAAAATGACGAAAGCCGTACAAAAGATCACGCTGTCCCCTTCTCGGGACATTCCCTTCAACAAGCTCGTGCTCGGCCAGTCGAACGTTCGCCGCGTCAAGGCCGGTGTCTCGATCGAGCAGCTAGCCGAGAGCATCGCGCAGCGTACGCTTCTGCAAGGTCTGAGTGTCCGGGCCGTCGTCGATGCAGATGGCAACGAGACCGGCATGTTCGAGGTGCCAGCGGGCGGCAGGCGCTATCGCGCTCTCGAGCTCCTGGTAAAACAGAAGCGGATGTCAAAGACGCAGGCGGTGCCGTGCGTTGTGCGTGAAGGGGGCATCGCCGAGGACGATTCGGTGGCGGAGAACGATGAGCGGGTCGGCCTGCATCCGCTTGATCAGTTTAGGGCCTTCCAGACACTCCGCGATCTCGGCATGAGCGAGGAAGACATTGCCGCGCGTCATTTCGTGAACCCTGCAATCGTCAAGCAGCGCCTGCGCCTGGCGTCGGTCTCGCCAAAGCTGCATGAGGTCTATGCCGAAGACGGCATGACCCTCGAGCAGCTCATGGCGTTCTCGGTCACGGCCGATCACGCCCGCCAGGAGCAAGTCTGGGAGAATGTCAGCCGCTCCGGTTATGACGAGCCATACCAGATCCGCCGGCTGCTCACGGAGAACACCGTGCGCGGTTCCGATCCCCGGGCCCAATTTGTGGGCCTCGATGCCTATCAGAGCGCGGGTGGCGGCGTTCTGCGGGATCTGTTCGAGCACGACGACGGCGGCTGGCTTCAGGACGTCGTCTTGCTCGACCGCCTCGTAACCGAGAAGCTCAAGGCCGAAGCTGAGACGATTGCTGCCGAAGGCTGGAAGTGGATCTCGGTCGCCGTAGATTTCCCCTACGGTCACACTCAAGGCCTACGACAAATCGAAGGCAAGCCCGTCGATCTCTCGCCTGAGGAGCAGGCCACCATCGATGCGCTGAACGCCGAGCAAGCCAAGCTGGAAGTCGACTACCGGGATGCCGACGAGTTGCCCGACGAGGTCGATCAGCGTCTCGGCGAAATCGAGTCGGCCCTGGCTGCATTCGAAGACCGGCCGATGCTTTACGAACCGGCGGAGATCGCCCGAGCTGGTGTCTTCATCAGCATCGACTCCGAAGGACGCCTCGCCGTGGACCGGGGTTACGTCCGGCCGGAGGACGAGGTGCCGGCAACTGATCCTGATGTCGGGCAGGGCGCCGATGCGTCGTCGACCGAAGGTCTTGAAGTGGGCCCTTCCGTCCAGCGCACGGTCATCGCGGTCGCAGGCGGCGCTGCTGATGCCGAGGAGGATGATGAGGACGCGACCAAACCTTTGCCGGATCGTCTCATCATCGAGTTGACGGCGCATCGTACACTGACATTGCGTGATGCGTTGGCGGGAAATCCAGCGGTCGCGTTCCAGGCAGTTCTGCATAACTTCGTGCTGACGGCCTTTTACCGGTTCGCATCGTCCGGGAGCTGTCTTGAGATCAGCCTTCGCACGCCGAACTTTCCCGCCCAAGCTCCGGGGCTGAGGGAAAGCGTCTCGGCCAAAGCAGTCGAGGCGCGACATGAGGTCTGGAAGGCACGGTTGCCAAAGAGCGAGAACGATCTCTGGGATGCGCTGACGGCTCTCGATGGTGGTGCACAGGCGTCGCTGTTCGCCCACTGTGCGTCGTTTGCGGTCAACGCCGTCCATGAGCCAGCCAATCGCTACAATCAGGGTCGCGTCTCCGCCCATGGCGTTCGCACGCGTCTCGACCAGGCCGATGTGCTGGCGCGCGCGGTCGGGCTCGACATGGTGCAGGCCGGCTGGCGACCGACCGTCGACAACTATCTCGGCCGGGTTACCAAGCCGCGTATTCTGGATGCCGTGCGGCAGGCCAAGGGCGAGTCGTCGGCGCAACTGATCGACCATCTGAAGAAGGCCGACATGGCCAAGGAGGCTGAACGACTTCTGGATGGCTCGGGTTGGTTGCCGGAGCCGTTGCGTCTCCTCGATCCCGATGCGGCGTCAGAGCAGGAGAGCGAGGCGGGCCGGCTGCCCGAATTCCTCGCCGACGAGGAGGATCAGGAGACCGCCGCCGACGAAGATCCGCAACATCTCGACGCGGCTGAGTGATCATCACAGAGCGGGGCGGCTTTGGCCGTCCCGCGGTTGCTTGGGGACCGGTGTGTAGCGCTGGTCCCCATTCTTATTGGGAACGGCGGAGAGTGAGAGTCGGGCCGGGAAGGGTTTGAGCCGTCGGGGGCAAAGGAGAGCGCCTGATGGTTCGACCCATTCCTGCTCTCCGAAAGAATTCCTGCCATGACCGAATCTCTTGCCGGCGGCATCGCCACGCCGCTCTCCATGCGTGCCGCTGCAAATCTCACCTCTGCCGCTGTCAGGGCCGCGCGACAGGTCCTGACCGAGCTCGAACGCGGCCGTCGCATCGATGCCGCTGTTCTGCGTAGCGCCATGGAGTCTGCCTTTGGCGCCTCGGACACGGCCGGCGTTTGGAATTGGAAGACCGCCTATGACGTCTGCGAGGCGGCAGCCGTTCTGTTCCTTCGCAAGTTCGGCCCCGCGATGCGTGCCAAGGCTGGGTCGACGGCAGCAATGCTGCCGATGCTCACGAAGATCGCTAGCTGTCTGCCGACCCACACGCGGCGTTCCGAGGACAGCCAGGCGCTTCAGCAATTCTCGACGCCGATCCCGCTTGGGCTGGCCGCATGCGCCGCGGCTGGCATTACGCCGGCCGATCGCGTTCTTGAGCCTTCTGCTGGGACCGGTTTGCTCGCCGTCTTTGCCGAGCTCGCCGGCGGCGTTCTGGTCTTGAACGAGTTGGCCGAGGCCCGCGCGGCGCTGCTCGATCATCTCTTCGCAGGCGTTAAGGTCTCGCGGTTCGATGCTGCACAGATCGACGACCACCTCGACGCGAGTGTCGTGCCGAGCGTCGTTCTGATGAACCCGCCGTTCTCGGCATTGACGAACGTAGACCGACGGATGACGGATGCGGCTCTCCGTCACATCGCTTCAGCGCTCGCGCGTCTTGGCGACGGTGGACGCCTTGTCGCCATCACTGGCGCCAGCTTCGCACCGGATAACCCGGCATGGCGAGAAGCCTTTGTGCGGCTCCAGGAACGCGGGCAGGTAGCGTTTTCTGCGGCGATCGACGGCGCCATCTACGCGAAGCACGGAACACAAATCGACACACGGCTGCTTGTGATCGACAAGCTGCCCGCTGCCGATCCGACGGCTTTTCCGGCTTCGCCAGGCATGGCGGCCGACGTCGCTACCTTGCTCGACTTGGTGAACCAGCATGTGCCTCCAAGGCTGCCCGTCGCCATATCACCGGAGATCGTCGCTATCGAGCGGCCGGCTATGTCGCGATCGCTGGGCGCCGTTGCACCACGCTCATCGTCTTCTTCGAGAGACGCCGCGCCAGAAGGCGTCGAACTTACATACGAAACGGTCGAATGGTCGCCGCCGGAAGGCACCCGGCTCACCGATGCCCTTTACGAGGAATACGGATTGCAATCGATCCGTATTCCCGGATCGTGCGCACACCCGACCAAGCTCGTGCAGTCCGCGGCGATGGCGTCCGTTGCGTCACCGAAACCATCCTATCGTCCGCACCTGCCTTCGAGTCTGGTGGCAGATGGAGTTCTGTCGGACGCCCAACTTGAGAGCGTCATCTATGCCGGCGAGGCGCATTCTGAGTTTCTCGTGGGCTCCTGGACGGTCGATGCGACCTTTGATGTTATCGCCGCCGCGCGCGATGACGCAGAGAATGCCGTCCGCTTTCGCCGCGGCTGGTTCTTGGGCGATGGCACCGGCGCGGGCAAGGGCCGGCAGGTCGCCGGGATTCTGCTCGACAACTGGCTCAAGGGCCGCCGACGTGCCGTCTGGGTCAGCAAATCCGACAAGCTGATCGAGGACGCGCAGCGCGATTGGTCCGCGCTCGGGATGGAGCGCCTGCTCGTTACGCCCTTGTCCCGGTTTCGCCAGGGCACCCGGATCCGGCTTGCGGAAGGCGTCCTATTTACCACCTACGCCACGCTACGGACCGACGAGCGTGGCGAGAAGCTTTCGCGCGTCAGGCAGATCGTCGAATGGTTGGGCTCGGACTTCGACGGAGTGATCGTCTTCGACGAGAGCCACGCCATGCAGAATGCGATCGGGGGCAAGGGCGAGCGTGGTGACCAAGCGGCCTCTCAGCAGGGGCGCGCGGGCTTGAGGCTCCAGCACGCGCTGCCGAATGCCCGCGTGGTCTATGTGTCGGCGACGGGCGCAACCACGGTCCACAATCTCGCTTATGCCCAACGCCTCGGCCTTTGGGGCGGCGCCGACTTTCCGTTCGCCACCCGTGCCGAGTTCGTCGAAGCGATCGAGGAGGGTGGGGTCGCGGCCATGGAGGTGCTGGCGCGCGACCTCAAGGCGCTCGGCCTCTACGCAGCCCGCTCGCTCTCTTACGAGGGCGTCGAGTACGAGCTTGTTGAGCACCAACTGACGCCGGAGCAGGTCCGCATTTACGACGCCTATGCCGGTGCGTTCAGCGTCATCCATAATAACCTGGACGCGGCGATGCGGGCCGCCAACATCACCGGCGCAACGGGAACGCTGAACGGGCAGGCCAAATCTGCGGCACGCTCCGCCTTCGAAAGCGCGAAGCAGCGCTTCTTCGGTCACCTCCTGACCTCGATGAAGACCCCGTCACTGATCCGTGCGATCGAGAACGATCTTGAGGCTGGGCACGCCGCGGTCATCCAGATCGTGTCGACGGGCGAAGCGCTGATGGAGCGCCGGCTCGCGGAGATTCCAACTGAAGAATGGGGCGACGTCCAGGTCGACATCACCCCGCGCGAGTATGTCCTCGACTACCTCGCCCACTCCTTCCCGGTCCAGCTCTACGAACCCTTCACCGACTCGGAAGGTAACCTCTGCTCCCGGCCTGTCTATCGCGACGGCCAGCCGGTCGAGAGCCGGGAAGCCGTCGCACGCCGTGACCGCCTCATCGAGAAGCTTGCCTCGCTGCCGCCGGTACCTGGGGCACTGGATCAGGTCATCCAGCGCTTCGGCACCGAACTGGTCGCCGAGGTGACGGGCCGCTCGCGCCGCGTCATCCGCAAGGGCGACCGGCTGGTGGTCGAAAACCGCGCAGGCTCGGCCAATCTCGCCGAGACCTCGGCCTTCATGGATGACGTCAAGCGCATCCTCGTGTTCTCCGACGCCGGCGGCACGGGGCGGAGTTACCATGCCGAACTGTCGGCGCGGAATCGCCGGTTGCGCGTCCATTACCTGCTCGAGCCCGGCTGGAAGGCCGACGCCGCGATCCAAGGCCTTGGCCGCACCAACCGGACCAACCAGGCGCAGCCGCCGCTGTTTCGTCCGATTGCGACAGACGTGAAGGCCGAGAAGCGCTTTCTCAGCACCATTG
>NZ_CALMSV010000122.1 GCF_937872355.1 uncultured Sphingorhabdus sp. | reverse complement strand
CATTTTACTGGTCGCCCTTCCAAAATGCTGCCGGCAATCACAATGTCGCCATTTTCGGTAAGTCCGGTTCGGGCAAGTCCGTCATGATGCAAGAGACTTGTGCTGCGCTGGTCGGTGCTGGTGCTCGCGTAACCGTCATCGATAATGGCCGGTCCTTCGAACATATGGCGCGTGCGCTTGGCGGTTCATTTGTCGAATTCAAGCTGTCGTCCGGCTTCTCGCTCAATCCCTTTGACATGATCGAGGCGGACTCGCTCTCTGAAGATAATCTTGAGGCGAATGACTATCTTGTCGAATGCCTCGCCATGTTGAAGTCAATCATCGGTCAGATGGCCCGCCAGCAGGATCGTTTGAGCGATGTCGAGCGAGGGCTGATCGACCAGGCGGTTAACTCCGTTTGGACCGAATTTGGCCGCGACGGTACAATTGATCATGTGATCGATGCCTTTGAGCAAATGGGCCATATCTATGCTGAGGATTTGGCCCGTTCTATGTCGCCATTTTCCTCGAAAGGAACGTTCGGCAAGTTTTTCGTCGGTGCCTGCTCGATTGACCTTTCCGCCGATCTGACTGTGTTCGAGCTCGAAGATCTCGCCAGCAAGCCAGAGCTTCGTTCGGTCTGTCTCGCCGCGTTGATGTTCCGGTCGCTCCAGACCATGCGCAAGGTCGATCGCTCGATCCGCAAGGCGTTGATGGTCGATGAGGCATGGGAGCTGCTTGGTGGCGGGCAGATGGGGCAAGCCATTGAAACCTATGCCCGCACCTGTCGCAAATATGGCGGTTCGTTGATAACCGCGACGCAGTCGATCAACGACTTTTACAAATCTGAAGGTTCTATCGCGGCCATTGAAAACAGCGATTGGTTTGTCGTGTTGGAGCAAAAGGAAGAAACAATCAGTGATCTTGCCAAGAATGATCGTTTTGGCATGGATGCCCATACCGAAAAACTGGTTCGGTCGCTGAAGCGCCACAACGTCGAATATTCGGATGTTCTCATTAAGGGACCGGAGACATTGGCGGTCGGCCGCCTCGTCCTCGATCCCTATTCGGCCAAGCTGTATTCCTCCAATCCGCACGACTTTGCCGCAATTGAGTCATATATGCGCGCCGGATTCCCAATCGCTGATGCCATTGATCGCGTGGCCTTCCCCGAATTTTACGCTGATCAGGATTTGCAATTCAAAGAGCCGGCGATTGCGGCACAGCTCGCTGCGGCCGACATGGAGTGGGAGAAGCGCGGGGCTGAGATTCT
Source organism: uncultured Sphingorhabdus sp. (assembly GCF_937872355.1). Classification (GTDB taxonomy): domain Bacteria; phylum Pseudomonadota; class Alphaproteobacteria; order Sphingomonadales; family Sphingomonadaceae; genus Sphingorhabdus_B. Next base: position 39,254 of record NZ_CALMSV010000122.1, on the reverse strand, counting down.
AGCGGAACGCGATGCTTCTGAAGAGCTGGAGGCTGCAGAATGACGACGCTCGCCGCCTATCAGCCCTATATTGACCGTGCTTTGGTCATCGGTCGTGTTGGCTGCTACTGGTCGTTACGCACGCTTGGATGGGCATTGGTCTGTCTTGCCTGTGTCATTGCACTCAATGTGCTGTTCTTTGTGATGCTTGGCAATTTCACTGTCGAGGGCCTTCTCTATCAGCTCGATAATTTTGGCTCGCGCTATCTGGCTGCAGACAATGCCCGCCGCGCCGAATTTGCCCATATCTGGCTCTTTGCAAACATTTTGCTGCTTTGCGCTGTCTGCTTCTTTCGCCGGCATTCGCTCATCATCCCATCATCCACAGCCAAGGACAATTGATATGACCACTCCATCGAAATCAACCGGTCAGCCGACAAGCGACGGGCCGTTGTTTGAAGCACAACAGTCGGTGGCTGTCAGGCAAAAGGGTATTGGCTTTGTGCCGGTGGCGCTTGTTGGTGCCGTGGTTGCTGTTGGGTTATGGGGTGCATGGGTGACCAAGGAGGTACTCCAAGGCTCTGGCATGCCGCCGATCGCAAAGGTGCAATTGCAGTCGATGGTCGGCGAATATGTTCAGGCACAGGCTCGATCGACAACGCCTCCGGACCAGGTGACGGCCGAGACCAAGGCGTTCATGACGGAGATTCAGAACAATCTGGTCGCGCGCGGCAAGCGCGGACAGATTGTTCTCGTCGCCGAGGCTGTCGTTTCAGACAATATTCCCGACATCACGAGCGAGCTTCGCAAAGAGGTATTCGCAAAGGTGAAGATGCCTCAACCCGCGCAGTTGGGGCAAAATGATGTGATGGGCGCGATGCGTCAGGCAATGGCGCAGCCGGGCGGTCCAGGAGCGGTGGCAAATGGAACGGCAAACTAAAGGCCCCTCGCTTCGCACACGCTGGTTGGCGGTTGGAACGATTGGTCTCATCTTTGTGGCGACCCAGTCGCTTGCGTCTTGGCGGGATAGCCATGCGTTGCTCATCAATAGCTCGGAATCGCTCCCAAACTGGGCCTTCTTCATCGAGAAAAACAAAACGCCCGAGCGCGGCGACTATGTGTTTTTCAAACTGGTCCCGACAAAAATCACCAGGGCACATTGGGGAGATGATGTGCCAGCCTTTGGCAAGGTTGTTTATGGTCTCCCCGGTGATTTGGTTTCCCGCAAAGGCTCGACCGTCTTTGTCAACGGCAAGCCCGTTGCCACGCTGAAATCCAAGAGCAAGCGCGGTGAAATACTCGTACCTGGCCCAACGGGGGTCATTCCTCGCGACCATTTCTTCCTCGCCACGTCTCACAAGGATGGTTTCGACAGCCGCTATGCCGACATCGGCTTTGTGTCGCGGCGCCAGATCATCGGCACCGGGGATCCGATTCTATGACGATCGGGGCGGTTTCTGGACAATCTGCGGCTCCGGTTCGTCTACGCTCGGCCGTACTTCGTCGCGCGTCACCTTTGGCGTTGCTCTCCTTGCTGTTGGGCGCTTCCGCAATGGTTGATCATACCCCTGCAACAGCCAAGGATTTTGGCGTTCTTGGCGAGACTTTTCCCATTATCGAGACAGACTTGCTGTTGGCGATTGAGCAGCGGCTTCGTCATATGGAGTCGACCGGGCAATTTGCGGCGTTGAACGAGCAGATGAAGGCGAAAGCCATAGCCCGTGTCAAACGTCCGCTTCCCGTCGCGGGTCTGTCCTCTGCTATTTCGAAGCGCAGCTGGCTTCACGATCCTTCGGTTGTCGTCGACAATGACATCAAGGATACAAAGGGCAATCTGATCGCGCTTGCCGGTCAGCGCGTAAATCCGATGCAGTTCGTTCGTCTGTCCCAGGATTTGGTTTTTGTCGATGGTGACAACAAAGCCGAGGTTGATTGGGCGGTGCGCAATTGGAGCGCGCTCAAATCCAAGATCATCTTTGTCTCGGGATCGCCGTTCGAGGAGATGAAACCCCACCAAAGGCGCTTTTTCTTCGATCAGGGCGGGCAGCTCGTTGGCAAGTTCGGAATCAAGCATACCCCTGCAACAGTGGTTGCCGAAGGGGAGTTGCTCAGGGTTACCGAACATGTCCTGAAAGGCGGCCGTCAATGACGCTAAAGGATCTGTGGGAGCTTGCCAAAACGCCGATGGCCGCCCCCGAATCTCTTTCACTCAAGCGCATGCGCATTGCCTGGTTATGCCTTTGCGTCATGCTGGCCCTGTCGATCGGCCAGTTGGCATATCTCAAATCCGTAATGGGCCCGAAGGCCGCCCTGATTCCCTTGCTACTACTGCTCATCGTTCCAATTCTGGGCTGGCGCTATTTTCACCTTAAGCGAATTGCTGATGATCGGTGGCTTTTCGAGGAGCGGTCATGATGCGGCGCTTTCTGACCTTCTTGGCGATCGTGGGTTTCATTCTGGTTATGCGCCCTACCCCTGCTCGTGCCGAAAGTGCTACCTGTCATGGTAGCTTCGTCAATCCCGTCACAGATGTTTGCTGGTCCTGCCTTTTTCCATTGTCGGTTGGTGGATTGAAAATCTGGAAGTCAGAACGCCCAGATACCAAAAATCCTGACAATCCCATTTGTGCTTGCGGCAGTCCTGTTCCGCGCATCGGAATCGCGATCGGGTTTTGGGAGCCATCGCGTTTGGTCGACGTCACAAACAAGCCTTGGTGTTTTCCCAATCTTGGCGGGGTCAAGCTCGATCCCGGGTTCGACGTTGGCGCAGGCCATGTTCAGGGTCGCAGCCAGGTTGGCGGAAAGACGCAGAACAGCTCGCAGTGGCAGTCGCATCTCTACATCTACCCGTTGTTGTATTGGCTGGAGATCCTCACCGATTTTCTGTGCTTTGAGCAGAGCAGCTTTGATATTGCCTATGTGACCGAGCTTGATCCGCTCTGGCAAGACTCCTCGCTGACTTCGATCATCAACCCTGAGGTCGCTCTGTTCACCAGCCCTGTTGCGATCGCAGCATGTGCTGCCGACTGTGTCCAGTCTACGCGCAAGCTACCGATTGATGAGCTCTTTTGGTGCGCAGGCTGCAACGGCGAAATGTATCCTTTGAACGGTCATGTTGCCGCGCATGTCACGCAGGTGCAGGCCTCGCGTCTTGTGGCCGAGCGGATGCTCTACAAAATGCACAGGCAGTTTCTGGCTTGGGGGACGATGGGCTCGAAGGCCCTTTGTGCCAAATATATCATGCCCATCATGCGGAAGCAGCAATACCGGCTGCAGATGACCAATCCGACTTCGATGACCTCTGGTCGCTACGCCTGCGCACCCATTGGCGCCGCCACCATCATGCCCAAAACCGGCAAGGCTTATCCCGTTAAGGGCGAAGATTTTGGCTATCTGACCTGGCGTAAACGCAATTGTTGCATGTTGTAGGAGCATTTCGATGAGCATCATCATCTTGCCGAGGAAGGACGTGATCAAACCCCTTGATCGGCGCATTCAATGGCATACCGCCTGCTTCTTTCTGCTTGGTCTTGCTATCCTTTGTGGCGTTGCGCTCGAATTGGTTTTGACTGGCGTCGGCGAAGCTGAGGTCCGCTTCATTGCTCATCAGATTCGTTCGCTCAGCACTTTGTCAACGCTTCTACTGGAGTTTTTCCAGCAATTTGCGCTGCACTTTGGGGTGCAGTGACATGGTTGCGCTTCGAACAAAAATCGCCGCCGTAGTTGCGCTCGTCGCCGTTTCCGCAGCGGTCGCTCAAACGGTTGATGGGCTTGACCTAGGAGCGATCAAGGCAAAGGCCAAAGGCGAACAAGCTGAAGCGCAGGCTTTGGTCGATGGCGTCAAAGATCGGGGCAAACCGCACGAGGAAGAGGTCCAGCGCTTGCATGATCGTGCAATGGCCGATTTGGCGGAACTCTCGCCCGAAGATTTCCCTGCTGGCCCGAAGGGACCGGTGGATTTTGACGAGTTGCTGTCCGGCGCTGCCGGCAATGCCGCCAAACCGCAAGGTGAAGCTCCGCTTTTCATGGTTTTTGCAAGCCTGTCGATGCCGCCAGTGTCGCTGAAAAGGCTGATCAAAGACACCACCCGTGCCGGCGGTATTGTCGTCTTCCGCGGCTTTCCCAACAATAATGCCAAGCAGTTCATTGCCGGCATGACCAAGCTTGCTGACAGTGAGGGCGATGAGCCGAATATCGGTATCGATCCGCGTCTGTTTCGCGCGTTCAACATTCAGGCGGCACCGACATTTGTCGTAGCCTCCAGTGATTTCGAGCTTTGCTCCGGTTTTGATTGCGTGACGCCCGTCCCGCCGCACGATCGGTTGAGTGGGAACGTCACTGTCGAATATGTTCTTGAGTCATTCGTCGACTCCAATGGACCCGGAGCCGCAGTTGCGGCCGTCGCTCTTCGCAACCTTAAAAAGCCTGGCTAATGCGGTCTGCGCGTCATCTTTGGCGGTTGATCGCAATTGGAGCGGTCGCATTTGCGTCCCCTTCCATTGCACAGATTTATATCCCGGAGCCCGTTGACGAACCAGAGCCAGTAGCAATGGAGCCGGACATTGCCCCGCCTCCTGTCACTACCCCAGGAGCGCCCCCACCGCTGCCCTCTCAAATTCAGCCGATGACGGCTCAGCAGGCGCGTGATGATGCAAAGACCTTCGGTGCTGATGTTCGCGCGGCTAACCAGGACATTCCCTTGCGCGACGGCGCTGCGGGCCAGATTCCCCATTATGAGGAGAATGTTCCCGCACAGTCGAGCTACTATCAGGCACCCGACGATATGGCGCCTGCAGGGATGCTCGAATCGCGGACCAACGATGGCTTCCAGACTGTCAACGACAGCTCCCGTCCGGTGGCCAACGTTCCCCGATCGGAGTTGGAACGCGCGCTTGCTATTCAGGACGATCCGTCTGCCTTTCTCGAAGGCGAGCAAATCAGCGGAACCTCAGGCGAGTGCCAGCCTCTTCCTGCTGGCAATGGAAGCACGGAATTTGCCGAATTCACCTGCAATGTCGGAACAGCGGTTTCTGGTCGAGATGTTCAATGCCAGGTGACGCTCGATCATCATTTCAACACGCAATATCGCTACACCTGCACTAGGCTCTATGAGCAGGGCACCTATTGCACCGATGATTTTCGCTTTTGTCGCAATCGCTTCACCTTCACCAACGAGATTGGGTCGGCTTGCGAAGCCTTTTCGGCGCCTGCGAGTGGCTGCACGCTGCTCAGCTCCAGCACCTCGTATATAGGCCCTTCACAGTATAGCGATATCGATTTTTTCTTTGGGCAGACCTTTCTTGCGACACAAGCTTACAGCTGCCCGGTTCAGGTAAACGGTACCATAACGGGCTTCGGCTACAGTTCGCCGGTATCGCCTTTCACATATTATGAGCCGAGCTTTCTCGAAGAAGCGATCGCTTCATCCTATGTCAACTCGACGCTCAATCTGTCACAGTGCGAAGCGGCCGCCAACCTCGCCTGTCCTTCGGGATATACGCTTGAGGGCAATGCGTGCGTTTCGCGCCGTCCTGCAGATGTCGGCTATTCGTGCGAAGAAGGTTGGACGCTCAATGGCGATCAATGCACGCTTTCCTCCGCTGTCCCAGGTGTCATCCGGGGTTATGAGTGTCCTGCAGGTTATCAACTGAGCGGGACTGTGTGCACTGCAACACAGGCAGCCACCATAACTGGCTATACCTGCCCTTCTGGCTATACCGTCGAAGGGAGCGATTGTGTTCAAACCGTCACCCAGGCGGCTAGCATTGTTGGTTATAGCTGCCCGTCGGGCTATGCGGTCAGCGGTTCGCAGTGCATTCGCACAGAAAGCGTTCCTGGCACACCGAATTATAGCTGCCCTGCAGGATGGACATTGTCCGGTACCACCTGTTCGCAGGAATCGAGTCAACCTCCTGCGTCAAGCTACAGCTGCCCTGCTGGCTGGACTCTGAGCGGCAATATCTGCACTCAGCCTACCAGCCAGCCTGCTACGGTTTCCGGATATGCATGCGAAGCGGGTTGGACGCAGAACGGATCGGACTGCACGCGGACAACTACGATCGCGGCTACGCCCAATTACACCTGCACGTCGGGTTGGACGCTAAACGGCACAGTTTGCGAGCAATCGTCGAGCCAGCCTGCCACGCCCACTTACAGCTGCCCATTAGGCATGAGTTTGAATGGCACAACTTGCATTGGCACAACGTCAATACCGGCAACAACTTCGCCGTCTTGCCCTTCGGGTTGGACTCAAAATGGCAGCCTTTGTTCGCGCGAAACCTCGCGACCCGCAGATCAGGTTTTGAGTTGTACATCGCCATATGTTCTTAACGGCAATCAGTGCATCGAAACGATAACCGTTGCCCCGACCATCACCTACGAATGCTACGGTTTGAATCCGCTGGCGGGGGGTGGATTTTGCCGCATCATTATTCCAAACTCCGAAGTTTGTGATGCCTATTGGGAGTCATTGCCCTTAACTTCTTCAACCGAACGTGCTGGCCGCATTACTTGTATATATCAAGCCGAGCAAATCGCTACTTGTCCCGCTGGCTACACCAATACGAGCCTTGGATGCATTCTCACAAATGTTACCGCTCCGAATGTTTCCTACACTTGTGTGTCTGGTGAAACATTAAGTGGCCAGCTGTGTTTTTCGTCCGAAAGTCAGCCTGCAACACCGGTTTACAGCTGTCCTTCGGGTTACACGTTAAGTGGCACCAGCTGTCTTCAGGATACGTCGCAGCCCGCCGATGTGACTTATAGCTGCCCATCTGGTTCAACGCTGTCTGGAAGCCAGTGTCTAACAACCGTGAGCCAGCCTGCGGCTGTCGAATATCTGTGTCCGTTCGGCTATACCCCGTCAGGCAGCCAATGCAGCTATGTCGAAACAGTCTCCGCGTCTCCAGTCTACAGCTGCCCCGCAGGGCTGACACTTTCGGGGTCGCAATGTTTGGGATCGCAAAGCCAACCAGCTGATCCCGGATATTCCTGCCCTGCGGGATGGAATCTCGTCGGTGCGCTCTGCTATCGCACGGACACGCAGCCGGCGACGACTACCTATAGCTGCCCTGCAGGCTATGCCGTCAACGGCAGCTCGTGCGATAGGACCGATACGATCCCCGGCGATCCAATTTATTCCTGCCCCATTGGTTATTCGCTTCAGGGAACCACCTGCACCTCGACACTTCGGGAACCAGCAACGCCCGTTTATAGCTGTCCCGTCAATTATCAGATCGACGGTAACGTCTGTCGGTCATCGATTGCTGCGACCGTCACTGGCTATGATTGCCCGCCCGGTTACACACTTGAAGGCCAAGTATGCACCTTGTCGCAAACACGGCCTGCTTCGGGAGGTCAGAGCTGTCCTTCAGGCTTTGTCCTGACCGATGGCCAATGCGTCGATTTCCAATCTCCGGGTCCCGCTGGTGCCGAATGTACCGCTCCGGTTGATGTCTGTACCGATTCAACGCCCGTTACGCGCATCATCAATGGCGTGTCGATCACAAAGCCGTGCTGGGCCTGGGATCGTAACTACAGCTGCACAACGCTGACCCAAGGCCAGAATGATTGCGCTGATCTTGAAGCAAATGCCTCGTGCCGTTTTGATCGGGAAATCTGCCTTGATGATCCTGCGCCTACGAATGGCAACTGCCAGGTTAGCGAGCGTATCTATCTTTGCCCGACAGGAAACACCACCCCCGAGCCCACTCAATATGTTTGCGGCGATGATGTCTATTGCATCAATGGAGAATGCGAGGCGATCGAGCGCGAACCAAATACCGAATTCAAGGACGCCCTCGTCGGATTGAACGCGCTTGGCCAGGCCAATGCCGAGTTTGATGAGAATTCCCTCACCCTTTTCCGTGGGACGCGCGAGACCTGCCACAAAAAGGTCTTCGGGCTTGCCAATTGCTGCTCGGGCAAGGGGGTTCCGGTGCTGACTCCCTGGCTTTGCAACTCCGCTGAAAGAGAGCTCGACCGAAAGGACGATGCCGGGCTCTGCACAAAGGTTGGGACCTATTGCTCGGACCGCGTGCTCGGCGTCTGCGTGACGCGCAAGGATGCCTATTGCTGCTATCAGAGCAAGATCAGTCGGATACTGCAGGAACAGGGCCGCCCGCAAATTGGGAAGCCCTACGGTGCGCCGCGGACCGAGCAGTGTCAGGGATTCACGATCGAAGAATTCGCGCGGCTCGACCTCTCGGTCATGGATTTCCGTGAAGTCTATGCTGAGTTCGAAGATGCTGTTCGCCTGCCCAATGAGGCTGAGGCACTGGTCGATATCCAGAATCGTATCAACGCATATTATACCAACAACATGGGGCCATAGATGGGGACGGTTTCAAACATATCAACGAGCCCGGATAATCTGGTAGCCGATATGACCGTCTCGGAGTTTCTCGTCGGGATGGCCTTGTCGCGTTTGGGCGTAAGCACGTCCTCTGCCGTAGCCGAAGAGGTATCGCGCTGGATCGAACGTTCGGTCCCGGTTGCCGAAATTTTTCCGTCTCTCAGCAAGCTGGTCGCTCGTGGTTGGGTTCAGCTCGAAGAGGGAACATACATCATATTGCAAGCGGGCATGGACGCCATTGCGTCCTTCTATGCGATCGCTTTGCGCGTGCTTGATCGGGGACAGAAGCTCCTCGATGTCGGCCTTTTCCTTTCCATTATGAAGAAACTTGAGGAGTCATCGCGATGAAACATGTTCATTTTCTTATGGTTCTTCCGTTGCTCGCCGCGGCTGTGGGTTCCTCGGCCGTTGCCAACGAGGCAGACGGTGTCGAGGTCAAGCAATCGGAAGATTCAACCTATTGCTCCGAGCGGAAATTGGGGACCTGGTTCTATTGCGAAAAGCCCAAGCCCAAACCGACAGAAGCCAAGGCCGCGGCTTCTTTCCCGAGTGCGAAGGCCCGGTTGGCGGCGATTACCGCGGAGCTGGAAGAACGCAAAGCAGCCGCCATACTCGAACCTACCACCGAGAATGTCAGCGCATATATCGCCTTTCAGCGGCAGCAACTCGACCGGTCTTCGCTGTTTTCCGATGTTTGGCAGCGATCGATCTGGCAAAACCCGGAGCTCGACTACACGCTGCAACGTCCCGTTTCCACCTTGGGCAAGCGCGCGTGGATCGATGGCCGCAAAGCTGACCGCGATATCGTAATGTCCCAGCTTTCGCAGCGTTACGGGGTCTTCTATTTCTATTCGTCATCCTGCTCTGCCTGCGACATCTTCTCTCCCATTTTGAAGGCCGTGAGCGACAAATATGGACTCAACGTCCTCGCAGTGTCGATGGACGGAGGGCCTTCAACCATCTTCACCGATTATATGGTCGATACGGGTCAATATCAGAAGCTTGGCCTTGGCGATAATCGTCAGGTTCCTGCGCTGGTTCTGTTCGACAGCGTGACCAAAGCGCCGATGCCGATTGGCTACGGCATTCTTTCCCAAGATGAAATTGTCGATCGCGTCTTTCAGCTGACGCAGGTCGAACCAGGTGGAGACTACTGATGTCCCAAGATCTTACTCTGCTCTCCGCTACTGACCACCAGGTCAGTCTGTCAGTCACAGCACCGCGACGCATTCGCCGCGGCTTTCGATCCAATCTTCGCCGAGCATTTGGCGCGGTATTGGCGACATCATTGCTGATGACGTCGCCGTCGCCAGCCTTCGCTTCGGTCGACGGCGAAATGCGCAACTTTATGGATGACATGGGTGTCCAAGCCAATGTAACCGGCCCGACCGCTTATCAGGGGCAGTCCGCTGGCTATTATTCGCTTGGTAGCGTCTGGTCACGATTCCCGCAGAAGAACATCCAGCCTTTCAATCTTCAGCTCCCCAATGCGCGCGCCGGATGCGGCGGCATCGATCTGTTTGCCGGGAGTTTCTCGTTCATCAACACGGCCGAGCTGGTGGCCATGCTGAAGGCGACTGCAAACAACGCCGTGGGTTTTGCCTTCAAACTGGCGATCGACACCATATCGCCCGAGATCGGCAAGGTCATGGATGAGCTGGCGCAGAAGGTCCAGCAGATGAACCAGATGAATATCAACAGCTGCGAGCTTGCGCAGGGTTTGGTTGGTGGATTGTGGCCCAAGACTGACACTGCCAGCAGTATCGTGTGTGAGGCAATTGCCAACTCGCAAGGACGTGTTGCGGATTGGGCCCGTGCCCGCCAGGACTGCAACAATGGCGGCAATCGCGCGTCGCACATGGCGTCGAACACCGACAGCAGCATGCGCGAGCAGCCCGGAATGAAGGCCAACTATACGTGGGTGGCGCTGAAGAAGAAATATTCTGGCTTCGATTCCCAGTTCCGCGAGTTTCTTATGACAATGGTTGGCACTGTCATCTATACCCCGCCGGCCACCGATGGCGGTCAACCCAACTATCAGTTCATCGGTGGTGCCGGTGCCGAAATGATCACGGCTATGCTCGATGGCACAAGTGCTGCGCCGCACAAGATTTGGACATGCGACGAAGAGACCGATTGCTTGAATCCAACCCAGCAGAATATGGTGATTTCAGCCTCTGCAGCGATAAAGCCGAGAGTGCGCACATTGTTGCAGTCGATGGCAACGAAGGTCCGTCAGCCAGGTAATCAGTTATCAAATGCCGAGATCCAGCTGCTCGGCTTGGCCAGTATTCCCGTTTACAAGATCATGACGGTTAGCGCTGCGGCCGAATTCGGCATCGACAGTGCGCAGCTCAATGACCTGGCCGAAATCGTCGCCGTCGATCTCGTCACCACCATGGCGCTGCGCTTCACGGACATAGTGATGAACGCTCGTGCTGATTTCCAGGGTGCTGACGCCGATCAGCTATTGGCATGGCGCGGGCAGCTGAACGAGACGCGGAACAACCTCCTCGCTCTGGCGGCAAAATCCTCTGATCGTTTCGACGTTGCGTTCCAGATTATCCAGCGCACTCAGCTCCTCGAAAAGACGCTTCGCACGCAGCTCTCTCCGCAGTTGGCTGCCTCGATGCGCTTTTCAAAATCACTGAGCTCCTCGCACCTCCAATAGGGTTCCATTCGGGCAAAGGACTGTCCCATGTACGAGATTTTCACGATCGGTGGCGGCGAATATGTCGTCAATACCATGAACGCCGTCGCCGCCTGGACCGGCAATGGCGGTTTCCGATCGTTGCTTCGCGTCGTGATGGTCATGGGGCTCATCTACTCGCTATGCGTCATGGCCTTCAATCTCGACTGGCGTTCTACCTTCCGTTGGTTCCTGCAGTCCACGCTCATCTACGCCTGCTTGATGGTTCCGACTGTTACTGTGAGGGTTACCGATCGCGTCAATCCAAGCCTGGCGCCAGCAGTCGTTGGTAACGTCCCTATCGGCTTGGGTGTAATGGCCTCGGTCACCAGTCAAGCTGGCGATTGGCTCGTCCGCCAGGCGGAAACGGTCTTCGTCATGCCGTCAGCTCTTCGCTATTCCAATGGCGGGATCGTCTATGGCGCCAAGATGTGGGAGAAGGTGAACACCTTCGAATTCAAAGATCCGGTGTTCAAATATAATCTGGATACCTACGTCAAGAATTGCGTGTTCATGGACATCGTCATGGGCTTGCGCAGCCTGAAAACGCTTCAGGATTCGACAAACCTCTGGGCTGACATAGGCACCAATGCCGCCGTCAACCGTGGGGTCAAATATATGGTCGACAATGGTGCAACCGCGGACTTCGTCGGAATGACCTGTCAGGGTGCGTACAACGCAATGAATGCATATCTCGTGGGTGCTGAAACGGCGGAGATCGATCAGTTCGCACGGACGGTCTATCCTGATCTTTCGAACATTGCTGCTCGCAACCGGCTCAATGCCGATATTCCCGTAATCGGAAATTTCGCCACCGGGAACAATCAGGCTGCCAACCTCCTTTTCCGCCAGAAATCGGTTATCGACGCTTTTGCGCAAGCGCAAACCAATTTCGGCAATGATGAGGCTGATATCTTTGCCTCCCATCGGGCCGAGGTCCAGGCCAGGAACGTATTTGTCGGCGTCACCGAAAAGGCGATGACGTGGGTTCCGATATTGAACATCGTCTTGACCATCGTTTTCTATGCGATGTTTCCCGTCCTTTTTCCGCTCTTCTTGTTCCCGAATACGGGGCTCTCTGCGCTGAAGGGATACCTCACTGGCTTCTTCTACCTTGCCGCGTGGGGACCGCTATACGTTCTGCTTCACATGTTCGTGATGGATCGCTTTGGCTCGGAAATGAATGCCGTTGCGCAAGGCGGCATGACCCTCAACAATTTCGCCGGCATTCAGGCAGTCAATTCGGACACTGCAACGATCGCCGGCTTTATGATGATGTCCGTCCCCGTGTTGGCCGGCATGTTGGCGCGCGGTGCAATGGCTGCATCAAGCAGCGCTGCCAGCTGGTTGGCGCCAGTTCAAAGCGGCGCCGAAGCTTCGGCTGTCGAACGCACGACTGGCAATTACAGCTTTGGCAACACCAATTATGAAAACCTGACTGCGAATAATCGTCAGCTCGGTCAATGGCTGACTGCGCCCTCTATCACCGATGGCGCGATGAAGCATTCGACCAGGCTTGATGACGGTCGTGTGATGAGCCAGCATGGCGATGGACGCACTGTGTTTGATTCGAGTGGGGCAATGCAGCGGCTTCCATTCTCTGCCACCTATTCGACGGGCAATCTCGCCCAACTTCGTCAAAGCGCAGATTGGCACGATATGGAGGCCAATCGTAGGCAACAAGAGCTCTCCAATGTGCTGTCTCAATCGCGCAGTTCCGCCGAGACATGGGGCGTTTCACAATCGACCACAAAAGGTCGGCGCAATGAAAGTGGTTCTGAATCTCGCACATCGACCGAAACCGGAACATTTGAGCGAGGAGAGTTTACGTCAGCATCTGGAGGACGGTTTACAGAGGGAAGTGGCACCACAAAAAGCGACACCTTCACTCAAACCGATGGCTTTCAGCGCAGCGACGTTGTTGGTGCTAAGGCTTCAGGTAATGGCATTCTTGGGCTGAAGGGTCAGGCTACCGGTGGCACTAAAGGCGAGGCTGGAACACCCTTGCAAGGTATTATAGGCAGTGGAGGTGAAGGTTACGTTGACACCAGCGCAACCGGCTACGGTGAATTAAATGTTCAAGGGAGCCTATATAAGGACGGTAGCCAAACGCGCACCGATGGTTTCTCAAATCAGACTGTCACTGGTACGGATAGGACAACTAGAGGCGAACAATATCTCGATGCAACCACCCGTGATTCTACTGGAACAACAAAAGGCACCTCCGAAAGCAGCGGTACCTTTAGCCGTGACACTGGTTATTCCGACTCCAGCAGGACCAAAAGTCATGGCACCACAGACGAGTCTCGTGAGAGCTATGAACAGTCGCTCCGCAATCAGATTGCCTGGCACCGCGAACAGGCAAGGTCGCTTCGCTCCGAAGCCAGCTTTGCTGAAACCCATGATTGGCGTGTATCAAGCAATCTCGATAATCTGGTCTATGATCGCTATAATCAGCTCCGTAACGAGCGCCCGGAGCTTGCAGCCCTTCCTGACTTAACAGATCCCAATCTCACCTATGAGCAGATGCAGCGGCGCAACGCAGGCATTGAGCTGGCGATCGGTGATGTCATCAAGGATGTTTCTGGCAGGCGGCCAACAGACTTTGATTCCGCGCAACCCTTTGGCCCCGATGCTGGCAGGCCTGTTCCGTTTCCGGCAAATAATCTCGATGCTGCCGACTTACCCGATCTCGGTGGCCCCGCTTTCCCAAAAAAAAAAGGTGAAAGCTCTGTAAACTTGCCCAATGTCGGTGATGGGCCAAGCTCGTTTTCGGGCCCCGCTACGACTCGATTGAAGGCCTCTGGTGAAGGTTATTACGCTTATGATAGGTCAGATCATCGATATGGCAGTGATTCAACCGTCTCGGAGCTCCAAGAGTCAGCAGCGATCTGGACGCGCGCCGGTGGGGCGCCAGTTGGTATTGGAGATCTTGGCAAGAGAGGCGGCGGTGACACATCACGCCACGACGGACATGAGCGCGGGAATGAAGCGGATATACGACCGTTCCGTAGCGATGGCTCGCGCGCGCCTGTTACCTGGCAGGATCCAGCTTATGATCGAGATCAAACCCGCGAATATATTCGTTTCATGAAGGACCGAAATCCTGGTCTAACCGTTCTCTTTAATGACCCTCAGCTCATTAAGGAGGGCCTGACCAAAAAGTGGCGCGGTCACGATAACCACTTGCACCTCAAGTTTAAGGGTTAGCTTTCGTCCGCGCCGACATTTTTGTGTTTTTCACAGGGTCGTTACACGGACCACATGGCCTACGATTCCGTTCCCGGCCTACCCTAGGCAGCTAAGCTGCAAAGGCAACGCCGATCGTAATAAACAGAAGACCTAGCCCGGTTATCAACCCATAAAACGCGAAACGCATCCGACGTTGAACAATGGCGCTCGATTTTTGATCTATTATGTATGATGCTCGCGCCGTCGATCTCGCAATGTCCATTCCAGCGCCCCTAAACGTGTCAATCGTCGGACCGGGACGGCCATGACCTCCGAATGGGAAGTGTTCCCGCGGGCTTGATTCAAGGCTGTGAACGTCGAACATGTGTCTATCATAAGCTAAAGATGGTCAAAAGTCAATTTTTCGGTGAATTGGGCTTCAACGGACCCTATTGCGCCCCAATTCCCACCAACCCCAATCCAAGTAATCCCAATCCGATCGCAATTTTTGCCCAGCTGCTGCGCTTGGCAGTCTTGTCCATCCTCATATTTCCCCAGCTGAAATCAACACCCGATTTCAGCCCGGCCAACCCGTCAGCTGCCTCCAGTGCGCCTCTCACCAGAAAGGTGCTTGCGACCACTGCCGCCAAAACACGTAAGTGCATGATACTCAACGACAAGGAAAGTAGGGCTGCGAGGGCCAATAGGGCTGTCACGTTCTTCCCGACCGAAAAGACCGACATGATCCGGTAAGCTCTGGGTTGTGTCTTGATGACGGGAAACAGCGCCAGCGGGCGCAAGCAATGCCGGCAGTCTTGGAACGGCTTGTTCTCAGGCCAATATTCGATTGGCATATTGCACATGGGGCACGTCGCAAGTGGCCTGATTGGAGCGTTCATTGGCATTGTCCCGGTTTTGGCGTCTCGACCGTTCCCGATAATTTGGGTTTATGCAACATCGCCACCGATCTTTGCCCATTACCTCGGCGGCAGTCAAAGAAGCAGATCGCACTGCCATCCTCTGCCTTCCAAACCGCGATTGCTCCCAGATGTTCTGGTTGCACTAGAGTATATGACTTGCCTGTCATTTCGGCTGCTCTGGTGCCACTGGCGCGGCAGCAGCCATTGCGGATTGTGTCGCCGGGATGAGCGCTCGAAACGCGTCCAGGGTGGCGAGCGCAGTTATTTTCCCGAGGTCGGTCGAGTTGTAAGCGCCACCCAATAGCGCCACCCCGGCGTCGACCAAAATGCCGCCGCCGATGATCGACAAATCCTTTTTCCGTGCCGATCCACTCGCTATGCTCGTCTGTAATCCGGTTTTCACGTCGACCAGCGAAATCAGCATCTGAGCTTCCAAATGCTTCGTTTTGATGCCGATTGCATAGCCTAACCCGCCAACACCCCCTCCTCCGCCTCTGGCGTTCGTGTCGGCATACAAGAGCTCGACATTCGCGATGTAGTCAGCCGGAGTGACAGGCAGCTCGCCCAGGCCCGACAGGGCACGCTCTCTCTTCACGGCCTCAAATGAGTCGCCGCGATCGGCAACGATGAAGCAGCCAGAATTTGCCGCCATCAAGCGAACAAGCGGAACAGGATCGACGCGCGTAGGGCCTTCTTTCCGGTCTTGTGCCTCGGCCAACTCCGCCAGCGCGCGTATTCCTTCAGGGAGTTTATCATAGGGATCAGCCGCCTTCTTCTCGACAAGTGCGATCGTCGCCATGGGTTTGTCGCACTTTGGTAGTGAGGCCGCGTTATCGACGCCAAGCCCGCCTTTCCCCAGTTCTTGTGCCTGGGCCGTCGACGGCGTTGCGAGCATGAATGCCAACATGCTTATGGGTATGAGCTTTTTGGTCATGACAGATCCTTCATATAGCGTTCGGCACCGTTAGTGCGTGCAAGTCTCTTCGATCGCAGCGGCGCTTTCGGCCACGGCCTCCTCACAGCTCCGCAGAGCCTTTTCGAGAGGATGAAAAATGGCTTCGACGGGCCGTCTGAACAGCCGCGCAATTTGCATCGCCAATTCGAGCGATGGGTCGTGTTTGCCCTTCTCGATATTGACGACATGTTGACGCGAACAACCAAGCCTGAAGCTAAGATAATCCTGGCTCCAGCCTTTCGCTGTTCGAAGTTGCTTGATGTCGTTGAGCATAGTCTTGCCTCGAAGACGCCCGGTCACATCAACCGGGCGTCTCCCGACTTCACGCAATACGCGCTTGCTCGACGCATTCGACGCAATCGCCTTGGGCGACCGCCTTATGCTTCGCTTCGGTGCAAAGGCCTTCTTCGCAATCCTCGCAGTCGCATTCATGTGCAGCCGCTTTGCTGCTAGCATTGGCACCCGATTGTACGATGGCGTCCGCTGCCGCCCGCATCGCGACTTTGGTTGCATTTTTGGTTTCATCGCATGGCCAGCCAGCCTCGGCAGCTTTGCTGCTTTCAGCGATCGCCGTTATATGTGCCTTTGCAGCCGCGGCTTTCTCGCTCTCAGCGTCTATCTGAGCGTGCAGCTTGCTGTGTTCGGATGCTTCATCGCAATCATGACACGTACTGGCCATCGCCGGTTGGGATAACGCGGCCGCCAGGACGGCCGATAACATCAACAGTTTCTTCATTGTACACTCCTCAAAAAAAGCCGTCACTGCGGCCGTTGTTGCGATCGTTGTTGGCATTATCGGTTAGCGCCGAACGCCTTACGCTTACCGAAACCCTTTTCCCGCCATCCGATCGGATATCGACATCACGCGGGTCGATTTTGTTGGCTTTCGCCCAGTCATCTGCAGATTTCTGGTCAGGAAACCCGCCGACATCTTCGAAATTCCAGCCCATTTGCTTACTCCTTTCCATTCATGCTCAAATGTTCGTCCGTTCCGGGAGGCCGTCCCTTCACCTTCGATTCTCGCTTGTCCTCGACGTCTTCGTCCTCAGTACGATTCCCGATCGTGCCCAGGACGATCAGCAGTACTACGGCCAACAGAAACGCTTGCACCGTCGACCAGCTCAGAACCTCACAAATGAAATTGAGACCGTCCCTCATGCTAAATCCAATCCAAGTTTTCGTTCGGGAACAGGAAGTGTGTTGGTCCGATCAGGCGCCTTCGGTACCGCTTCGATTTTGGCTTTGAGCTCGTCGCTCATGCCGCCATGCATCGGGATTCCCACTGGCGCTTTCGGTTGAGAGTCGACCGAAAGCTTGCCGATCGTTTCGAGCGCGGATGTCTTGTTGCCGGGATTGCGATCGAGCTGCGCCTTCAGGTTGCTCACATTGTCGGTGACAACATGCAGGTCATGCGTCGCGCGCGTCGCCAGCACATTCTCGCTACGCTGGGTCGCAAGGTTGCGCTGATATGCGGAAATCGCCTGGATCGCCTCTTTCTGCGTGATCCCCTGTGCCATATGGGCGTTGAGCGCATAGCCAAGATCTAACCGCTTCAGCATGGGATCGTCGTTCAACAGCGTCATCGAGCGCTTGTCTTCGAGCTCTACGGTGATGCCTTTGTCGGAAATCGCCAAAACCCGGGCGAAGGTGCTTTTGGCAATATCAAGCTGCTTGTCTCTCTCGGTCCAACGGATCTTCTCGCCTTCATGGAGCTTGATCTCGCGCTGCTCATTGAGTGTCAGGCGATCAAATTTGTGTTTCGGGTCAATCCTCGCTGGATCAATTGTTCGACTTTGGCCATCGCGTTCGAGTATCACTCTGCCTTTCTCGTCGATGCCCTTCACTTGATATTCGCCTTTGGGCAGCCGCAGCTCCCGCACGCCCATGCGCGCTTCAAGGATTTGACCCTCACGGTAGCTCGACACATAGCGCAGCTCCTCACGGGTCATGTTGGAGCTCTGAAGGATCGTGACCTCTCGGCCCTCTCCTTTGAGGCTCCCTTCGGCTTTGAGGCCATACTGGACAAGCTTGTTGACCTCTGCGCGATCGTCCCTGCCTGCAGTGAATATCGCTGTATCCTCGCGGCTCTTTGAGTCCCTGCCAAGCCAGAGATCGGCAACCTTCTGCAGATAATCTATCCCGCCCTCGGTGACGCGGTTGTGGGCATCGAGCAGCTCGATCGCCGTTGAGGCAAAACCTTCATTGGTAAGCCCTGCGACGGCCGTCAGCAGCGGGGAGCCCCTTTGGCGCAGGTTTTCATCCATGCGCGCCATCGGCGCACCATGCGCCTGTGCCAGAGCAAAGCTCTTGCCTTGCTCGATCGCGGACAGCTGCTGCCGGTCGCCGATGAAATGTAAGCCGTCAAGATCGAGCGCATGGGTAATCTCAATCAGTTGGAGCATGTCTTTGGAGGACACCATCGAGCTTTCGTCGACCAGAAGTATCTTGTTCTGAAGCGCTGCTTTGGTTTCTTCGAATTTTGGGCCTTGCCCCAGCATTGCATTGCGGTGGTGGGCATTGACAAAGGATGCTATCGTTTGGGCTTCGATCCCATTCGCTTTCATTCCCTCAACACCGAGCTGCGCTGCAGCGCCGCCACGGAGATCGGAAACCATTTTATTCTGGAAGGCGAGCCCCAATACTTCCTTGCCCTCGCTTTCTGCAACCCGGGCAACCGCGTTGATCATCGTTGATTTGCCCGCCCCAGCAACCCCCTGCACCGTCGTTACCTGGTCGCCCGACGACAGGATCATTACCGCCGCCGCAGCCTGGCCTTCGTTGAGAGGCCGTTCCTTTGTGACCTCGGCAAGTCGGGCGAGCACGTCCGCTGCCGGCACAATCACATTTCCCTTGCCCAAACCGCGATCGATTCCGTCGAGGATCGCTTGCTCCGTCTTCAGCGCTGCAGGCGTGGTCACATAATCAAAATGCTGGTCTGCGCGCTCAGATTTGCCAGCAATAAGATGCCCTTCGCGCAGCAGCTCGGTGATCCGCTTCTCGACACCCTCGACGACCACCCCTTTTATCTGGAAACCGAGGGCTGAACGAATGATGTCACCTTTTTCGAACGCGGCTTCGCGCTCCGACAGGTGACGGATGGCTGAAGCGACGGCATGTTGTGCCTTCACCTCATCACTGTTCATGAACAGCGCTGCCGCTCTCGAAGGAACCATTGGGTCAGGCGATCGAAACAGGTCGCCGACGCTTTCTCGAACATGGTTGATTATCTTGGTGAAGCTTTCCTTTATGCTACCCTGGCTTTGTTTCGATCGCTGTAGCGCTTCTTGGTGCAAAGCCTTCCCGTCAAACCCCAAGGCACTCGCTCGGTCTTTCCATTCCTGCACAAGCGCGCCGCGGTCACTTACATTTTTCTTGTCATCCCGCGTGGAAAGCGTCGCCTGCTTCTTGCCATAGTCGCTTTGGATGCCCAGTTCTTTGATCTTTGCATTGATCTCTTCGGTGCGTTTGGAAAATTCATCGCGAATCTCTTTGGGTACGCCCTTGATCTCGAAACTGCCATGCTTCCCTGCGGCTTCGGTTTCATAGCCGAGCTTTTGGACCTCGCTGCGAAACGCCGCATGATAGGCCTGACCCATCACCGTATTGTTTCGCCAGATTTCGCCGTTCCACAGCGCCTTCCAGGTGCCGTTCAGATCCTTGGTCATATTTGCAATGACCGCATGTATATGCCCCTGTGGATCCAATGCCCGAGATGTATCGTGTGCGAATAATGCGACGACCAGATTACCCGTTTTTTGTGCCTCCCGGTGTAGTACGGAGTCAGGATTTCCTTTTCGCTCGCTAATTCTGGCTTCGGCGTAATTTCGCTCGATGAAGTCGATCGTCTTTTTGACGGCCGCCATGTGAGCGCCAAGGATGCGTTCATCTCCGGCGACATAAGCCATGATCGATGCCGACTTTGGCATGGAGAATGTCAAATCGATTCCGAGCTTTCTGCCTTCTTTCTGACCCACAAGCTCGCCATCAGGCAGCTTGCCGTTCAATATGTCCTCAAAAGCCTCGCGCTCGACGATACCGCTAAGCCCAAGATCGCTTGCACCTTTGCCATGCCAGACCCCTGCCTCTTCATTTTCAGAAACGGTGTAATAATTGTCCTTGGCAAAATAATTTGCAGCGCCGCCTGACGATCGAACGGATGATACCGACAGCATCAGCGATACTGCCTTGTGACAATATCCAGAATCCCGCCAATGACTCTTAATTGTTCAAATACCGACAGGCTGATCTGACCTTTGTCAACATACCGGTCGAGAAGGATGATGACGGTCATCACATTCCCATTCCATCGTCGTCGAGTGAAATTTCACTGTCGCCGCGATTGAGGGAGTTGCTGCCGCGCTGTCGCTCTTCAGACGCATGATCCTCGAATGGCATTCCGAGCTCGCGCCTGGTCTGGTCCGATTCCGACCGCCTCGCCTCAGACCGTTCCGCACCCTCTTTCGTGTCAGCTCTCTCCTCGGCGCGCCTCTGCTCAGCTTCCGAAGCCTTCATCTGGGTTTGAGGCGTTTGCGGAAACATGGCCTGAACGATCTTCGGCGCTGGTTCATTGGTCCCGGCAGCCGCGTCGCCTTCGCGGTCCTCCTCTTTGAACATCGCCTCGGCTTCTTCCTTGGCAACGTTGATTGGCGTTTCCTTGATCTCTGGCTCAGGGGTAGCGTTACCCTCGCGGCCGCCAGCCTCCTCCTCGTCCTCGCCCGTCGGTCGTGTGGCGGCTTCCCGCAATAGAGTGAGTGGCTGGACGTTTTGCCGTGTCTGATAGGGAGCCGCGACCTGTGGATAGGAGCGATATTTCAGCTTCACACGTGCGGCATCAAAGCCTTCGGTATAAACCAGAAAGCCTCGCAGCGACGGCAGTTTCATAAGGTCATCGGGAAGCACCAACGGCTCGATCTGCTCGCGCGGGGTGATGGTTGCCGCATCGCGCATTTGCGAATAGCCGTAGCTATAGGCTTCATCATTTTTGCGCACTTCGCGGTGACCGATAAAGTCCGAGCAATATTCCGCCGTCTCGCGATCCGCCGTGCCAAGGATCAGCTTGGTTCGGGCAAGCGATGTCAGATGCACCGCTCCCTGCTCCCCATAGGTCTCTTTCAATTTGGCAATCGAGTGAATGCCTAGACAGAAGGCCCCGCCGTAGCCCCGCGCTGTCTGCAGGCCATCCTCGATCGCCGGCAACCGGTGAAGCGCGTGCACTTCGTCAAAGAAGAACCATGTCCGCAGGTCCCGGGTGCGCGGCAACCGCATCAAATGCTGGACGGCGATATTCATCCAAAGGGTAAGGAGCGCTTTGTTCAGGGTCAGCTCATTGTGCGAGCTGCTGATGAAGAGGATGCTTCCGCGCTTATCCGTTTTGCCAACCCACTCCTTGATCGAGAAGTGCGGACCGGTTTCGGGCAGGAAGCGCAGCGCCTGCGCGTTGGTGTTAAAAACTGCACGAATAGACTCTGCCATCCGCGCAGCCTCAGGCGCGGTCAAAGGATCCGCGATCGTGCCTTCAAGCATATTGTGAACCTGCTTCAGGTCAGCCATCATTAGGCGGCTCGCGAGCGCCTGGTTGGTCGCCTTGCGCTTCCCGCCAGACTGCTTCTCGTCTTCCAGCAACTTGATGCATGTTTCGACAAAGAGTGTGCGCGCGGCCATCGTCCAGAATGGTTCGGACGCGCCCCCATCGATCGGAATCAGAGCGGCTGAAGCACTGGTCAGGTCCACATGGTCCCTGCAGTCGTTGAACACTGACCAGTTCGGGCAGCGCTCATCCATCGGGTTCAAAATGACGTCCGTCTCAGGATTGTAAAAGCTCGCGACAAAATCGCCGGTGAGATCAAATACGACGCCATTGTCTTGGCGCTTGCGCATCTGCACGATCATGTCTTTCATGACGGTCGACTTACCGGTGCCGGTGGTGCCAATGAGCATCACATGACCCTGTTCGGTGCGCCAGGGAAAGTTGATCCCCGCGATGTTGTAGGGATGGTGGATACCGCTCTCCTTGCGCTTGGCGAAGGGCAACCGGGCAATTTCTTCGGCGCTGTGCTTGGGAAAGAGCTGTCGCACTTCCTTGCGATATTCAGCCCGGTTATGAGCGTCGATTATCGGCGCCAGCTCTTCCGCATCAACGAGCATGGCACCTCGTTGGTGCCGCTCTTCCAGGATGTTCTCGCCGCGCTTGCTTGATGCATCTACATACCAGACCGCGAACGGGCCACCGACCAGCAAGGCAACGAGTCCTGACCCCCAGAAGCACTTCGTGGCGGTTGCCCAGGCAGCTGCAATTTGCGGGTGCGAAGCGATCATATCCATGTGCGCGGTAACGACGCTGCCATCGCGCAAGGTGAGGTTGGTAACCTTGTCTGGATTGAGCTTCATTATCTCCCACATCCAGGCATAGCTGCGCATTAAAATCATCTGCACTTCATGCTCGCGCAGCGTGATCGCCAGGGCCACCGAATAGAGGATCGCGAAGATGCCGAGGATCATCAAAATGGGAATCTTGGAAGAGCCCCACCACATCATGAATTCATGCACGATCAGCTGCGATCCGCGGGTGTAGTTTCCGCTGTTTCGGGGGAGCGTTCCGCGCGCCGAATGATGCTTCAACTTGCCCTTGCGGCGACCATCCGAATAGGTGTTAGGCTGTTGCATCTACAGCCTCCGCCCGACGTCCCGCTTCAATCAATAACTTGTCTCTGTCGGCGGGATATTCGGTTGAAACAATCAGGTCGATCGCCAGCGCGGTATATTCGCTGGACATGACTTTTCTGAGCTGCTCCTCGCTACGCCCACGCATCGTCTTGAGGTAGAATGCGACCGCTTCACGAACGATCATGCTCTTTGGAGCGCCCTTGTTTCGGGCAAGGTCATTGAGATCTGTCGCGAGTTCGAGATCAAACCGAACAGTTATAGACGTAGTTGGCATTCAAACACACCTTCGATAAAGGTGTGCACGCCGGTGGTTACTTCGCCGGTCTCTTTTAGCCGTAACATTAGGTGGCCGCAAGCGATATGTAAGACACCATGTTTCGTGATGGCGATGTAAGACAACGTCTTACGAAAAATCCGCTGTTTTCCGCCGCTTCCAAAAGCGTAAGACATTGTCTTACAACATGCCATCAACTAACGCCTTGTATTTATGTATTATTCTCACCACAACGTGGTGTAAGGTCTGCTTACTTCGATTTTTGATATGTTGACCCTGCCTCCCGATAGTTGCGTTTGTAACCAGTCCATCGGTAACAGCTTTTCAGCTGGTCAACCGGGCCAGGTGGCCTTGAAAATTGCTCCCGCTATTGTCTCGGTCGGATCATGGCGCTATCACTTCCCGCAATGCAACACCATTGCCGGAGATACTAAATGGCCAAGAAACTGTCCTTCGATGAAGAGATGAAAGCAATCGAAGCCGAGGAGCAAAAGCTTGCTGAAAGGCGCTCGCGTTTGCGTGAACTGGAACACTCTGAACGAACCGATCTGTTGACCAAATCGCTACTGGCGAAGACACCGCTTGCTGAGTTGAAAAGCTTTCTCGATCTGGTCAAAAAGATGGGCTTCGCAGAGGCTCACAAGCGCCTCAAAAATGCCAATTGACCCAATACTGTTTTGACAGAATGGTGCCTTCGATCATGCCCGATTCCGGCTTGCGTTCACCCCCCGACTGGCGTCTCGATCCGGTCTTTGCTGACATCCAGAATTCTCCTTCTGCAAGCGACTGGCTCAAAGCCTTGACCCTCTCTGGATGCACTCGCGATCCGGTCGATGTCATCCATGATTTGCGCTTCGCCCTAACCTCATTTGAAGCTGCTTTCGACCGTGCCTATTCCCATATCACCAACCATGATTAAACCGGCATAACATGCCAGCGGCGCGCGGGGGTCGATCCCCCGTGCGCCGCTTCGCCGCTAAGCCACCGACGCAAAAAAGGGGCATTGCGCCCCTTTCTCAATATGGCAATTCGCTCTCGTTAAAATGCTCAAGCCAGCCCATTTCGATCTGGACAGGCAGCGCATCATCGAGCCAGTTTGCTTGGCCCAAATCTTCCAGACAAAGCTTTCCTGACACGGTAAAGACGATCTGGTCAATTCGCCATTGGGGCAGTGTTCCGTTGCCATCATCATGGACAATGAACTCGCCATTTTCTTCAATGATGTGTTGATCGAAATCGGTATGAAGCGATCTTTGTTCAGCTCGTGCAAGTGCGATTTCAAATTTCGTTTGCTCTGACATGACAGGCTCCTTTCAGCCTCTGATTGAAGAGGCCCCTCGAACGAGAGTTGGCAGCGTGTCAGTCAGGGACGGCGCAAAGCGCCGCCGCGCAAGCGGGGCGTGGGGGTGCCGATTTTTTCTGGAGCGTAACGCAGTGAAGCGGAGGAAAAAATTGGGGGCACCGCGCATCCTTGACGGGCGCGCTGCCAGCTCTCAGGCTCGGACAAACTGCAAGAAGGTTTCCCCTCTCCGCTTGCCTCGGCGTCGATAAATCGGGCGCGGTAGCGCCCTATCCCTTTGCGTAGTTCGCACCATAACGCGCTGTAATATAGGGGGGCGGTGGATCGCCGTAACCGTGGTTCTCCATCTGCCGTGCGAAGCGTTCCGGCCATCTATTCAGGCGGCGCAGCTTGGCTTCAAGCTTGTTCGCTTGGGTGCTCGCCTCGATCTGTCTTTTAATCAATTCTGGTTCAATCCGATTTACGCGCGCCTCGATCTGGATGCGTATCTCTTTTGCTATATTCAGGGCGCGCTCCCGCTCGTTGCGGGCAACCTCTGCCAGCCTGCTATCGTCGATCTCGATGGGTGCAAATCCGGACCCTGGGCAAGCCGTGCCGTGTCGGTAGTGCATGGCGACTTCGGCTGATTTTTTCAGCCGAAGTCGCCGCCCGCAAATTTGGCATTTACCCGTCTGCATGGGACAGCGAGGCGGTATAGCGCCAGCCATAATTGGTCCGTGTGGTAGCAAGCGCGCTGACTTTTGCAGTTGCGCCCCATAGCTCATGATAGCGCTCAAATGTAATGCGGCGGCCATCGGCATGATAGCGCATTTCGCCGGTTGCGATGTTCGTTGATCGGCTAAGCTGCATCTTCTGCCACCGCTTCACTGACGCAAGTGCTGACTCCAAAATGGATTGCACCAATGCCCCAGATTTCTGCTTCGCATCCTCCGGCCTTAGTTCGTAGCCGCATGGATTGGGCATTGCTTCCGGCAATTGCAAAATTGCTTTCGATAGCATGTGCAAGCCATTGCTCGGCTTCGATCTGTTGCATATCCTTAACCAGAACATCACTGTCACCAGCGGTGCGGATTGTCGTGCGATAGGCGGCGGCGGGCTTCCCCGTTGCCGCATCGATCAGGAAAAATTCCGGCCTCATCTTTTTGCTTCCTCTCTCGTTCAGATTGTCGCGCTGGGCCAGATTTCGGCCGATATCCCGATTGAGATAAAAGCGATGACAAGCGCCACAGCAAACCAGCATAGGACGGGCCAGACCGGCTGCAACGCTGTGCGAAGGCGGCTCAAGCTGCCGCCTCCATCGCCTGCTTGCGGATTATCCAGACCGGCAAGCCCGCATCGCGGGCGCGCTGGGCGAGATTGATCTGGACGCCAGACCCTTCGCAGATAATCAACTCGACCGGACGCAAGGCAACAAGTCGCCGGTTGCGTTCAAAGGCTGCGCGGTTTCCAAGATTGCGGTCAAGCCTGAACGCGATGACCTTAATGTCATTGGCTGCGGCCCATGCGGCGGCGATAGCGTCAACGCCTTTGGCTTGTGCGGTTGTTGCCAACAGCATGTTAGGGATGCGCTTCTTGCAAGCGTCCAGCCTAGCGATGATCGGGGCTGAATCTTCCCATTGCGCGCCACCTGATATGGCAACTAATGGGCCTTCGGGTGCAAGCTGGTCGCGCTTCTGCTGCGCTCGTGCTGCTAGAAAGGCTTTGGCGTCGATCTGGCTGGCGGTGAGGCCGGATGCAACACGGCTCCCCTTGGTCGTGGTCCACGGTCTGCCGGTTTCGGTCCTGAACTTGGCGGCTGCATGGTCGCGCATTGCTTCGATCGCGCCGCGCGCCTCGTGCAAGCTTTGGCAAATGCGCTGCGTTTCCTCCAATTCGTTTTGGTAGATTTCGGAAGGGTCAAAATTGCGCGCCAATTCGCCAAGTTTCTTTGCTGCGTCGTCCTCTTCGCGCTCGATCTGGCTTGCCACCATGTGCAAGCTGTTGACGATGCCCCATGCAATGCGCTCGGCGTAACGCTCAAGCCGTGTGTCGGCGAGCAATTCAAACGGCGCTCCTGCCATGCTGCCAGCGAAAAACTCGGCAAAGCCATCATCGGGAAGCGGGGCTTGCGTTGGCTCATCAAAGGGGGAAAGCTGCGCCATCGGGATTTCTTCGCCAAAGGCTGCGGCAAATTCGGGGGAAGCGGTGATTTCGGCATAATGCTCTTGAAAATCCGCCATGCTCATAAATCCGGGCATAATGCCTCCTTGCAACGCGAACGGCGTTGGCTCATTAAGCGATTGGTCATTGGGATGCGGGGCGCTGTCTTTCCTTGACAGCTGCGTCTGCGCTATCCGGTGGCTAGAGGGGGAAGCATTTGAGCTGCTCCCCCCTCACCTCCTTTACTCTTGGAAAGAGTGCTGGCTGTGCTGGTCGTTGCCAGCGGTGGAGTTGCCAAGGCCATCGTCGCCGTCGGCCGCTGCTTCCTTGGTTTCGCTGGTCTGGCGATTGCGGCGGTTGCCATCATCCCAAACGACCGACATATTGCCTTTTTCTTCGCCGCTTTCGATGGTGAAGCATGCAACGCGCAACGGCTTTGCAAAGGACGGGTCGTTAAGCTGGCCCTGAAGGAAAACCGTGCCGCTGCCGTCCCGATAGGTCTTTTCCCAAACAGCGCCGAGTTTCACGGCGTTGACCATCGACGCACCTGTGCGCCATCCCATAACTTCATAGGCGGGGGCTTCGGGGTTTTGCGATTGCACGGGATTGAGGCCGATGTTGATCGTGCCCAGGTCCAATGTGCTGACTGCACCCACGAACAGGCCGCGAGCGTTCTTACGGATAATTCCGATTTGCATTTGACTTCTCCTTGACTTCTCGCCGGAAGCTTTGAGCCCTTCCGGCACTTGGCGATTGGGACCATTCCCTCTCGACCCCTTTTAAATAAAACTTCCCTTCTATTCAGTCAATTAAACAATAAACTTGACAAAAAAGCGCCACCCCCGCCCATCGTTCATGGTGAGCTTTGCCAAAACTAAATAAAAATAAATAACGCACAAAATTCCTGAATGAATTTTGTTCACTTTATTAAACTCATGACCTGTCGCGCATATTTTGGACTTACTTTCACCCTTCGCTCACGGAGCCGCTTCGCCTGACGCGTCCGGACATGTGGGGCTCTTGGGTCGCAAGGGGACGTCGCGCTGCCAGCTTTACGCAGGTCCGGTTTTCCGCTGGCTGGCTGCTTCAAGCAGCCAACGCCCAGCCAGCGGAAAACCGCGACCGTAGTTGCTGGGAGGCAGCCCCTTGTGAGCCGAAACCCGCATGGTAGGAAAGCGGATGGTGATGCTGCTCTGTAAGCGAAGGTGTAACAGGCAAGCAGGGCATCTTCCTCATGCGAAGCATGTTACAACCTCGCAAGTCCAACCGTGGCTCTGTGCAGTATTTGAGTTAGCCTGTTACGTCAGGCCTGAGCGTCACCCGTATGGGCCGAGACCTGTCAGGGGCTCGGCGAGCTTGGCCGGCGACGGCATCGCTTGGCGATGCTGGCGGCTGCTTAGCGAGTAGCGCAGGTTGCAGCAGCGTGCGAAGCGCGCTGCTGCCCTCCATCTTCTGTATCGTTTTCAAAAACCAAAAAAACTGAGACGGGATATGTCATGTTCGCAGGGCTGGCCAAAGGGCAGCGCTGCGCCATCGTCGTCATAATTGTCGATTTGGCGACGTTACAAACCGAAAAGAGCTTTAGGCGCACCGGATATCTGCCGCTTGATTGGGGTCAGCAGTAAAATTGCGAGTGGAAGCAGTAGGGATTTCGATTGAGGTCAGCTCGTCGATTGTTGATCATTTGTTCACATTGTGAGACACCGCGCTCAGCTGGAGGAGTGCTTATGATTGCACAACGACTTGAGGACCGAGATTTGCTCGCCGAGGTTGATGCTGATTTTCTTGGTCAATGTGGACCATTGTTAAGCGGCGATAATCTGAGAAAGGCGCTCGGATATGCAACGTTGGACGAGCTGATTGAGGCGGAAGAAACGGGCACTGTCCCAGTTCGCTTGTTCCCGATTGAAGGACGAACGGGATCATTTGCTTATAGCTGGGACGTCGCTTGCTGGTTGGTCCGGATTGGCCAACAGACTTGAAAGTCAATTTCGGCCGCGTTTCAAGAAGGGCGAAAGGCGTCAATCACCGGATGTCTTTTGCATGGAGAGCAAAAAAATGGCCCCTTCGCCGTATCGGTCGAAGGAGCCGTTTGTGACTTCTCAAGAATTGGGTGTTTAGTTCAGCAGGAATTTTCCGATGGCGATGCCTGCACCCATCAGGGCGGAAAAACCAATCATGCAGTTAAAGATGATACTCGCAGGATGATACTGCGATTCCTTCATCGTTTTGATCGTTTGCTGGTGTATCAGTTCGAGCTCGGCCATGGTTTTCTTCAGGGTTGCGACTTGAGTGTCAAATTCAAGTTCGATGATCTGGGCTTTGGTTGCCATGATGCTCTCCATACCATAGAAATGTTAAAGGGTGAAGAGGCGCTGCGTCCGCAGCGCCTCTCTTGTTGCTTTCATCAGAGGAACAGGACCTCTTCGGCGATGATTTCGACCGAGTAGCGTTCGTTCCCGCCATTATCGGTCCATTTCGAATAGTGCAGCCGACCCTGGACTTCGACGACATCGCCTTTTGCCTTATGCTTGGCGACGGTTTGGCCAAGACCGTTGAATGCGGTGATCCGGTGGAATTCGGGGATCGTATCGGTATAGCCTTTGTCGTTTTTGACTGTTTTGCCATCGACCAGTTTCGGGCGGTCGGTGACTAGGTTGAAGTTTGTGACGCTGGTTTCGCCGGACTGGCGGGTTTCGGGAGCGGCAGCGATGCGGCCGATCAGGATAACAAGGTTCTTCATGACATTCTCCGTTTTCGAAATCGGGCGGACTGTCCGCCGATGAACCAAACAGGCGGTGGCATTAAGGTGGCGAATGCAAGCCGATAGGCGGTACCAAAAAGCGAGGAGTGGTGCGGCAAGCCCGTAGGGCTTCTCGGTCCGCTGCTTTTTGGTTGCAATCGTCAGCTGCCGCCGCAGTGTTCAGCGGCTATCAAGGACAGGACGGCTTGCGAAAAACGGTTGTCCTGGAACATTGCTAGATTGGCCTTTGCTGCCGTTGTGAAGCCTCCATACAGCCAGTTCGTACAATCAACTGTCCGTCGTTCCGATGTGGTCGGCATATATTCGAAAAACTGACATTGGCTTATACGAGGCGCCAATTTTGAGAGGATCCGCTCAACCTGGTATTCCTGTTAAATCCGGAAGCGATTTCCTGCTCGGCGATAGTGTGTAGTTGAGGCGGCGCTCTGTATCGACATACCGCTGATATAATGCGGGAGCGAGCCGGGCTGCAGTCGTCAAGTCAGATTGGTTCGCCATGATGCAAAAACAGCAAGAGAGGCGCGACATGCCAGCAGCGTAGGCCCAATGTGGTTCTTGTCCTGCATCCGATATAGCCGAAAACACTTCGTCGATTAGCCAGTCATGGATTGGCAGCCAGTCGTACCATTCGCGGCCAGCTTTGCTGTTCTTCTGATTGAGTTGAAGCGGTTCCAAATTAGCTCGACCGGTGCTTTCCTGTGCGCGCATACCCATGCAATTTACGACAAGCCCTCCAAATGAAGGATTGTCTTTGAGGAATCGCCGGATCTCTCGTTCAATTGGATTACGTTTCAGGTCAGAGGTACACTGCCGGTAAGAAGGCGACGGGAACATGCTCCGATGTTCGACCATTTCGAAAAATGTCTTTTTAGCCTTCGCAAATAGCAATGGTACGTTGCCAGTTGTTCGCTTGATATGCTCGATCACACCATCCCATTCGACTTCCGGCAATATTGCATGAATTATGATCGTTTGATGCGCGGGTACTAGCTTCGATATCTTTGCGAACATTGCCTGGCTGTCCTTGCCGCCGCTATGGTTGACGACAAACAAGGCGCCCCTTTGAATGAGTGTGTCGATGCTTGTGCTGGTCATTTGGGGATGATCCCTTCTGCAGAATCAGCGCATGTGGCCAACTGTGGCATCGCGCAGGTCGAAAATCGGCTCTTCGCGGCGCGCCTTTTCGAGGCGTACCCAATGGTCACTCGGGCCGACGGGCTGTAGGCCCAGTCGGCTCGGAAAGCGGGTGATGATCATGCGGGCAACCGCAAGGATGGCGATCAGCGCGAGAGCGATGATGGTGAGTGGAATGATGATAATCATGTCGATGTCCTTTCGTCTGATATGGCGAGCCGATTGGCTTCGGCTTCAGCAATCATGCGCTGAAGCCAATCGTGCGTCGACATATGGGCGATGGTCTCGCCGTCGATGTAAATTGCACGTCCGCCAAAGCCATCCTTTCTCGGTTTTGAGCAGGAATAGCCGGTTTCGACTGTGATGAAGTCGAGCGTTGTGGAGCGTTTGACAATGTCGGCAAGAATATCGGTCCAGCCATCATCGCTGAGATCGACCGCAACTTTCTCGTCTGAGGCCGTCGCCTTCAGCAGCGCCACGTTTGCTATGGTTTTGGCAATGCATTCGCCGACTGTTTCGAGACATGCTGCGGATAGCTCCGATGCTGTGAGATGGAGTATCTGCGCCGTGTTGTTCTCGGTGTGGAGGTAAATACGGTCATCATCGCCATCGAGCGTGAATATTTCTGCAAGCAGCATGAGCTCGATCGGTAGTATATCGCCTGGCGGTATCGATGGATCGACAACCGTCGTTTCAAATAGGTCTGCCATGATGGTCTCCTGATGGGCGCTTGCCCCTTTGGCAGCGCACCCCCCTTCAACCCCCTCCCCTTTCAATCAGCAGAGCTGGAGATATTCGCGAAGCAGGCGTTGGAGTTTGTCGCCTGAGTTTGGGTCATTCGTCGATATATGGAGGCATTGCACATGCGGTCGCAAAAGCTCATCTCTGTTCTTTACAAAGATGTCGTCTTGGGCGTCGACAAGCAATGCGGCGCGCTTCAATTCTCCGGTGTTGAGGTCGAAGAATTCGAGGTCATAGTCGGGCCGTGTATATCCTTTTTCGACCGGACGGTCGAAAAGGGGACGTTCGATCTGCATTTCGATGTCGTCGTCGAGTAGCATCTGCCGTGCTGCGAGTAGCTGCATGAAAATCGGTCGATCGCTGTTACGAAGTGCCGGAACGAAATAATGTCCGGACATGATCGCTTCAGCGTAGCAGCGCATGGGCGCATATCCGTGAATATCGGGATAGTCGCCGATAACCGTCAGCGCGAGCCATGGACCGTCGAGACGGTTGTCGACCGTTGATCGTGATTGGATGCTGTTGATGATCGGCATCGGCTCTTCGGTTCGAAATTGGAGACTGTTGCTTCGCTTTGCCTGTCCATAGGTCAGCATGAAAGCCTGTGGCTGATGGTCTCTGGGCCATGTTTTCGCGCGTGAACGCAAAACAGCATAGATTTTGCGGCTGTGATATGCTGCCGGATGTGTGAAGAGCAGTTCGGCGAGTTGGATTCCCGGAGCAATTTCGATTTTTTGGGCGGCCGTTTTGATGACTTTGAAAATTTCGGCAATGTCATGTTCGCGTGTGGGGATTCTTGTCAGGCCTGATATTGTCAGAAGCTGCCAGAGCATGCGCGCAAGTTTTGGTGTTGTCTTGTGCCTGGTGCGATCGTCGATATCTTCATCTTCGGGCTTTTGACTGAGTTGCACAGCGTCCGGGTGAAGGATCGCAAAATAACCGTCTGTAGGAGTGATCGCTTTGCGGTTGCTTTCGATTTCCCGGAGCCTTGGGGGTGCTTGCTCACGATAATAGGTGCACGTCTCAGCATGGGCGCTGTGCTTGCGACCGGTCAAGCGGCGCAGATAATAGGTCTCTGCTTCTGACAGGAAATTGAAAGTAAGCATTGGAGCGCGCAATTTTGTTCCGTCGCCTCTGCATGAACAAGCGAGCCAGTATCGGTGCTTGCGTGCCTGTTGCGCGAGCGTGACCGCGGCCTCTTCGTCGCGGAGTGATCCTTTGCCCGAATACCAATCGTCCAGGGCGGCGCGCACTGCTTCAGGCAGTGGTTTCGCACTCTGGTTTATCTTCACTGTGCCTCTTGGAACGAGCCACATTGACAATCTCCTTTCAAAAGAATCTGGCATGGAGAGGTCACGCTTGCAATGCCGCTGATGTTCATGTTACGTTCGAAAAAATGGAGGTTTTGAAGATGATTTTCTCGAAGTGGATGAAGAAGCACGGTTTGGACCCTCTGGATATCGATCTCGGCTTGATCGAGGTTCGCGACAATCCGGATGAATCCTGGACGATGCGCGCCCTTGCGGGCCATTCGGTCGGGATGCCGCCAGAAGATGGTTTTCTGGCCGCGCGTGAGCTTCAGGAAGCGCTGTGCTGGGCGGCTGATGGTCGCCCTGAAGGCAAGCGTCGTCTGGCAGAAATTTTAGGTTGTCGGGGCGATGATTATCAGCGCGCGCTTTATTATTCGGTCGCTGGACGTGGCCCGGTCGCTATGCTGTTGGATCTGCAGCGGCTCGTTGCATTGATGCAAACCCGCGCTGACGCGGCTCATGTGTCAGCGACCAACGGGCATGCTGTTGCTGCAGCTGAGCCGCCTTATCGTTTCTTTGATGAAGCCGATGGCCCTCGCGGACGCTTTGAGGAAGATTTTGATTTTGGTCCAGCGTGGGACGGTATCGCGCGCTCGCGCTGAGCTGCTGCTTCTTTCTCCGAAACCAAGATCCAGTCTTCACTGCACCAATCCGCCCGTAAAGGCGAATATGGCCAATCTATGAGAACGCCCCGTGTAAATGTTGCGATGAATGGCTCGCTAAATCCTTTGGTGCTGTCGATATAGACGTAGAGCATTCCGTTGTGCCATCCTTGGCGTCTGGCAAGGTGTCCTTCGTGGATGTGATCCAGCATTTCTGCCATTCGCATTGTTTTGGTCATGATTGGGCCTCGCATGTTAATCTACGGCCTTGCCGCCATTGCTGCGGTTCTATCCACCGGCCTGCGAATGCACCGCGCTGTTCTTCCAAGGCGGATTCGAATACCCTCTGGTATCGCTCTCGCCTTTCCGGATCGTCGGTTAGATATTGCGGCTGCGGGATGGCGTAGCCTGAGGCGATCAGGGCTTCGCCGGCATCAAAGCCGTTCGCCTGCGCTGTCGCGATGAGACGATTATAGCTTCGTGTTTTCGAGAATGTGATTGTGATTGACCCGTTGCGCTGTCCTTGATCGAGGATCGCGGCCAGTTGGCTTTGGGCCATTCTGCCGCATGGCGTGCATTTGTTGTGCCTGTCCGCACAAATTGCATCATGTTCGAAGGCGTCAACGCCTTTGAGCCGCACTTCGATAGCCAGGCTATCGCCGTCGATCGCTCGTGCGCCGGGCACGTTCACGCTTTGGCTGCTTGCTGTTGATGAGCATGCGGCGACGCTGATCAGCGTTACTGCCATCAATTTGTGTCCGGGCGTCATCGCACTTCTCCGTTCAATAATCGCTCGCAAGCATGATCGTCAAAACTCTATGCGTCTTCTCGACGTCACTGGGATCTTCTGATCCATATGTGAGATCGGAGTCGTAATAGTCGATCTTCCAGAAGAGCTTTTCGCCTTCATGTTCGAACGCACCGAAGTCACGTTCGCCATAAGGATCATCGTCTGCGTTGAATTGGTGCTCGCGGACTTTGTTCGAAAGCTCGGCTTGCACCGTGAATATGCTCAATGGTTCATCGGGATTGC
The DNA here is from genome assembly GCF_937872355.1 of uncultured Sphingorhabdus sp. GTDB lineage: Bacteria > Pseudomonadota > Alphaproteobacteria > Sphingomonadales > Sphingomonadaceae > Sphingorhabdus_B. The sequence goes on along the minus strand of NZ_CALMSV010000122.1, from coordinate 5,228 downwards.
AAAAGCGATCAATGCAGCCGCGTGTGATTACAATTCTGCTTTGGTGCAATTGACCGAAGCGGCAAAGATCGTTCAGCCGTGCACATTCGGCTGCTGTCGGGTTCTGGTCCATGACGATCATCCCTGTTGCACGCGCAAGATCTGTTTAGGATCGCGCGGGTCGCTGATCGAAACCTTGAACGGTTGCGTTGGATCGTCGGTACGTGTGACGGCCGTGTTGATGTTTGCGGCCTCGCTGATCCGAAGCGCGAGCCGGTGTGCGTTCGCAAATCCTGCGAGTATTTTTCGCTTGTCGGAAATTCTCGTAAAACCAGTCATTGCCCAATCCTTTCGTCAGAGTGAGTCAAACCGGACTCGGGGTCAAGTGCTTCTTCCGGAGAGCAAATATTGCTCATTATTTGCATCAATCGCAGTTGATCCTTCAGCCATAGGGCATAGTCGGCGGTGTCGAGGAGCTGCAGCAATGATCGCCAGCGAGGCGTGTCGCCGGTTAGGTAATCGCGGTCTTTTGTCTTGTAGAGACCGACATTGGCTCCGAATTTTCGTCCAGCGGTCACCTCGATGTGAAAGCCTTTGCCGACCATATAGGTTGAGCCAGGTTCATAGCGATGTCCCAGTCTGTGGCGTAGCTGATACATTCTCGGATCGATTTCGGCCTTGTCCGCCATTGCGACCAGCGCCTTGCGCGCCTCGGCATGGAACCACTGCTTCAACTTGTCGTCGCTAGCGACGTCATAGCTTCCGAGAAGTGCCAGTGTGGGTTCGCGTCGTAGCTTGGCGAGCCGCTTTTGGCAGATATTTTGCAGCTCTGTCATTTCGGGGTTTTCGACCGAGGCGCTTTGTGCGCTGGTCGATTTCAATCGGAGCAAGCGAACGCCAGGGTCATTGACTGCATCAAGCCCAGCTGCTTCCGCATCGTTCATGGCGTGCTGGATGGCGATATACCATCCGGCCTCATTGAGGCTCGGGATCGGATCAAGAGTTGCCAGAACAAACCTGTATTCGCGGTCGGGATACATGGTCATATCCTCAAGCCGCGATTTGCGCTGCAGCGCGGCCTGAGGCATTGGCTTTCAGCCAATTGACGGCTTCTTCACCTCTTGCTGCCGCCGTGAACAGGGCTGTCTTGTCGTTGCGCAAAATTTCGAGCCAATGGCCAATATAGGCCACATGCCCTTCCATGACAGTGTCGGGCAGTCCCAGTTCGCCGCTCATAAAAAATGACGCTGATTCAGCAACTAGCTCTTCGAATTGGTATGCCTTGTCACCGAAACGCTTGCCGAATTGTCGATTGAGCCGGTCTTTGTGGCCGGTTGCGTGCACGCTTTCATGCACACGGGTTGCTGCATAGTCGGGATAGGTGAAGAATTTTTCGCGGTTAGGCAGCTGGATGATGTCGGCGCTTGGGCTGTAATAGGCTTGTGTGCCGGCATGGCGGACCTGCAGCGGCCACGAATTGAACATGGCTTCCAACGCTTCGCGCTGCTCATATTCGGGCTGTTGGACGACGATTTCGGTCGCGGTGTATTTTTCAGGCAGGTCATCGATTTGGCAGGCGTTGAAGACATGATAGGCCCGCATGACGCGGCGTTTCCCATCGTCATCATCCGAGTCTTCTTTCGGTTCGACGTCATATTGCTTGTAGAAGATCGCTAGCGATGATTTCTCGCCCTTGCGAACCTGCGCTCCTAGCTGCTGCGCTTGTTTGTAGGTCATCCAGTATCGCGAGTGAAAACCGTTCTGTTCGGCCATCGCCCACAGATAAAGGCAGTTGATCCCGGTGTAGGGCGTTCCGCATGCGCGCAAAGGCCGTTGGGATGCACCGCATGCCCAGGGTTTGGTCCACGGCCTTACGCCCTGCTCAAGACGGCTGATGACCATGTCAGTGATGATTTCTGCAGGTGATGCTCTTTCTGATTTTGGCATTTCGATTTCCTTCGGGCAGCCGCGATCGACCGGAGTCTTGGCCCCGGCTCGATGCGGATGTTCATGGTTGTTTTAGGCTTCGACGAGCTCGTCGTTGGCGGCCTCGGCGTCGTTATCGTCAGTCTCGGTGGGGCCATCGATTGCGACGTCGTCGATCGCTTCCGGGTCAATGCCGTTAGGTGCCGCCACTTCTTCGACGTCTTCGGTCTTGAAGCGTAGTTCCTCAGGCACCCAGGCCAAGGCCTTGGCCTTGATTTCAGGATCGATTATGGCGTTGCCGCTGTAGATTTTCTCAGCTGCGTCCGCGATTTCGCCTTTCTTCGAGCTGCTGTAGCGGGCCACCAATGATGGATCGCCAAGTTCTCCGATGCGTTCGAGGATTGCTGATTTCTTCAGCTTGCCAAAATAATTGTCGGCAGTCGGCCGCCAATGCGTCGCGGTGTCGATTTCCATAATCGCCCCCAACATCGTGTGAAACGGGTTGTGGAAGTTGTTCTTCGTCGCAGAAGTGGCTTTCAGGCTCCGAGCCATGGAATAGGCCAGCCAGGCTGCTTTGACGTCATCGGAAAGCTCGCGGAAACGCTGGAAGTTGCCATTGGTATCGCTGTGATCAAACCAGCTGACATCGAGCGATTCCCGGATTTGCGCGAGTGCTTCGGTGGCTGCGTTCGATTTGGTAGATGTGCTTCCTTGCGGGTCGCCCACAGATTCGATGCGCAGCGTGATTCCCGTGCCATAGGCTGCTGACAGAACACCTGCCGCGAGTTGGAAGATCGAGAGATCCAGCGCGAGGCCCGGGTCATTTGCGAGATGCACTGCCAGGATGTCGCGGCGGATCATCGCCATATCCTCGGTAAGGCTTCTGCTGTGGATTGGTTGCGGCGCGTCGTCCGATCGCTGATCGGTTCTATTGCTGTCGTTCCGCATTGTTCTGGTTGAAAACAGCTGGTGATAGAGCGTCGTTCCGCCTTCTTTAGTCAGCATCAAGAATGCGCCGATATGTTCCCGATCTTCGTCAGGGATTGCGGTTCCCTGATCGTGGAGCTCGGAATATTCGGTTTCGAGCGCATCAAGCTCTTTCTGCAGTTCTTCTTCGCTTGTCGTCTCAAACTCGCCATATTCGAAGAGTTCGTTGATTTCTCCGATGCGGTCTTCGACGGCTTCGAGTCGCGCTTGTTGGTCGTCGTCGAGCTTGACGCGTGGCGGGTAATAATAATGCAGTTGCTGATAGGCATCATAAGGGACATTGTCCCCGACGACGATCTTGATCCAGCCCAGTCCGTTCTCGGTTCTGACTTGTTCAGCCATCTCGTTGAGCTGGCTTTCGGCGAGGCTGCGGGCAATATGTCCATCGGTCCAATTGGCGCTACCAGCATCCTTGAACAGGTCAGCCTCGATGCGGCCGCCGGCTTCGCGATATGCTTCTTCGCCGATGAACAGGGCAATGGGGTTGGAAGCCTGCAGCGCATCGTCAAAGATCAATTTGCGAATTCGCCAATCATCGTTTTGCCCGCGAATTGCAGCAAGACTTTCGTAAGCGGCCAATTGCCTGTCCTTGTCTGCGGTCAGTCCGTAAATTTTGGCTGCGTCGAGCGTGATTGTTCCGTCAGACAGTGCTGCAAAGATTGGATCGGCGAGGTTAGCAAGACGAAGCCGCGCTTCGATATGGCGCACGGTTGTTCCGTAATTGGTTGCAAGCTGTGCGATTTTTTCAGGACTTTTGTCCTTGCCCAACATCTGGTCGAATGCGAGGCATTCGTCGGCGGCCGTCATTGCCACCCGCATTGCATTTTCCGAAAGCGAGATGTCGCGCATCAGCGTGTCGCTGGCTTCCTTGATTTCTACCGATACGGCATAGTCGTCGTCAATTGAGCCATTTTCAGTCAGCAGTGTGAGCGCGCGCAGTCGGCGACCACCGGCAAAGACGTCGTAGAAGCCCTTCTTTTTTGCCTGGATTACTTGCAGCGGGTTGATGAGGCCATGCGCCAAGATGTTGGCTGCGAGCATCTCGATTCCTGTGGTGCCGTTGGAACGGCGAACATTGGTTTTGGCAAGCCGAAGGCATTTAAGCGGAACTGTTGTAATTGTCATGATAAGTCTCCTGTGCTGAGCCGCGCGGCTTTAGCCACGCTCCAAGCTCCCTCCTCCCTCCCCCCTTTCCTTTTGGATTATCCCGGTGTTCATTTCTGATCGGTGATGGCTTCGATCACTGAGACTGCGCTCGATCGCGCAAGGAATAGTCTCGTCCTCGACTGGATCAGTTCAGTGTAGCACCCAAGCGCCTTGTAATGTTTCAGTCGCCGAGGATCGGCGCCAACAAGCTCAAGACGCCGTTCGAAATTGACCATTGAATGTTTTAGTTGGAGGGTTTCGACACCGTTGATTGTAACCGTTCTTCCCGCAAGTGCGCCCTCAACCATCTGTTCAGCCGACAGGTTGACCTCGGCATTTACGCCGAAGTTTTGGTACAGCGCCGCGACGTCACTTGGTTCGACAATTCGTCCCAGGATCGATTGTCCTGCGTTGGTCGTTAGTCGGCGTACTTCCATATGGTCATCACTGAGCTTGTTCCAGATTGGCAAGAGCTGCCCCGAGGCGAGATAGACGCGTTCACTGTGCAGCCTCTCAGCTTCGTCCGCGGCCTGTGAACTCCAGAGCTTCTGAAAATTGGCCTCATGAATGTCTTCCCATGCTGACTCGGAAAGTGCCCCTTCGGTGATGCTTCCATATTCCGCAATTTTCGTCAGCCTGTAGTTCCTGATCATCTGTCCGTCGTTGAACAGGAGCGAGCGGGCTCGTGTAAGTAGAGCGACCTCCTTCGTTTTGCTGTTCTGGAGATAACGCGACTTTGTATCGTTGGCGGCGCGTGCCATGATTTTTTCAAGCGACGTAGTCTGCTTCTTCCATTTCAGATCTATGGTCAGAAGGCAGGTTTTTGCACCGCTGTGCGAGTCGACACGGAGAAGCTTTTCGTCGATGATTTCGATTGCTTCGGCTTTGATTGTTTCGACGCCGATGTCGAGTGTTCCTGCTTCCCTTGCCGCCTGCACGCGTTGTTCGACTAAGCCCAGAAACTCGTCGAATATGTCGTTTTGCAATTGAATCGGGAGGGCCAAGATGCGGTTGAGCCATCGCTGGATCGGCGGAAGGTCATCCGTTAGCCCACCTTCCTTGCTGAGCTTGAGCCCCGTTCGGTGCTGGAAGTCAGCATAGCTGCAGCTTTTCAGCTTCCCTTCTGCCAGTAGATGAAACCATTGCACCAGGGCAGCTTTGGCATATTCGCTTCCGAGATTGTCTGCCGG
>NZ_CALMSV010000121.1 GCF_937872355.1 uncultured Sphingorhabdus sp. | reverse complement strand
ACAGTACCGCCATTGGCACAGGTCGCCGGATTTCCATCAATCGGGATGCTTACCGAGAAAATGCCGGTGGGCGTGAACCAGAAGACCCGGCCCTTGTCATCTTGCGTTCCGGTACCATGGCCGAGCGCGCCCAGTGTGGCGTCGTAAAAGGCCTTCGATTCGCCGAGGTCGTTTGCCCCCAGCATGATATGGCTAAACATAGTCTCTCTCCTTTGTTAAAACTTCAGAACACCACCACGCTGCGGATGCTCTTGCCAGCATGCATCAGGTCGAAGGCGGTGTTGATCTCTTCAAGACCCATCACATGGGTGATCATCGGGTCAATTTCGATCTTGCCCTGCATGTACATGTCGACGATCTTGGGTACGTCGGTGCGCCCCTTGGCCCCGCCAAAGGCAGTGCCTCGCCAGTTGCGCCCTGTGACGAGCTGGAACGGGCGGGTGGCGATTTCCTTGCCGGCTTCGGCCACACCGATGATGATCGAGGTGCCCCAGCCGCGATGGCAAGCTTCGAGCGCGGTGCGCATCACGTCGGTATTGCCGGTGGCATCGAAGGTGTAATCCGCCCCGCCGTCGGTCATCTCGACAATCTTCGCGACCACATCCTCTCGGCTCATACCCTTTGAATTGAGGAAGGCGGTCATGCCGAACTTGCGGCCCCATTCCTCACGGTCGGGGTTGATATCGACGCCGATGATCGCGTTGGCACCGGCAAGCCGTGCGCCCTGGATTACGTTCAGCCCAATGCCACCGAGGCCAAAGACCACGACATTGTCGCCCACCTGTACCTTCGCAGTGTTGATCACAGCACCAACGCCGGTGGTCACGCCGCAGCCGATATAGCAGCTGGTCTGGAATGGTGCGTCCTCGCGGATTTTGGCAACCGCGATTTCGGGCAGCACCGTAAAGTTGGAGAATGTCGAGCAGCCCATATAGTGATAGATGGGCTGGCCCTTATAGCTGAAGCGCGTGGTGCCATCGGGCATCAGGCCCTTGCCCTGCGTGGCGCGGATCGCGGTGCACAGGTTGGTCTTGCCCGAAAGGCAGCTTTTGCACTGGCGGCATTCGGGGGTGTAGAGCGGGATGACATGGTCGCCGGCTTTGACCGAGGTAACGCCCGCGCCGACTTCGCGTACCACGCCCGCGCCTTCATGGCCCAAAACGCTCGGGAAAATCCCCTCGCTGTCAAAGCCGTCGAGCGTATAGGCATCGGTGTGGCAAATGCCGGTGGCCATGATCTCGACCAGCACTTCGCCCGCCTTGGGGCCTTCAAGGTCAAGCTCGACAATTTCGAGCGGTTTCTTGGCTTCAAAGGCGACGGCAGCGCGGGTTTTCATTTTCGGGACTCTCCTTGGACTTGCAGGTGGCTATGCCGATTCCATGGGGCACCTGCAAGTCTCTCGGAGCGCCTATTATATGGATTCAGCGCGTCTCCCATCGCAGCCGGATAAAGGCCGAACGCCCCGCACCCGGCAGACGTGCCCCCAACGCTACGTCAGAGCCGCTGTTGCGATTATATCCGGCCAGATGCTCGGTATAATATTTGTCGAACAGATTTTCGACGCCGGCATCAAGACGCAAGCCGTCGTGCAATATCCAGTGCCCAAACAGGTTAAAGGTTACATAGCCTTGGCTCGGAACTTCGCCGTTGGTGGCAGAAACCTTGCGCTGCTTGGCAACCTTGAGGGCTTCTCCAGTCAGCGACCAGCGATCGGCTTCCCATGCGAGGGCGAGCCGCACATTGGCTGGCGCAATGCGGTATAGATTGTCCGATATGTCCCGCCGCTTGCCGCGTACAAAACTGGCGACGCCATCCAACCTCAACGGCCCCGAAATCCGCGTGCCGAATGCAACGTCGGCGCCGTAAATTTCGGCGTCAACATTGGTGAAGCGCAACGGTGTGGAATCGCCGCTCGCCGCCGATACCATTTCGACCGGTGTATCAAGCACACCGGGGGTGGCATCAAAGGGAACGCCCTGAATGAAATCCTCAAGACGGCGATAATAGATCAGCGGTCGAGCATAGGCCGTCTCGCTTTTCCAGTCGAATCCCGCCTCGAAAAGCCATGCTTTCTCGATCTTGAGTGCCGACGATCCGACATAGATATTGCCATCGGCCAAACCGCCGCTGGCTTCGGTTGGAAGCCATGCGAAGCGCTCAACCAAACTCGGCGCGCGAGTCTTGCGGGCGAGCGTGAAGCGCGGCGTTATTTCTCCCAAATCTGCGGAGAGACGCAACGCCGCATCGACCGAGGTAGCAGACCATTCCCTGTCGGCGTTGGCAAAAGCGCGCGCGAGAGTGGCTGGCCCCATGGGCACTCCCGGTCCGAAGCGCGGCGCTTCGGTGCTGGCGCCATGGCGATCGACCCGAAAACCCAACTCTGCGTCAACTATTCCCAGCGCCGCTCTGGCTTCGGCAAATGCGCCGATGCGATCACTTTTCGCCCGATCAAGCGGGTGGATGAAGAAGGTGGGCGACAACGGGTTATAGAGCATGAATCCTTTGTCGATCGCTTCGAAATCGCCCCCAATGCGGATGTGCCGGTCGGAGCTTCCAAAGCGCAGGGAAAGACCCGCACCCATTGTATCGGCATAAGTATCGGACTGGCGTGTCGCCGCCACTGTCGGCGTCGGGCGCAAGGCGAAGTTGTTCATTCGGTGCTCTACACCTGAATAATCAGCATGCGCTTCAAGTGTCAGGTCGGACGCCAATTCGCCCTCAAATCCTGCGCGCAGGAAATCGGTGTGGAAGTAGATGATATCCATCGCAAAAGGCGGGTTGCCGGAACGCCCGGTATCCTGCCGCCGATATTCCAGCGAGATTTCACCGAGCCCCGTCTGGAATCCGGCATGTACACCATAAACCGCGCGTTCGAAGCTGGTTCCTCCGCCCCGCCCATGGGGAAAGCGCATGTCATCGCCCTTCTCCCACGATGCGATCGCTCCCAATCGTACCCGGTCATTGGCAAGACCAGCCATGCCACCGATAGCAACGCTGTCATCGACGCTGCGATATTGTGCTGAAACATCAATCTGAGGTGCCAGCGCACCGGCTTCACCAAAACGTGTCTTTTTCAACACTGCGTTAACACCGCCACCAAAACCGGGGCCATCGCGGACGGGAGAGGCGCCGCGGGCAATCTCGACCCGGTCGATCAGCGCCATTGGCGCATAATGCATAGCGGGATCCATTGCATTGGGCCCGCCGGTTGCGAAATGCTGGCCATTGATACGCAGCGCTATACGCTCTCCAAACAGCCCACGCATCTGCACCTGGCCAGATAGAGCTCCATTATCGACCAAGGCCATTCCGGGCTGGCGCGCAATGAAAGCCGCGGCATCAGGGCCGGTCGCCAATTCTTCTTCGGCTTCACGGTCAAGGTTGAGCGCGGTTGTGCGCTGTGCGGTGACGATGATGAGATTACCATCGGTCGGATCAGTTTGCTGCGCAAAAGCGGGGCAAACAGACGCGATCGCCGCAAGCGCGGTCGCTACAAAAAATCGGGTTTTCATTTTCTAATCTTTCAAATTCGGGTGTTCAGCCAACCAGCATCCGCAGCTTATCCAGCGCGGTTGCTTCGGCTTCATGGTGATCGATGATCGACGATAGCCGTCCCCGGGCATCCATCAGGAAAATGCCGGCGGTATGGTCGATCGTGTAATCGCCATCCGGTTTGCTGGGGTCCAGAGGCACCTTTTTGACATAAACGCCAAAACCTTTGCGGATTTGGGCGAGTTGCGCATCGGTGCCGGTCGCCGCGATAATTGGGGTGCCGAAAATCTCGGTATAGGCGCCGATATCTGCAGGCTTGTCGCGATCAGGATCGACAGAGACGAAAACGATATCGAATTTGTTCCCATCGGCACCCAGTTTTTTGCGCCACAATGCCAGTCGTGACAGTGTTGTCGGGCAGACGTCTGGGCAGCGGGTGAAGCCGAAGAAGATCGCATACGGGCGGCCAGAGAGCGATTTGTCTGTCAGCACAGAACCATCTGCCCGGGCCAGCTCGAACGGCCCGCCAAAGGGCAAGGCGGCGACGGTTGATGCGGACTTCTCGGCACCCTTCTTCTCAAGGCCGAGATACAGTAGGCCGCCCAGCACGACTGCAACAATTGCCATAACCCATAGCAATTTGCGGATCGCCCCTGTACCTTCGGCTTGGCTTTGATCAATGTCCGGCATGGCCAGCCTCCATCGGTGCGGTCGAACCAACCGGTTGCACGGCGAAGGTCACCTGCACCGAACCCGCACGGGCGAATTTCAATGTGGCGGGGATTTTGGCGCCCTGCTTGAAAGGCTTTTTCAGGCCTATAAACATGAGGTGCAAACCGCCGGGTTTCAGCTCGACTGACTGACCGGCGGGAATAGCGATGCCGTCTTTGAGCTGGCGCATTCGCATCACGCCGCCGTCCATGCTCATGGTATGAATCTGGACTTCGGTTGCTGATGGCGATGTGGCCGAAACCAGTCGATCACTGACATTGCCGTTGTTGCGGATGGTCAGGAAGCCGCCACCTACGGTTTGCGTAGCTGCGGTTTCGCGCGTCCACGGATGGCCAATCGCGATCTTGCCGACGGAAAAATTGTGGGCGAGAACCGGCGCAGCTAGCGCAAATAATGCAATCCCGGCGAGCGGATAAATATTGGTCGATTTCATATTGGATACTCCGGATATGCCAACCCGCCCCTTTTACAGGCGGATCAGCAAAGCTGACTATTCGGGTGGAAAAGTCAGGCCAGAGCCGGAGGCCCGCGCAAGGGCGGGCGAAGAAAGTTGCTTTGTTGTAGAAGGATTGGCGGCGTAGGCGCAAAGCCCAGCGCAAGAATGAACAGCAAGGCCGCGGCGAGCAAAGGCGCATCCACCCCACTCATAGCCGCCATCGAAGTCGCCGAGTAAGCGCAGGCCTTCCCGGATCGCGCGGAATCCTGGCCATCATGCGAGCCGGGTTTCATCGGGACGGTGATCGCCCGACTTTGCATCTCGCCGCTGCCATCGGCGCAAACCATGACAGTGAAGGTCTTGCCCGACTGTCCAACCATATAGCCCATCGGCACCACCGCTTTTGCCAGCAAAGCCAATATAACCAACAGCATGGCCAGCCGGTAATGGGTGCGCAAAAAGAGTCGCAAGGCGAACATGGTAAGGCCCCTAAGCCGAAGTTTCGGCTCTGTCAGCCCCATTGCGCAATCCAGTATTGATCTGGGGCAATTAACGGGGCGAATAATGGCGGAGACGGAGGGATTCGAAAAGGAGTCCTAATATTCAGATAAATAATTATAATGTCAAACTAAGGCTGATAAAATGCCCCAAATTCTGCCCCCAAATATCGCTGTAGGAAACAACTAGCGGGAGGCGTTTTGATATCCGAGTCCATATCCGTAAGGAAACAGGGCTCCATCGGCAGTCTCAGCGTATCCCGGCGCATCTGAGTGTTGATTGGTAACCGAGCTCCTCGACCTTGGCAGTGCAAAGGGAAGTCGCCCGCCTGGAGCGGCAACCCCGAAAATGACATCGAGCAAGGCCCGGTCACTCACTCCGAAATTGGCAATGAGCGCACCTGCCTCTTTCACGCCGCTTTCGTCATCGAGCACAAAGGGGTGACGGAAGTAGACCGAAATCACGACCTTTCCGGGATTTCCCGCTTCGCGCATTGCGGCTTGGATATCCGAAAGCGACGGGGTCATCGACCAGCTTTGGGCGTTGGCGATGTCGGATAGGGCTAGCAGGTTGGACTCCCACGGAAAGGCGCCGCCGAAAATCAGGCCGCTGTCTAGGCAACCGTCGGCGCTTTCCGCAAGGCTGGGCTTTTCCGGCTCGTAAACGCACGGGTCCTGCGCGCCCCATGTGGTTTGGCGCTTTCCGCTGCGCGGGTCGATCAGGGGAAATTCGGGAGCGACCACTTTCGCACCCGTCGCGGCATCATTCGACCGATAGGTGCGTGCACCCGCATTATTGATCATGATTTTTATAAGGACAGCATCGGTATCACTCGGAACGGGCGGGCGCTTTTCTACATTGCCATCGGTGACCATGATGCTGCGGCCAGTGATATCATTTGCCTTAAAGCCCAACGTATAGACTTTACTGCCGGTCTTCAGGGGAAGCAGCCTATTTCGGTTTTGCAACAGCACGATCGATTTTCGCTGGATATCGAGGCCCAGCGCGCGGTTCTCCGGCTTGCCAATTTTCAAAGCGGCAGCGTCAGCTTCGACATAGGGATTTTCGAACAGGCCAAGCTGGAACTGTTCAACCAACAGCCGCGTCACCGCCGGGTCGATATGCTTGCGTTCATCGAGCAAGCCTGCCGACACCAGATCGGTAATCGTTTTGTTGACGCTGAATTCCGACAACACATCTGTGCCGCTTTTGATTGCAATCGCGGTGCGGTCTGCGGGGCCGAATGGTTTGCCCGTTGCCGGATTGTTACGATAGCTTTCCAGCCCCCAGCCGCGGTTCTCGATGACGCCGCTGTCCGAATTGACATAGCCCTTGAAGCCCAGTTTCTTGCGCAGCAGATCGGTGACGATCTGCTTTGAAAAGGCCATGCCGAATTCATCATATTTGACGCCCTGATAGGTCACGCCAATTGGCACGCCATAATAAGGCATGATCGACGAAACACCGCCTTCAATTGCTGCCCTGAAGGGTTTCAGATGGTAGCCGAAACCATATTTTCCGCTCGGGTCGGTATAAATCTGGTTCTTGCCAAAGGTGTAATGCGGATCCCATCCCATTTCCTGTGGTCCGCCGCCGGGGAAATGCTTCAACGTCAAGGCAACGGCAGATTGTGGCGAAAGCGATGTCCCGCCTTTGCGCACTGGCCCTTGCAAACCAAACACGAGTTCGCGGACGATGTCCGTCATCAGATCGGCGTCTTCGGTAAAGGTTTCGTGCGCCCGTGCCCAGCGTGGTTCGGTGGTCAGGTCGGCCATATAGCCATACATTCCGCGCAGGCCGATGGCTTTCCATTCTTCTGCCATCACACCGGTGAATTCGCGGATGATCCGCATATCGCCTTTGAGATTGGCGGGGGTCGCCCCAACGGGAGTCACCGGCGGGCCGGCACCTAGTGCGGCTGCGGCAAGACCCGCTTCCTTGGGGAATTCGGTGAAGGCCCCAGCACCTGCTGCGATACCGAACATCGGGTTGGTTTCGACATGGTTGCGCGCATTGTCTTTGAACAGACCGGGGATGCCCAGTCGCCCGGCCTCGAGGCGTTCCTGCACGGCGTTGGTAAAGCTCGCCATCTGCTGCGGCGTCTGGGCATAGCCGCCACGCAGGGCAAAGCCGGTGAGCTTGACGCTACAGTCGGGCGCCGTTCCAGTCACTTTTGAGCGTAGGATGAAGCGCGTCATTTTCTGGTTGTCGATCAGGTCACGTCCGCGTTCCGATATGCCGCCGCCACAATCGGGATTATTGGTCGCGATCAGCATCATACCCGCTTTCTCAGCGAGCGTCATGCGGCGGACCAGATCGATCGCCCGCTTTCTGGCGGGGAGGCGCCAGTCTTCGTAAGTGTCCAGAAGACCATTGGCGTTAAGGTCTTTGAAGCGCAGCCCTTTGGCGGTGATGATTGGCTTTGCGCGCACGCCCAGTTCGGGTTGTGCAGGAGCCGCAAGCAAGGGTGTCGTAAAAACGGCCACCAGCAACCCGGTCAATGCCTTGCGCATCCTCGCCTCCGTCAATTCAAAGCTGAAACAATACAGTCCCGGTCCGCAGGGCTTGGAGACCAGTCGCTAGCCATTGGACCATTGCTATCAAACAATGCCGCGCAGATGCCTTCCACTCCCGCATCATCCCATTTGGCTTTGAGAATACCCGCCAGTGGATCGTCTACGGGGCCGTTATCGCCTCGAACATGGCGGAGCCACGCGGCGAGCGCTGTCAATATGGCCGGACATTGCCGATCTTGCTTCTGGTGAAAGGCAAGCGTTTCCAACCATCGTTGCGGAATTTTCTGGCTGCCATCCATCGCGATCTGGATCAGACGGTGGTTGAGCGCGGGGTTTTTGAACCGATCGATCAGGGCATTGGCATAAGCGTTGAGGTCTTGGCCCGACGCGGGTGTTAGGCTCGGAGCTGCCTCGTCACGCATCAGGCGGTCGATTAACGTCGTGAGTTCGGGGTCGGCGATCGCCTGGTGAACAAATTCATGCCCGCGCTGCAGCCCTAGATAGGCGAGCGCGGAATGGGCTCCATTGAGCATGCGCAGTTTGGCAGCTTCATAAGCATGAACGTCAGAGGTGATCTGTGCGCCATGCGCTTCCCAATCGGGGCGCGGGCCTGCGAACCTGTCTTCGATCACCCACTGACTGAACGGTTCGGTGACCACCGCGGCTTCGTCGCGCATGCCAATGAGCGCTTCGATCTGTTGCCGGTCTGCATCGGTTGTCGCCGGAACGATACGATCAACCATGGTCGAGGGGCAGGCGCACTCCGCCTTGAACCAGTCGACAAGATCGGGCGCATGGGCGGATAGATATTCGGCAATCAACCGTTCGAGCTGCGCGCCATTGCCCGCCAGATTGTCGCAACTGAGCAGCGTCAGGCCGGATAGCCGGGCTTCCTTGCGGCGAGCAAAGGCTGCGGCCAGATAGGCATAAGCCGAGCGGTCATCGGCGAGCGCAAGGTCGAGCGAGCCATCGGGTGCGCGGCAATAGCCCTTTTCGGTGATGGTAAAGCTGGCGATATGGGTGGTGGCGGCAGCGAGCGTTGCAACCAACCGCTCCCGTTCCTCCGAGGCAACGAGCACGTCGGCGACAGCCTCGATCATCCGCGCCTTACTCCCGACAGCGCTTCGCTCGACGAGCGTATAAAGTCCATCCTGCGTACGCATTTGGTCGCGAACCGCTGGCGATCGCAGCGAGACGCCCAAGATGCGCCAATCGCCGTGGTCGGCTGCCATCGCATCATCGGTATAGGCGGCCATGTGCGCGCGGTGGAATGCGCCCATCCCGAAATGGACAATGCCGATCCCTCGCCCTTCACGGTTATAGCCGGGGCGGGCGACGCTTTCAGGGAGCGCGCCAAGATGGGCTAGCGACAGTCTCACAGCTTATACGCTGCCTTTGCCAGATTATAGCTGAGGTCGACGGCCAGTTCGGCGGCCTCCCATTCTTCCATCCGGTGTTCAACTACCAGTTGCGCAAGCCAGCTGCAGTCCATCCGTCGCGCGACATCATGTCGAGCGGGTATCGATAGGAAGGCACGCGTATCATCATTGAAACCAACGGTGTTGTAAAAGCCTGCGGTTTCAGTCGTCATCTCTCGGAAGCGCCGCATGCCTTCGGGGCTGTCGTTGAACCACCAAGCAGGACCAAGCTTCATTGCCGGATAGTGCCCGGCAAGTGGAGCCAGTTCGCGCGCATAGCTCGTCTCGTCGAGCGTGAAGACAATGAAGCTGAAATCGGGGTTGTTGCCATATTTGGAGAGCAACGGGCGCAGCGCGTGGACATATTCACACGGGAGCGGGATGTCCGCGCCCTTGTCGCGCCCGAAACGTTCAAAGATGGCTGGATTGTGGTTGCGATAGACCCCGGGGGGGAGCTGCACCCCCAGCCCGTCCTGGACGCTCACCCCCGCCATTTC
>NZ_CALMSV010000120.1 GCF_937872355.1 uncultured Sphingorhabdus sp. | reverse complement strand
TGCCGTTCTTCGTAGTCCTGCGAAGCCCGGCGCAGTTCTTCGAGCTCTTCGTCGTCGAGTAGCTCATCGTCGTCCAGTTCGTCGTCCTCGTCGAGCTCGTCTTCAGGCGGCGGCAGCACGGGCGGCAAACCGGGCGGTAGCAGCGGTGGCCATCATGGCAGCAGTGGCGGCCATTCCAGCAATGGTGGATCGAGCGGCTCTTCGGGCAGCAGCGGTTCATCGGGCTCGTCAGGTAGCAGCGGGTCGTCCGGCTCGAGCGGTTCTTCCTCCTCGTCTTCTAGCAGTTCGTCGTCCTCCAGCTCTTCGAGCAGCTCGTCAGGCGGTTCGTCCAGCTTTGGCGGCAGCACCAGCACGGGATCGACGGGTTCGAGTGGATCGTCGTCGAGCAGCAGCTCTTCCAGCTCTTCGTCCAGCTCCAGTTCTTCGTCGTCTTCGTCATCGAGCGGCGGCAGCTCGAGCAGCACCGGTGGCACGGACGTTCCGGCCCCGCCGATGGTCCTGCTCTTTGGCGCAGCAGCCGCAGGCCTCTTCGCTCGCCGCCGCAATGCTAAGAAGAAGCTGTCGAAGGCAGCCTAATTTTCGTCACAGGGGAATGTTGAGGGGGGCGGCTTTCGGGCCGCCCTTTTCGTTTATGGTGCTTGCGCCCGCGCGCGCCGCTCGGCATAGGCCTTGGCCATGCACGACCTGAAATATATTCGCGAAAACCCCGCCGCCTTCGACGCCGCGCTTGCGCGCCGGGGATATCCTGCAATGTCGAAAAAAATCCTCGATTTTGATATCGAGCGGCGCCGCGCAATAACCGAACTGGAGCTGCTCAGAGGAGAGCGCAAACGACTGTCGGCTTTTTACGGACAGTTGGCGAGCCAAGGTCAAGGGCAGACCGAAGAAGCACTCGGCTTCAAGAGCCAGTCCATTGAGATTGCAAATAAAATTACAGCGATTGAGCAGCGCTCGCAGGATGAGGCTGAACTAACGGAGCTGCTCGCTTCAATCCCCAATCTGCCGTTCGATGAAGTGCCACAAGGCGCTGACGAGAACGATAATGTCGAAGTCAGTCGCTGGGGCACACCGCGCGCTTTTGATTTTGAGGCGAAGGACCATAGCGAGATCGGCCCACCGCTGGGTCTTGATTTCGAAACCGGTGTCGCGATTTCGGGTGCGCGTTTCACCTTTATGCGTGGGCAAATGGCGCGGCTGAACCGCGCGCTTGGCCAATATATGCTCGACCATCAGACGGGTACTAACGGCTATAGCGAATGTGCGACGCCTTATCTGGTGCGGACGGAATCCCTGTTCGGCACCGGCCAACTCCCCAAATTTGCCGAGGATAATTTCCAGACCACCGATGGCCGCTGGTTGATACCTACTGCCGAAGTGTCGTTGACCAACAGCGTGCGCGAGCAAATCCTCGACGAAGTCGCGCTGCCGATCCGCATGACCGCACTGACCCCTTGTTTCCGTTCGGAGGCCGGGGCTGCCGGCAAGGATACCAAGGGTCTGATCCGCCAACACCAATTTGAAAAGGTCGAGCTGGTCTCGATTACCCGCCCCGAAGACAGCGTTGCCGAGCATGAGCGGATGACCGCGGCGGCGGAAAGCGTGCTGCAGGCGCTAAGGCTTCCCTATCGCAAACTGATGTTGTGCACCGGCGACATGGGCTTTGGCGCCCGCAAAACCTACGATCTTGAGGTCTGGCTACCGGGGCAGGGGCTGTATCGCGAGATTTCGAGCTGCTCCAACTGCGGAGATTTCCAGGCGCGGCGGATGAATGCCCGCTATCGCCCGGCGGAGGGCAAAGGCACGGCGTTTGTCCATACGCTCAACGGATCGGGCCTCGCGGTCGGTCGTACGCTCGTTGCCGTTATCGAAAATTACCAGAATGCCGATGGAAGCGTGACGGTTCCGGATGTGTTGAAGCCCTATATGGGTGGAATTGAAGAGTTGGAGCCGATGAACTGATGCGCATCCTTCTCACCAATGACGACGGCGTGAACGCCCCGGGCCTAAAAGTCCTCGAAAAGATCGCGCGTGAGTTCAGCGACGATATCTGGATTGTCGCCCCTGCCGAGGAGAACTCCGGCGCAGGCCACTCGCTGACGCTGACACGACCGGTGCGGATACGCCAGCATGGCCATCAGCATTTCTCGGTTACCGGTACTCCTACCGATTCGGTGATGATGGCGCTGGGCGTGGTCATGAAGGATGCCAAACCCGATGTGATCCTTTCCGGCGTCAATCGCGGGGCCAATCTGGGCGATGACATCACCTATTCGGGCACAGTCTCTGCCGCGATGGAAGGGGCCCTGGCTGGCGTCCGGGCGATTGCGATGAGCCAGGTCTATGGCAAGGAAGGCATGGGCGATGCTGTGCCCTTTTCCGCTGCCGAGGCATGGGGTGCGAAGGTGCTTGCGCCGTTGCTTGAAACCCCGTTCGTTCCGCGCACGCTGACCAACATCAACTTTCCCGCGATCGCCCCCGATGCGGTCAAGGGTATCCATGTGGTGCGGCAGGGTTTCCACGATTACAGCCGTGGCTCAATCGTCAAGGGAACCGACCCGCGCGGTTACGACTATTATTGGTTCGGTCTGCACGGTGTCGAGCATACTTCGGGCCACGATACCGACCTTGAAGTCGTCGATGACGGTTTCATCTCGGTCACTCCGCTGCAACTCGATCTGACCCATCGTGAATCGCTGGAGGTGATGCGCGCCGCTTATTCCTGAACGGCGCTATTTCCAGAATTCGATTG
>NZ_CALMSV010000119.1 GCF_937872355.1 uncultured Sphingorhabdus sp. | reverse complement strand
GCCTATCAGGCTAATTTCGGCGACAATTTCCGTGTATCGTTCCATATCCAACCAGGTGGGCTTGCGCCCAATGCGGAGAATATCTCCAACCTGCCCAAAGGCTATTATGAGCGCATCCAGATCGGCATGTCCGATGCCGACAAGCGCCGATTCATCCATAATAAATTTGGCGCGGTGCGCGACGGCAATCCGGTTTATTCGCAATATAATGACGATCGCCATTGCGTTGTCGGCCTGCATGTCGACAAGCGGCTGCCGGTGCATATCGGCTTGGATGGCGGCAATACCCCTGCCGCCCTTTTCGGCCAGAAGGGGCTGAATGGTCAAATCCGCATAATCGACGAATGCGTCGTGTTCCAACCCGGCAAGGACAACCAGTTGCAGGGGCTTGGAGCCAAGGAATTTGGCCAAACGGTCGGGCGCTATTGGAACGAAAATTTTGCAGGATGCAAGATTGGTAGCGTGAATTGGGCTGATCCGGCCTGTTGGTATGGTGACAGCGACAAAAACCGCGAAGATCGCGCATGGATTTACCGCTTCTGCGAAGGCTTCAACGAAACTGCTATCGGGGTGAAGCTGAAAATGAAACCGGCGCCGGTCAAGGGCAACCGCGTAGGCCCGAGGCTGGAATCGGTGCGCGATGTGCTGAAAGGCGCGCTGGACGATCAGCCCGCCTATGTAATTTCCGACCGCTGCCGTGTGCTACGCGAAGGCTATAATCGCGGCTATGTGACCGTGCGGGTGCAGTTTTCAACAGGTGGCGGGCGCTGGTCCGACGAACCGCTGAAAAACGATTTCAGCCATGTGCACGATGCCAACCAATATCTCGTGCTGGGCCTGACCAAATTCGATGGTTGGGAAGATGCCGCTGCAGGGCAGGCGGAGCGCGACCGATCGCGCACGCGTGCGCGCGGCAAGATCAATTACGGCAACAGTCCATTTGCACATCAAGGAGGTTGACGATGGCAGCTGCAGTTCCATTTGTTCCCGTTATTGCCAGCGTCATTGGCGCAGGAGCCAGTCTTTTAGCGAAAAAGCCAAAGGCTCCCAAGCCTGTCTATGCGCAGCCTGCAGCGACACCGCG
>NZ_CALMSV010000118.1 GCF_937872355.1 uncultured Sphingorhabdus sp. | reverse complement strand
GTGAGCGCTGGGCGACTGGCGTGCCGTCCAACCAGGTATTGTGCGACGTGCGCGACCACAAACCGATCCTGCCGGTTACGCTGCGGGGCCATGATGACCGTATATTGTCGCATATGGACCTTTGCTGGATCGATGTGTCCGAGGTGAAATCCGAAGGCCGGTCTTCGACAACCGAAGAGTCTGCAAATGTTCGGCAATTGGGATCCGGCTGACACCGAATCCGCTTATTGCATCGCAACATTGAAATTTTATTGCGACTCTGTTAAAGAGATTGGCAAGCACCAGATTCCCGTCGCTTGGACGACGGACAGAAAAGAGAGTTTCAGACGACAGGCACCGGCATATTGGCAAAAGCAGCTCGACTGATTTTGCTCGCCCAAGATGCCCAATACTTCATCCAGAAAGGGTCCGTATAATGGCGACTTCCGCTATATCCTTCGACGTTGGCGACTATGTTGTTTATCCCAAGCATGGCGTCGGACGGGTTATTGAACTGCAGAACCAGGAAATCGCTGGCATGCAGCTTGAACTTTATGTTCTGCGCTTCGAAAAAGAAAAGATGACGCTGCGCGTACCGGTCAACAAGGCCGAGAGCGTTGGCATGCGCAAGCTCTCTTCAGACAAGACACTGAAAGAAGCTATGGAAACCTTGAAGGGCAAGCCCAAGGTCAAGCGCACAATGTGGTCGCGCCGCGCACAGGAATATGAAGCCAAGATCAATTCGGGCGACCTTGTATCGATTGCTGAAGTGACCCGCGATCTGTTCCGTCCGGACGACCAGCCCGAGCAGAGCTATTCCGAACGTCAGATTTTCGAAGCGGCATCGAGCCGCCTCGCGCGCGAACTGGCCGCGATGGAAAAAACCGATGAGCCAGCCGCGCTCAAGAAAATCCTCGACGTTCTCAAGGTGTCCGCACCGCAATGGTACGAAAAGGCTGAATAAGCCAACTGCGCAACCACAAAAAAGGCTCCCGGAAGGGGGCCTTTTTTATGCGGTCCGTTCTACCTTCCGGTTTGACCAGACAAGCGGCATTATGCATAACGCCACAGCATAGCCGCGTCGGGCGGCCTTATAGGCGCAAGGAAACCGCATGCAGCATCCCAAAAGCTCGGTCATATTGGTTGTTGCAGCATCATTAATGCTCACACAAACCCCATATTACGCCCATGCAGCGTCCAAAACTTTCCTGATAGGAAGTTTTGACGAGTTGATTGTCGAGGGCGACATCATCGTCAAGCTGGACAATATGAAGGCACCATCGGCCAAAGCCAGCGGCGATCACAATCTGGTCGAGGCGCTTAAGATAGAACGCAACGGATTGACCGTGCGGATCCGGGTGCAGGATTATGAGGGCACGACGCAAAATGCGGGGGTTGGCGATCCGCTGGTGGTCACATTGGGGGGACGCGACGTGCGAAGGGTCAGCGTCGACGGAAACGGCCAGTTAGATGTTAACCGCATCCGTTCGCCAGGCCTTCCAGTCACCATTAGAATTGCAGGCGCAGGGCAAATCAATGTCGGCCAAATCGAAAGCGATCGTATGGAGGTCAGCCTGGCAGGGACTGGCGGAATCAACATTATGGCAGGGAAAGTCCGTACTGCGCGCTTTTCAATTAACGGAAGCGGCAAGATGGACGCCCAAAAACTGTCGTTGATGCAGGCCAATCTCTTTCAGCAAGGCAATGCGACAACGCATTTGCTGGTCAATGAGAAAATCGACATTTCGAACAGTGGATCTGGATCGATCCAGATTGATGGCAACGCAACTTGCTTTGTGCGCCAGCCTGGATCGGCCAAAATCGTCTGCGGGAAGACCGCGCAATGATCGCATCGAGATGGATGACCATGATGTTTGCTGCAGCGGCATTGGCCAGCTGCAGCGGCCTGAGTGCCGGCAGCAATGCGACCAAAGCAAAAGGCTGCACAGCCGGAACCACGCTCGCAACCAGCGAAGCGGGTCTAGAACAAACGCGATTATGCGTTGTGAGTGGCAGCAGAACTCACAGCTTTACGGTCGAAATCGCCCGAACATCGCCGCAACAGGCGAGAGGATTGATGTTTCGAACCGAACTGGCAGACGACAAGGGCATGATCTTTCCCTTTGGCGAACCACGGATGGCCAGCTTCTGGATGAAAAACACCGTTATCCCGCTAGACATCATCTTCGTGCGTGCCGATGGAAAGATCGAAAATATCGCGGCGAACACTGTGCCTTACTCAACCGACCCGGTCGAATCGACCGCACCGGTGGCGGCGGTACTTGAACTGCGTGGTGGCCTTACTGCTCAACTAGGAATCAAGCCTGGTGACACTGTAAGCTGGACTGCCCGCTAGTCGCCTTTTTGATTGCAAGCCCTGGCACTTCCGCCTAATCGGCGGCGCATGGGAATCTTGGCGAAAATCTTCACCTGGTGGGACGGTGCCACCATCGGCACAGCCTTTTACAGCGCGCGCAAAGGCGTACTTGTGGGTGAGGACGAGCAGGGCAATCGCTATTATCGTTCGAAAGACGGCGCGCGGCGCTGGGTTATTTATAACGGCGCAAATGATGCAAGCCGAGTAGCACCTGAATGGCACGGCTGGTTGCACGGAACCTTTGAAGGTGAGCCAGACAGCTACTTACCGCCAAAGCGGAAATTCGAACTGCCGCAGTCAGCCAACCCTACAGGCAGTGAAGCCGCTTACAGGCCGCAAGGCGCGCTTGAACGCGGCGGCCTTCGTGCGCCTTCAACAGGTGATTATGAGGCTTGGAGCCCCGACGCGGCATGAGCCGGTTCATCTCTGCGCTGGCTGTTTCTGCTGCATTGCTTCTGTCAGGCTGCAACAGCAGCGAACCGGAAGCTGAACCCAAAGCCAAGGCCAAAACCACCGCCAGTGCCGACAAACCTGTGTCGGCGGAGGACGGGCAAATCGGAACGCCAATGGCGGAACGCGTCGCAATTATTGGCCTTTTGAACAAGCGAAACGGCCAGACCCGCGATTTTGAAGTGAAGCCAGGTGAATCCGCTCGTTTTGGCAAGGTCGTCATCCGCGTGCGTGCCTGCGAAAAAACGGCACCTTGGGAATCCTTTCAGGACCAAGGCGCTTTTGTGCAACTGATCGTGCGTCAACGTCCCGCAGGCACAAACGACGCAGAACGCTGGGCGCAGGGATTTTCAGGCTGGCTGTTTAAGGAAACTCCGGCCGCCAATATTGTGCAGCATCCGATTTATGACGTTTGGGTCAAGGAATGCAGAATGAACTTCCCGGGCGAAGAAACGCCAGTGGAAAACCCGAAAGATGATTCTGCCAGCAATCGATCGAGTGCGCCCCAATCTGCTCCGGCAGACAATGCTCCTGCTGCTGCCCCCGCTGCTCCTGCCGATGATGAGGCATCGGGCGGCGAAGGAGAGGCAACCGTCGAAACCTGATCTCGCAGGTCAACCAACGCGACCTCGAGCAATTCAAGATAGTGCTTCTGGCTGATTTCGATCGCCCCCAAAGACTGCAGATGTTCGGTCATAAACTGGCAATCGAGCAATGCAAAACCGCCCAGCTTCATCCGCGCAACCAGCCAGGCCATAGCCACCTTGGACGCATCGGTTACGCGTGAGAACATGCTTTCGCCGAAAAATGCCTTCCCCATCGCCAACCCGTAGAGCCCGCCTACCATTCGGCCATCCCGCCAGCATTCGACACTATGTGCCAAACCCATCTGGTGTAGCTGCAAAAACGCTTCTTCAATATCGGAGTTGATCCAGGTTTCCTGCCTGTCATCGGTGCTTTCGGCGCACAGGCGGATCACGCCCGCAAAGTCCCTGTCGCTGGTAACTTCAAAACGGTCCTGCCGGATGGCTTTGGCTAGCGATTTCGAGACATGGAAGCCGTTGATCGGCATGATGGCGCGCTGTTGCGGCTCAACCCAGAAAGATTCCCTATCCTCGCGCGAGTCCGCCATGGGGAAAATGCCGTGGGCATAAGCACTCAAGAGCAGGTCGATATTGATCGGCACATATGCACCCTATCAATATTTGCGCCGAATGCCAGTTTCGGCTAAGCGCGCGAAAGAACCCCGGCCAGCCTATCTTCACCGAGTCCCGCTGGCGCCGGGGTGATTTGTTTTTAACGGGAAATGCCGATGACACGCCGCCGCAAAATCTATGAAGGCAAGGCCAAGATTCTTTACGAAGGTCCCGAACCCGGCACGCTGATCCAATATTTCAAGGATGATGCAACCGCGTTCAACGCCCAGAAAAAGGGCACGATAAGCGGCAAGGGCGTGATCAACAATCGCGTCTCGGAACATGTCTTCACGCGACTGGCGCATATCGGCATCCCGACGCACTTCATCCGCCGCCTGAACATGCGCGAACAATTGATCCGCCAGGTGGAGATCGTGCCGATTGAAGTCATCGTCCGCAATGTCGCGGCCGGCACATTGTCGAAGCGGTTGGGTATCGAGGAGGGAACCCCCCTTCCCCATACGCTTCTCGAATATTGCTATAAGGATGACAGCCTTGGAGACCCGCTAGTTGCCGAAGAGCATATCGCGTGCTTCGGCTGGGCGAGCCAGGAAGAGATGCAGGACATCTCCTCAATGGCGATCCGCATCAACGATTTCATGTGCGGCATGTTCGCCGCAATCGGCATTCGCCTGATCGATTTCAAACTTGAATTTGGTCGTCTTTATGATGGCGATTTCAGCCGCATCATCCTTGCTGACGAAATCAGCCCGGATGGTTGCCGCTTGTGGGATATCGAAACAGGCGAAAAGCTCGACAAGGATCGCTTCCGTCGCGACCTTGGCGGTGAAGCCGAAGCCTATCAGGAGGTCGCACGCCGCCTTGGCCTGATGCCCGAAGAAGGCGAAGGCGCGGTACTCGACATGGTCACGCACCGCCTGCGAAAGGGCAAATGATTTCGACCAATGGCGGTTGCCATTGCTGAAAAACCGGCGATAAACGGCGCATGGGGAAATCCTTTGCTGTCATAGTCTTGGCGCTGCTTTCGGGCATAGCGTTTTTCGTAACACCGGTTTCTGCAGCGCCTGCCTCACCAGCAGGCGCGATACGAACAGCGCCGTGGAACAGCGAGACCACCGAACTCGAGGCCGACAGCCGTATCATCTATGGTCGCCTGCCCAATGGCCTGCGCTATGCGATCCGCCGCAACGAACGGCCCGAAAACCAGGTACTGGTGCGGCTCGCCTTCGAATTCGGCTCGGCTGCGGAAGCAAATGACGAGCAAGGCCTGGCACATTTCATCGAACATATGGCCTTTAACGGATCGACCAATGTCCCCGAAGGCGAAATGGTGCGTATGCTTGAAAGGCTGGGTCTTTCGTTTGGCGCGGATACCAATGCGTCGACCGGGTTCGTTCGCACACAATATAAGCTGGACCTTCCCAAGGCCGATCCCGCTTTAATCGAACGCGCGCTCTTCCTGATGCGCGAAACGGCCAGCGAAATCAGTTTCAACCCCGGTGCCGTCGATCGTGAACGTGGGGTCGTCATCGCTGAAATGCGCGACAGGGAGAATTTCAACTTCCAGCGAAACCGCGCGGCGAGCGAACTGCTGTATCCCGATAGCTATTTTTCAACCCGCTACCCCATCGGCAAGCTTGAAGTACTGCAGAATGCATCAGCGGAAAAAATGAAGGCACTCTATCGGAAATGGTATGTTCCCGATCGCTCACGACTGGTCATCGTCGGGCCGGTGGATCCAGCGGCTATCGAACGCGAAATTGTCCGCAAATTTTCCAGCTGGCAGGGCTCAGGCGCGGCACTGGGCGAAATCGATCAATGTAGTTTCGATAATGACCGACCGGCAAAAGCCGCCATTTTCAGCCATCCTGAGGTGAACGAAGCCCTCAACATCGAACAGATTATTGCTGACAGGAAACGCCCTGATACGTTCGAACGGGCGTTACTCGACCTCAAAATGGGTATGGCTGCGGCGATCGTCGCTGACCGGATTTCACGCAAGAGCCGCAATGAGGATATTCCGTTGCTCAACAGCGGCCTGTCCTTTGCGGCTGGCTTTTGCGATCGGCATGCGCGTATCGGTATGACGATTGCAGGCAAGGATGGCAGCTGGAAAACCGTGTTACCGATTGTCGAACAGATGGTGCGTCAGGCGGTTGACTATGGCTTTTCAGAACAGGAAATTTCCGAGCAGATTAAAAGGTATGATGCGGCTTTCGACAATGCGGTCAAAAGTGAACCCACAACCGTCAGCAGCAGCTTTGCCAACGAACTATCCAATCTGGACGAGGACATCGTAACGAGCGCTGAATACAGACTACGCCTGTGGAAACAGTTGCGCCCCTTCATGACGAAGGACGCCGTCTCCCGGGAATTTGCGCAATGGTTTGGCCGCCTTGATCGCCCGCGCATTTTCCTCTCCAGCAAGAATTCCGATCCAGCCACGCCAGAAACGCTGCTTGTTGCCTTCTCCGAAAGCCGTAAGCAGCCTGTTGAAGCCCCAATGCAACGTGCCTCCCTCGAATGGGGTTACACCGATTTCGGTCCGCGCAGCGATGTTGTGGAGGATAAGAGCATCGCCGACCTCGGCATTCGCACGGTCCGTTTTTCGAACAATGTCCGGCTCAACATCAAACGCACCGACTTCGAGAAAGATCGGGTCCGCTGGACCTTGCGGATTGATGGCGGAAAGCTTTCGCTGCCCATAGCCGACCAGCCGCTCGGCATGTTCATGGATGGAGCCTTCGCAAGCGGCGGCCTCGGCAAATATGACATTGACGATCTGCGTGCTGTATTGGCCGGTACAACCGCCAGCCCGGCCTTCGCTTCCGCGCCAACCTATTTTGGGGGGGGCGGAGCAACTGTGACCAAAGACCTTGAACGGCAAATGCAGTTGCTCGCTGCTTATGTTACCGATCCGGGATATCGCGAGGAAGCCGTCAAGCTGTTCCGCAGGCCCCTGCCGGAATTTTACGCGAGGTTGGATGCAACCCCCGGCTCCGCGCTGACCATCGGTCAGGCGCGAATTATGAACGGTGAAGATCCGCGTTTTGTGCTTCCAGCGATTGATGCTTTGCTTGCAGCCAACTTTGAAAAATTGAAGGCGGCCATCGGCAACCAGTTGCAAAGCGGCGCAATAGAAATTGGACTTGTCGGCGATGTAGATGAAGCGGCTGCGATTGATGTGATTTCGCGCACATTTGGCGCTCTCCCGCTTCGGTCCGATAAAGACTTTGACTTCGCTTCGGCCAAAACGACCAGCTTTACTGGCAGCTTTGGCACCCACACACTCTACCACCGCGGCGAAGCCAATCAGCTGAGCTGGCGGCGTGTCTGGTCAACGACAGACGACTCGGATTTCCGGTTGGAGCAGACGATGTCGCTGTTGGCGGACATCGCCCGCATCCGTCTGATTGATGAATTGCGCGAAGGATTGGGTGCCACATATGGCGCTGGTGCCGGATCAGACATGTCCGATGTCTATCCAGGCCGCGGGATGTTTACGATATCTACCAGCGGAGATCCCAAGGACCTGGAAAAAATCGAAGCTGCTGTGGACGAGGTTGTGGCAGAGCTTTTGGCGGCACCGGTGAACGCGGACCTGTTCGAACGGGCGCGCAAACCGACGCTTGAAAGCTATGCCGATTGGAAGAAACGCAATGCCACCTGGATGGATATTGTCGACGAGGCCCAGTCAGCGCCTGATCGCTTGCAGCGCTTTCGCATAAGCGAGGAGCAATATCGCTCAATCACGCCGCACCAGGTGTGGGAGGCCGCTAAGCGGTTTCTCGATCCGAAGAAGAGCTATACTTTCAGGGTGGTGCCAAAAGTGGCAGCGCAAAACTGAAGCGGCTTCAGCCTTTGGTCTTATAGCCGCATAAGATGCCAAGCACGAACGAGAGGAACAGCGCGAGTTGAACCTCGTGCAGTGTATATTGGCTCCAGCCGAAAATTTCGTTTCCGAAGCCGAAGACTCCCACAAAAAGCGCTGCTGCAAGCCCGACCATATGCCACCTCTGCGGGTATTCGCCCGCAATCAACCCTTCATCCGCTCACGCTACTGCGTCTAAGGTCAAACAATGGTTGGCAGCTTCGGTTACCCCAAATTAACCCTGATGCCCCCCTTGTTTCCCTGTCCGGCAAAGCTATAGGGGGCGCAGTTTCCGCAATCAGGGCAGCGCCATGAAAACCCGCATCTTCGTTACATTGAAAAACGGGGTTCTTGACCCGCAAGGCAAGGCTATCCACCACGCGCTCGAAGGTCTTGGCTTTCAGGGTATCAGCGATGTCCGTGCCGGTCGCCTGATCGAGATCGAGCATGAGCCGGGCATCACAACCGCGCAGCTCGAAGATATGTGCCGCAAACTGCTCGCCAATATGGTGATCGAGAATTTCGAGATCGAACAGAAAGGCTGAACGCTATGCGCGCAGCAGTCATCCAGTTCCCGGGTTCCAATTGCGATCGCGACATGGCGGTTGCCATTCGTGAAGTTACCGGTGCCGACACGTCGATGGTCTGGCATCGAGAGACAGAATTGCCTGCCGGTCTTGATCTGATCGCGGTACCCGGCGGCTTTTCCTATGGCGACTATCTGCGTTCGGGCGCGATGGCTGCGCGCTCGCCGGTGATGCAGGCAGTTGTCGCCGCAGCTGGACGCGGAGTTCCGGTTCTGGGCGTGTGCAATGGCTTTCAGATACTCACCGAAGCAGGGTTATTGCCGGGTGCTTTGATGCGCAATGCCGGTATCCGCTTTGTCTGCCGCGAAGTGAAACTCACGGTCGAAAACAGCCAGTCGATGTTCACTAGCCGCTATCTAGCTGGCGAAGAAATTATCATTCCGGTGGCGCATCATGATGGCAATTATTTCGCCGATGAAGCCACGCTCGACCGGTTGGAAGGCGAAGGCCGGGTCGCATTCCGTTACGCCGAAGAGGTTAACGGGTCTGCGCGCAACATTGCGGGTATCTTAAACGACGCTGGCAATGTCCTTGGCATGATGCCGCACCCTGAACGCATGATCGAGGCTGTCCAGGGTGGGTCAGATGGACGTCGGCTCTTCGAAGGCCTGATCCGCGAGATCGCCTGACATTTCTGTCTTGAGTTTTGGCTGCGGTTGAAGCCAGCGGCCAACCAACAGCAACACCGTCGGCCAGAACATAGTATTCCAGATATCGTGCCAATGCGCGGCATCGGGCTGGAGCGCGTTGACTGCGCCTTCTGCCTTCATATCGATCCATTCGACCGTGCAAGCCATTGCCAAAACGGCCAGCCAGGCCAAAACCCAGCCCCCTCGCCAGCGCCATAACAAGCGGATACCAAGAAAAAGCGCCATCCCGGCATAAATATGTAAAGCGTCCTTAGCGAGGCCGGTTGCATCGATCGCGACCGATTTGAACTGCTGGAAATCCAGCGGGGTATAGCCGAAGAGCATGTGGTTCAGACCTGTGTTTTGAACGGGGTGAAGTTGGTTTGGCTATCGTAAACTTCTACGCCTTCTTTGCGCTTGATCGCAGTTACAATCGTGATTGTCAGGGGAAGGAGCAAAATTTCCCAACCCGTTTTGATAGCCCATTGCGATAGCACGGTCTTGAAAAGCTCGTTCGTCGGCCAGCCATCAAGGCCATAAAAAGCGATCGGATAAAATATCAGGCTGTCTAGTCCCTGCCCGACAACGGTGCTCGCCACGAAACGAAGCCCCATCCGCTTGCCCTGATCGGCAACCTTCATTTTCGCCAAAACGAAGCTGTTGGCAAATTCGCCTGCCCAAAAAGCCAGCATGGACGCCGCAACGATGCGCCAGCTATTGCCAAACACCTCCACATAAGCCGCCTGACCGTTCCAGCCGGGCGCGGCTGGCAAAGAAACCACCACCCAGGCCATAAAACCCATAAACAGCAGCGCCCCGAAACCAGTCCAGATAACCCGCCGAGCACGAGCATAGCCGTAAACTTCGGTCAGCAAGTCTCCGATGATGTAGCTAAGCGGGAAAAATAGCACCCCCGCGCCAAACGGCCATTCACCGATAAATGGGAGTTCGATGATTGATCGTTTGCTGGCACCGATAATGTTTGACAGCAGCAGAATTGCGACAAACGCTGCCATTACAAAGTCATAGTAACGGAAATGCCGGCCGGTCATTTCGGCAGCGCTATGCGCTTCAATCTTTGGATTGCTCATCCCGTTGCCATATCCCGCTTTGCACACTCGCGCAAAGTGGTTATTGCGCACCCAGCGCGCGCCCTTAGCTCAGCTGGATAGAGCGCGAGACTTCTAATCTTGAGGCCGCAGGTTCGACTCCTGCAGGGCGCGCCACTCAGTTCACCTATCGCTTTGATCAAACAAAAAAGGCCAGACAACCGTCTGGCCTTTTTTCGAAAATGATGGATGCGATTAGAATTCGAAATCCAACGTCGCTCCATAAGTGCGCGGGTCGCCGTAAATGACGCCGGCAAATCCAAGTTGGCCGAAATCAACCGAGCGCGTGACATATTTTTTATTGGTCAGGTTTTTGCCCCACAATGTGAGACCGAAACCATTGCCCGATCCGCCAAATTTGATGCCGTCAATACGGATTTGTCCGTCAAACAGCCCACGTGCATCACCTTCGGTTGTCTTGGAAAATGGTGCCGTCAGTGTGTTGGGGAACATCTGATACTTCGACGTATAGTTGTACCCGAGACGTCCGGTCAGCGTTGTCTCTCCTGAAAGTGGAACCGTTACGTTACCGGCCAGCGATGCTGTGTATTTGGGTGCATAACCGGCACCCGCTAGCAACCCTGCAATATTGCGCGGTGTATTAGTGATGTCCGCTCCCGGGAAATTCTTGATCTTGATATCAAGATACCCAAAATTTCCGTCGATCGAGAAATTGTCGGATATCTTGAACTGGCCTTCAAGTTCCAGACCGGTGTAGGTCGTTTTGCCGGCATTGACAGTGATTGTGCCGAAGCTGCCACTACCGACAATTGGAACAGGAACTGTGACCAGCTGATCCTTGTAAATGTTGTGAAAGACGGCGGCGTTCAGGCGAACTCGGCCGCCAAATTCGGTCTTGGCACCGAGTTCGAACGAGTCGATGGTTTCTTCGTTAAACGGCGTCAACGGGATAGTACGGTTCCCGAATGGTGGGACGGCTGCTGCGCCATCATGTGTCGCCTGCCGCAGGTTGAAACCGCCCGAACGATAGCCACGGGCCGCGCGCGCATAAAGATTGATATCTTCACTTGCACGATAATCAACAGTCAGGTGTCCGCTGGGAGCGCTGAACTTTTTCTTGCCGTAATTGAAGGCTTTGTCTGCTCCGCTGGTGTAGGGGACAGCACCATTCTGTGTACGCAGGACTTCCTTTTCGTCCCATGAATAGCGCAACCCCAAGGTGACGCCCAAAGCACCATCTTCGCCACCCGGGCGATAGCTGGCTTGACCATATATTGCTTTGGACGACCCATCAGCGGTGTAAGCCAAGGTCGAAGCTTGCGGGACGACGCGGAAACGTGCGGGGTTATTAGCTTGGAATGTAGCAGTGATGCCGGGAGCAAGCGCGGCCGCAGTTGCGGCATCGAAACCAAAACTGCGCAGTGTCGCCGCAAATGTGTTTACGTTATATACTGCCTGGTTGGTGTCGAGCACAAAGCCAAAGCTCTGATCGTTACGTTCCTTCCCGCTTTCGCGGAAGAAGAATCCACCAAATACCCACTGGAACGGACCATCGCCGTTTGAAACCAGTTCGATTTCCTGGCTCCACTGATATTGGCTACGCGCATTTTTCGCAGTGAACAGTGATTGTGTGATTTGCGGAATAGCTTGGCTCGAAAGGAAACCGGCAGTCCCTGCTGGGAAACCCAAGCCTGCACCCGTCAGAGGGTTTCCAGACAATACAGCTGCAGGGAATCCGTTGAAGGTGTTGGTCGCGCCGATGTTGAACAGAGCGCCACGAAGCGATCCAAGACCATCAAGGTCACTACCGCGAATCTTGTTGTTCCAGCTACGGTAAGCTGTGGTCGTACGCAGCGTTACCCCTTCGGTTTCAGCCTCAATCCGGAACATATTACCCCAGATACGGTCGGTTGAAAGGCCATCCGATTCATTGCAAATCTGCGAAAGGCGTGAACGTGTTACGAGTTTTCCACAGCCGGCCTCCAAAACAGTCGACTGAGCCAGATAGACGCCGACATTCGCAGGATTAACTTGGGCGAAAGTATTGCCTTCAAACACGACATTAGGCCGGAACACGCCAAGTCCAACCTCGGCGAGCTGTTGCACATGAGGCTGTCCGGTGATTTGTGTCCAGTCGAGTACATTGTAGACCGAGATGTTATCTGTGACGTCGATTTCGACCGCCCAACGGGCGGAATCGACTTTGCTGCTGCCGGGATCTCGGCTGTCCTTCGGTTCAAGCAGGTTGTCGACGATACCGTCGCGCTGGCGACGCAAATAACCGAGCGACATGCGAGCCCCCCCAAGATCGCCCGAGTTCAGGACAAAGCGACCGAGAAGCTGGCCATAATTGCCCGCGCCAAATTTGACACGCATGCTCGCTTCATCGTCAGGCTTCTTTGTGATGAAGTTGATCGCGCCACCAGTGGTGTTGCGGCCGAACAAGGTACCCTGCGGTCCGCGCAAAACTTCGACCCGCTCGATATCCGCCACTTCAAACGAAGCCGCTGAAGAACGGGCGAGATAAACACCGTCCTGATATAATCCGATCGGTGAATCAAAACCCTGGGTTTCGTCCGCCGGTGTCGGGATACCGCGAATGGAGACAACCGCGGCTGTTGCGTTGGTCGTACCACCGATAATCGATACGTTGGGCGCAATCGCGCTCAAATCCTTGATTTCCGAAAGTCCACGCAGTTCGAGCTGTTCTCCACCAACCGCAGAAATGGCTATCGGCGCATCCTGAAGATTTTCCTCACGCTTGTTCGCCGTCACAACAATCTCGGTAAGACCGCTGCTGTCGTCAGCAGCTTCCTGCGCAACAGCCGGCACCACAAGACCAGCCATGCTAACTCCAGTTAGCAACGCCGCAGACACAACATGATTAAATGGTTTCATAGACCCCTCCCTTGTTTGTTGGCCGTGCGACGCGCGCGCCTCGCCAGCCATCTCGTCCTCTAACCAATGATTTCTGTAAAAGCGTAGCGAAAGTCAATATAATTTACGCACATTGCATCCAATATGCCGTTTTAATATCAATATGCGGAGCTTTCTGTGATGTTATCGCCACAATCTTTATGCCACAGCATCCCATGGCGCAGTCGACGTGCCACGCGTCGTGTATTTGCCATTCACCCGGGCCTGAAACTCACCCGCACGCGCACGCGCATTGTAGAATTGCTTGTACCAGATGCGGAGCTTGTCGAATGGCCCATCGCCTCTAACCATCATGGGATTGATGCAAGGCCGCTTGTTCGCCCAGATTTCGAAATCCTGTGCAAAGGCATCGACACCTGCCACTTCATAAGCTTTGGCTAGTGCCATATCTGAGCCGGTTGGCTTCTCGTTCTTTACTTTGACCAAGAGCCCGTACCAAACCTTTACCGAACCATCGTCGACCGGTGTATGCGCAATCAGCATATGCGATGGATACTCACCGATCATCACCGATTGAAGAATGCCAGGCCCGGTATACCAGGTGTCATTGGTCATTGGCTCAGCACCTGATCCGGCCAAGGTCTTGTGCCCGGCGGCCAGAATTTGTCGGCAGACATGCCCGTCAAATTCGTTTTCGAAACTGACCATATCGATCGATCCATGGACCGGTTCAAGGTGCCCCTTGTCCGTCATGTTATCGACGACTTCCTGCGGATGCGAATTGAGCACACCGAGGCATTCGATATTCCAGTTCACCCAATTTGGCGCATCGTAAGGCTCAAATGGTGGAACGTCATAATCGGGCTCTCCACCCTCTGCATCATACCAGGCCCATATTGCGCCTGCCCGCTCGACTACCTTGAAACTTTTCAGACACGCGGCCTTGGGCGGCGGAGAGGGTGAATAGGGAATATCGTTACAACGTCCATCGGGGCCGAAACGCCAGCCGTGATACGGACAGCGAATATTGTCCCCTTCGACATGCTCCTTATCCTTGACCACATACGAAGTGGTATTCTTGGCAAGGTGCGTGCCCATGTGCGGGCAAAAGGCTTCGATCAGGAAGACACGTCCGGAATGTCCGCGATAAAGGACAAGCTCTTCGCCGAAATAGCGCACACCGACGGGGTCAGTCGTAACTTCCTGCGATGTCGCAACCATGAACCAACCGCGTGGGAAGGTAAATTCACCCAAGCCATAGTCCGCTGTTGTAGCCATTTTCCGCCTCTCCTTGAATCGCGCAAGGATGGATAGCGTAAAATACGTATGCTTGGCAAGCTTTATCGATTTTATTGCCGCTATGCGTAGCTCAAAGTGGATTTAGTTACGCATTGTGCATCATTCATCAGACTCGACGATGTGGTCGGATTCGGTAATGCGAACGACGCGCGCATTGTACTTGACCGTTTTGACGGCAATCGACGTTTCGACATGGTGGACGCCAGGAAGGGCCAGAATTTGATCGGATGCAACGGCGTGCAAACTATCCAATTCATTAAACAGGCAGATCGCCAATATGTTGAACCTGCCCATGGTAATCATGACGCCATTTACTGACGAAAGTTCTGCAATACTCTGAGCGATCTCGCGGACTTTTTCGACTTCGGCCAGCACGCCAATAAAGGCCATTTTTGTCGAGTTTTCGAGCCCGAAACTGGTAATTGCCGTAAATGCTATCAAGCGATCCTGCTGCAAACGTTTGATGCGGCCGCGCACGGTGCCTTCGGTGACACCTAGATCCGCAGCAATCTTTCGATTGGATACCCGTGCGTCGCTCGAGAGGATCGCGATCAATTGGCGGTCGAGTTCGTCAATTACGGGCGCGGTCATACATCTGCCCTCGCCTCAATGGGAGCCACGTCAAACTTGTATTTGACTATATCAACTGCAATCGCGGGCATCATCGAACGGATACCTCTCACTTTTGAAAACTTGTCGAGCATGAGTTCCGACAATTCGTCAAAATCGCGCAGCGCGACCAGCATATCGATATCATAGCGGCCAGTAACCAGATGCGCCGCAAACACTTCGGGGAATTCAGCAAGCTCGGCAGCGACATCGGAAGCGGGTCGCCCATCGACTTCGATCGCAACTTCCATCAGGACATTATATCCGTGAGCGGAAAAGTCGGACACCGCGACCACGCGGAGTTTGTTTTCATCCTCCATCCGACGGATGCGGGCAGAGACCGTAGCCGCAGTCAAATCCAGACGATCGGCAATCTGCTGGTTGGTTGCGCGTCCGTTCATTCTCAATTGTTCAACGATAGCCCGGTCAATATCGTCGGCTATGAATTCGTCAGCCATATTTTCCCCTTCAGACCCGGATCACCTGCGCGGCGGAAAAGCCGCCGTCAACTGGAATATTCGCGCCCGTGACGAAGGATGCATCGTCGGATAGGAGAAAGCGGATCACATTCCCGACCTCTTCCGGCTGCCCAGCCCGCTGGAGCAAATGCATGGCAACAAATGCATCGCGCATGGCGCCGGCGTGCGCCAGCATACCGGTCATTGGTGTTTCGATATAGCCAGGGCTAACCGAGTTCACCCGCACACCGCATGATCCAAAGTCGGCGGCCAAGCTGCGCGTAAGCTGCAGCACGCCGCCTTTTGTCACATTATAGGGCGTGTTTCCGGGCCCACCGGTCATTCCATAGATGCTTGATACAGTGACAATTGCGCCAGATTTTTGGCGAACCATATGGGGTACTACCGCCCGACAGCTGAGCATCGTCCCGGTAAGATTTATCGCCAAGGCCCGGTGCCAATTATCAAGCTCGAACTGCGTTACCGAACCCTCGACTGAAACACCCGCGCAGGTTGCGAGACCATCTATCTGGCCATAGCGATCGATAATCTGCGCGATAACGTCTTCGGTTTGGCTTTCGTTGCTAACATCGAGACTATAGGCGCTGTCATCCTTTCCCAGTCCTTCAATCGCTGCGAGGTCAGCCGCAGCAACAATGGCACCCTCGCGCCTTACAGTCTCCGCAGTTGCCTTTCCGATACCGGAGGCTGCACCGGTTATCAAAATCACTTTGCCTTCGAGACGGGCCATCAGCGAAACTCCATGAGATCCGAATTCATCATTGCGGCGCTAAATTTCTGCACCGTGCGCGTTTCCACCCAGACCACTTCGAGGCGACGTTCGGCAAATTTCCAGGCACCATCTTGCTGCACATAAGTGTTATGGTAGCGCATCGCAAAATCGAGCAACGAAGTCGGGTCACCTTTCAGAATATGGCTGGCGATCGAGGTAGTCAGACCCGTTACCGCTCCGTCATCCCTTCGCTCGAACGTCTGGTTGAAGACATTGTGCATCGTTTGGTCAAATGCCGCATCGACCTGAGCCACCATGCGACCTAACCCTTCCGCGCCGCGAAACTCGATAGGATTTTCACCATGACCACGGACTACGCCATCTTGCGTGAAAATCGATGCGAGCATGGCAGCATCGCGAGTATCAACCGCCAACGCATAGCGCACCGCCAGATCATGCAATTCCTGTGGTACTGCGAAATAAGTCACGCCAGTGCCTTTTTCAAATTGGCTGCACCGCGATCGATCCATTCCCAGGCGTCAGGTACAGCCTCAAACATGCTGAAAAAGCCATGGATCATGCCGGGCGCGATTACAGCATCGGTTGCAACACCCGCCGCCTGCAGTTTTTCGGCGTAAGCCATGCCTTCATCACGCAACGGGTCAAATTCGGCTGCAATCACTGTGGCAGACGGCAAACCGGACAGATCCGTCGAGCGCAGTACAGCCGCATAAGGGGCGTCTGCGGTTGCTTGTTCGCCCAGATAATGGCCCCAGAACCAGCGCATGCTATCGGTGCCGAGAAAATACTCGCCACCGCCATTTTCTTCATAGGAGGCAAAGGAATAATCCTGATCGGTCACCGGGTAGATTAGCAATTGATGCCGCAACACTGGCCCTCCCCGGTCGCGCGCCATTAACGACACAGCTGCCGCCAGATTGCCTCCGGCGCTGTCCCCGGCCACAGCCAGGCACGCACCATCGACACCCAATGCACCAGCGTTGTCAGCAGCCCAGCATAATGCTGCATAACTGTCCTCTGTCGCTGTTGGATAACGGTGCTCGGGTGCCAGCCGATACGCAACCGACAGAACCGCATGACCGCTTTTCTGCGCCAAAGCACGGCATGTCGCATCATGGGTGTCGAGCGTGCCGATCACCCACCCTCCGCCGTGGTAAAAGAGTGTCAGACCGGGTGTGCCGGTTAAGCCGTCCGGCACATACAAACGCGCATCGAGAGTGCGACCATCAAGCGCAATTGCGATATCGCGAACAGATGCGACCTTGGGCGGCTCGCCTTGCAACATCGACTGATCATAAGCCGCACGCACCTCTGCCGGTGTAGCAGTGGCAAAGTCGATCTGCGGGGCTTGCGCCATGAATTGTAGCAAAGCTTCGACTTGTGGGTTGAGTGGCATGGAACCTCCTATATACCAAATCCGCCTGACACATTTATCTGTTGTCCGGTTACATAAGTGGCGCGTGAAGAGGCAAGCCAGCTGACAGCATAACCGATTTCCTGGGGCTGTCCCCAGCGCTTCAGAGCAAGCATCTTCTGCGTCTCCGCGACCCATTCGGGCGGGAAAGCCCCTTGTGCCATCAATTCGTGGAACATGCCCGCATCGATTACCCCGACAAGCACCGAATTGGCACGGATGCCGTGGCGGCCTTCCTCGCGTGCGATGCCCTTGAGCCAGCTCTCATTGGACGCCTTGGGCGCCACCGAAAGACCGTCACGATCGGGCCAGCGCAAATGCCCGGCTGAACCCAAATGGACGATCGAGCCCCCGCCTTGTTCGCGCATATGCGGCAGCAATGCCGTTACCAGCGCAAAAAATCCGTGCACCTCGACCTCAAAGGCCTTGCGCCATTTTTCGATCGGGGTTTCGCCCAGATGAAGCTGGTCAACAAGCGGGCCAGCGGCCCAGACCAGCGTGTGAATGCGGCCATGTGTTTCCACTGCTGCGTCGACCAGCGCACGGATCGCCGCCTGATCTGTAACGTCGCAACGGTGAACGCTTGCTTTGGTTGAAACCTTTTCGGCAATCACCTGTGCCGCCTCTGCCTTGCGGTTATAGACCAGCGCCAGATCGGCCCCGTCTGCGGCCAGCACTTCGGCAACCTTGCTGCCGATGCCCCCGCTCGCGCCGACAACAAGCGCCGCCCCCCGCGGAAAATGTGCGTTGTCAATCATGGATTTTCTTTCGCATATGGCGATTAATCCTGTTCCCGATACGATAATTGCGTATTATCCGATGTAAATCCAGCGTTAAAATGGGTGGAATGAGGAGAGACGCATGCAGAGACTGGCAGGAAAGGTGGCACTCGTGACCGGCGGCGCTCGCGGCATCGGCGAAGGCATAGTCCGCCGCTTTGTCGCCGAAGGCGCGCAGGTGATGATCACCGATATATTGGACACCGAGGGACAGGCGCTCGCCGACGAACTCGGCCAAGCTTATCTGCATCTCGACGTCGTTTCCCGCAGCGGCTGGAATGATGCCATTGCCGCCACTGAGGCGCGGTTCGGAAGACTTGATTGCCTTGTCAACAATGCCGGAGTGCTTGTGTTCAAGCGGCTCGACGATCTTACTGAAGCCGAAATCCGTCGCATTATCGACATCAACCTTTTGGGAACGATGTTCGGTGCGCAGGCCGCAATCCCGGCGCTGGAACGGGCTGGCGGTGGATCAATCATCAATATGAGTTCGGCAGACGGGATTGTTGGCGCCAACTCGCTCACCGCTTATTGCGCTTCCAAATTCGGCGTACGCGGATTCACCAAAGCGCTGGCACTGGAACTCGGCCATCGCGGCATCCGGGTCAATTCGATCCACCCGGGCGGGATTGTGACAGCTATTTCCAACCCCACCAACCTGCCGCGCGAAGTGGTGGATCAGGGCTATAAAATCTATCCGGCGCAGCGTGCGGGCGACCCGCATGATATCGGCGCAGCCGCCGCCTATCTGGCTTCGGATGATGCCGCTTATTGTATGGGCACCGAATTGCTCGTCGATGGCGGGCTGGTTGCGGGCCATTATTACGCAATGATGCCCGGCGCCCCACCATCAATGCAGCGCTAAAAGCGGTTTGGGGCGTGTTCAGCCCTCGTGTGCGGAGAGCTTATCGCGCTCTGCGCCAAGATTACGCGCCGCATACCATAGACCCAGCGCCGCAACGAACCCTGTCGGGATGGTGAAGGTAAGGCCCCAACGCAGCGAGTCCGACGCATCGCCGAACATTTCACTGAGGCTACCTGCCAACCAGGGTCCGACCAAAAAACCAAGCAAGGTCGTCACCGCGACGAAGGATGCCGTGGCCGTCGCCCGATAGCGATCAGGCAGTAGATATTGCAGGCTCGCCATGACGCCGACCGACCAGCCGCCACCGAGCAGACCCGACGGGATGGCCAGCATCTTGGCATGCTCAAAGCTGTCTGCCCAAGCGACAAGCAGAATACATGCTGTCGCTGCGAAAAGGGAGAAGGCCGCCAAGCGCGGCGGCCCTTCGGGACCTTTACGTGCAAGCCAATCCGATACAACGCCAAAAACCAGCATGCCGGTCAGGCCGGCAAGACCGAAATAGGCGGCAAAGGCGTTACTCGCCACCGTTTCGGTTACGCCATAATTGCGCACAAACAGCGTCGGGCCCCAGAAGCCGAAAGACACGCCAGACAAGGTGCCGAACCCCATGCCAACCATTAACGCGATATAGCTACGAATACCCGCCAGCCGACGGATAATCGGCGCAAAGGCCTCCTGCACTGCAGATGCGTTTGAACGGGGCGGTTCGCGGATAAGCATCCAGGCTATTGCGCCCAAAAGGATGCCCGGTACGGCCATTGCGACAAAGGCCGACCGCCAACCATGGACATGCGCAATCGCAGGGCCGCCAGCATAGCCGGCAATCTGCCCGAAATAGGTGGCCAGACCCAATATCGCAAAAGCTATACCGCGACGCTCCGGCTTGAAATAATCGGACAGCAGCGAATAGGCTGGAGCCACGAAGGCTGCTTCGCCAATCCCGACTCCAACGCGGCAAAGCGCCAGCATAGCCGGGCCAGTTGCGAAACCGGTGAGGCCGGTGAACAGGCTCCAGACGACGCAACCGGCGCAAATTATTGCAATCCGGGACTTGCGATCCGCGAGACGCGCGATCGGGATGCCAGCGAGAACATAGAGCACAACAAAGGCGGGCCCCATGAGCAACCCCATGAAGCCGTCGCCCAGCCCGAACTCCGCCTTTATTGGTCCGACCAGACCCGAGATCAGGAACCGGTCAGCATAGTTGAAAATGAAGATCAGCAGCAGAAGAAAAAGTACGAGCCAGCGGTTCGACAGGCGGGGTGCGGCAATGTCAGTCACGCATTTGCGCTCCGCCATTGACATGCCAGACCTGACCGTTGACCCAGGCACCGTCATCCGATGCAAGAAAGGCAACCGAAGCGGCGATATCCGCTGGGTCGCCAAGGCGCGTGTGCGGAATGGCTTTCAGGCCGCGCTCGACATATTCGTCGGTCAGATGCTGCTTGACCGCTTCGGTGAGCACCAACCCCGGGCAAATCACATTGGCACGCACGCCCTCTTTCCCATATTTGCTGGCAACATGGCGCGCGAGTGCGTGGATCGCATTCTTGGTCATCGGATAGGCGACCTGCCAGGCAGCACCGCCAGATGCAGCACCGCTCGATGTGTAAATCATTGCCCCGCCGCCACGCTCAATTAACTTTGGCAAGGCCGCCTGCGTTGCAAGGAAATGACTCTTGGTGTTGATGGCAAAGCTCTTGTCGAGCACCTCTACCGGACAGTTGAGCGCATCGACATCGCCTTCGGTTCCGCCAGCAAGGTTGGAATGATAGGCGTCTAGACCGCCATAGGATTCAACCGCCTTGGCAACGATTGCAGCCTGCGACTCTGCATTAGTACCATCAAGGTCAACGCCTACCGCCTTGCCACCTTTGGCGACGATATCATCCGCAACCTCACGCGCCCAATCGCCCATCAGATCCCCGATGACGACATGTGCACCCTCATCGGCCAACCGCCGCGCCGTTGCAGCACCAATACCCCGGCCACCTCCGGCAACAATTACCACCTTACCTGACAAGCCGCGCACGCTTCTCTCCCTCGCTATGCGTAATTCGTTCTAATAATAATTACGCATATTGCGGTTTATCGCGCAACACAACACCCAAACGCGTTACAGGTGATTATTCGGCTGCCACTGCCATCGGGCTGCGTTCATTGCGCGGATCTTCAGCGAGTTCTGTCGTATCATCCCAAAGGTCGATGGGGTCAAGCAAAGGCGTGATACCCAATTCCGCGCGCAGATCGGCGAGCTGCCAATCGGTGAAATCGCGCCAGTTCACCAGCATGATCGGATATTTCCAATTAAGTGCCTGCTGCGCACCGCGATATTCCGCCTCAAGGTGGAGCGCGGCTGCTTCAGGATAATGCAACCCGTTCTTCATGATCGTCTTGGATTTGAGGTAGGTCGGAATACGATTGAAAAAGGCGGCAAGCTCTGGGCGGAAATAGCGCACCTTCGAATACATGTTGGCGTTCAGTAACGCGACTTCGCCCCCATGATTAGGGCCAAAACCGGTCACGATATGCTCGATGTCATGGCACAGCGCGGTCTGACGCAGATAGAAGGTGTAATCGTTCACCACCTGCACTTCGCGGAAGAAGAAGTTGAGCTCATAACCGGTGCGAACCATGAAATCATGGATTTCGGCACCCAGCGTGCCGGGCTCGCAATCCTTCAATTCCTCCTTTGTGAAGTCAGCAAGCTCGCGCCGTTCCAGCCAGGTCCGAAATTCGGGTAGTCGCTGTTTTTCTTCCTCGAACAGGCCGATAATCGCAGGCACATCTTCAAGTATGTGCAGGATCTGCGCGACTTCCGGAATATAGGCCGTATTGGGCAGATCATTGCCATTGCGACGCAGCATTTCCTGAGCGATCAAATGCCGCAAGTTGGCATCGTTCAAATATTTGGAGGAACTGACCAGCACCGAGCTGGCTGTTTCCACCGGTTTGATGGCCGCATTGAAATAGGCGTTATCGGCTGCGCTGATCTTGGCTTCGCCTGTCATTGTTCCTCTCCCTCAAAAAAGGACCCCTCCCACTTTAGCGGGAGGGGCCATGCACTCATTCGGCGGCAACGGCGATGGGTGAATCGTCATTGGCTGCCTGAGGGGAGAGGAAAACCCCGGGTTTCTGTCCGGTATAGGCCCCGTTTTCGAATGTGGGGACACCGTTCACCAATGTCAGCCGGGTAGGCATGGGCGGACGGGTAAAACGCCAGCTGGTGCCGCCCTTGCCATCGGGCACGTCATGCGCCTTTTCGATCTGGTGATATTTGATTTCATCCATGTTGAAGACCACGATATCACCACGCTTGCCGGGCGCGATCACGCCGCGGTCGGAGAGGAAGAAATGCTCGGCGAGCTTTCCGGTCATCACATGCACCGCTTCTTCTATGCTGAGCCACTGATTCTCCTGTACATATTTTGTCAGCAGCAAGGCGTTTTCACCGCTGCCACACAGCATCTGCAGATGCGCCCCTGCGTCGGAAACATTGCCGACCGATTTCGGGTCTTTCAGCAGGCCGAGCGTCAGATCCTCATCCTTCGGGAATGGTGCCATATGCACTGTCGAGAAAGTACCGTTGGCAAGGATCCAGTCCGCCATCGCGTCGCTGCGATGCTTGCCAATGCTTTGGGCATATTCAAGCAAGGTGCCGCCGAGCGGGCCGACACCATTTTCGCTGTCGAGCAACAGCAAGTCCTGCGGGTTCTTCAGCGGGCTGTGATCCCAAGCCTGCGTGTCCCAGCTTTCGCGGGCCCGAGCGCGCCAATCAGGATCGGCAAGTAAGCGGCGTTTTTCGTCATGGCTTTCAGCCAGCACGACCTCGTGCCAAACATAGTCGTTCGACTGCGCAAAGATCAGCGACTTAACGATGCTCAACACATTTGTAGGCGAAACATGGGCATAACCGGGCCAGACATCGACACCGGCAGCCTTCATGGACTCCATGCTTTCCTGCATCGACGGCAGGATACCCTTCTGGAATTCAAGCGTGGGAATGCCGCCAGCGATCTGCACACGAATTTTGCGGCCAGCGAGCAGTTTTTCCAGGCGTTTGAGATTCGCCGGGCCGGTCATCCGCATGAAGGTATCGACAACAACCTGGTAGCAGGTAGCAGGGTAACGTTCCATCACGTCAAACAGCGCGGCATATTCTGCATCGCACGCGTGAAGCGAGGGAACTGCCCGGTTTTCGCCGTCATGGTCGTGCATATTGTCGGACATGCCGAGCGCACCTGCGGCCAGCGCATCGTCGAGCAGTTCGCACATCTTCGCAATCTCTTCAGGCGTCGCCGCACGCTCCCACGCGTCCATTCCCATCGCCGCAAGACGCAGCGGGATATGACCGACATAGGTGGCGTAGTTTAACGGCACCTTCACATTCGATTCGAATGACTTGCGATATTCGGACCATTTCTGCCAATCCCAAGGCACAAATTCCTTGAACGGGCCGAGCGGAATATCCTCGAAAAAGGAAAAGATGCCCATCACCTCTTCCTTCACCTTCTGCTCGGGCGGAAGCGGGGCCATGGTAAAGCCGCAATTTCCCATGATCATCGTGGTCGCGCCATAGCCGGGCAACGGATCGAGGTCGGGCTGCCACCACATGCTGGCGTCATAATGGGTGTGGCTTTCGATAAACCCGGGGGTGACGTAGCAGCCTGCTGCATCGAACACGCGTTCGCCATTGGAGGAGAGGTCTGCGCCGATCTCGGCGATCGAACCGTTGCTGATACGCACATCAGCCTTGAAAGCAGGGGCGCCTGTACCATCAATAACGGTACCATTTTTGATTAGCATGTCCGACATCATCTCCTCCTTCATATCTTTCCGGGCTTATCGCCCACGATTCTTTGTAAGGTGAGAGTAAGCCCCGAAAACCGCTCCACCTATCGCGCAGCTTGCAAATGGGCCATTTTTTGACCATTTTGGTATCATGAAACGATCCGAAACTGAAAGCGCTCGCCTGCTGACCGCACTCAAACGTCACCTGAAATCGCATGGCTGGACGGCCGCACGAATCGCGCAACGACTGTCGATAG
The DNA here is from genome assembly GCF_937872355.1 of uncultured Sphingorhabdus sp. GTDB lineage: Bacteria > Pseudomonadota > Alphaproteobacteria > Sphingomonadales > Sphingomonadaceae > Sphingorhabdus_B. The sequence goes on along the minus strand of NZ_CALMSV010000118.1, from coordinate 7,110 downwards.
GGGATGCCACGGTGAAGCGCTGGCTGGCAGGGAAGGCCTTGACCCTCGACAAACTCGAACGGCTCGCTGGATTGTGCGACGTCAGCCTAGCAGAGCTGGTTCGCGAAACCGAAAAACCGCAAAGCGGACTCGCACATGAGTTGACGCTGGCGCAAGAAAAGGCGCTGCTGAGCGATGAGTTTCTCGCACTCATGTTCTTCACCATATTGTCGGGCTATCCTCCCGAAGAAACCACGGCAGACTTCGAACTGCCCCCGCGCATGGTCGAAGCAGCGCTGACACGGCTGGAGCGTTTGGCTCTGATCGATCGCCTGTCCGGCGGTCGCGTTCGTCCACTCGTTGACCGAACTATCATTTGGCGCAAAGCACCGATGCGGACGCTTTTTGATGCGCGCATGAAAAACCAGTTCCTGTCTCTCGATTTCGCCGCACCAGAGACAGTCTATGCATCTGAAATGCTTAAGCTTTCGCCGCAAGGCACGGCGTCGCTGGCCGAGTTAATTGAGGCATTCCGCCGAGATGTTCAGGCATTGGCTCGGAAAGATCGTGACACGACACACCTGCCCGGTCAGTGGATCACAACTTTAGCGGTGATGCGTCCGCTCGACACCAGCGGGCTCGACAGACTCAGGGGGTAGTGACGGGTTCTAACGCCGCAAGCTTTGCGCGAGCAAGCGAGGCGTGATCCAGATACACAGTCGCCTCCTGCAACGGCATATCCTTTTCAGCCAGTCGCGTCATATAGACATCGATGGTCAGACGAAGCGCCTTTGCATCGTTAGGCGCGCCGAAATAGGCCCAGTCGGCGAGGCGTGCTGCCAACCGTGTATCGGTCGCAAGTAACTCGCGTGCGCGCTTGTCTATAGCATCCACCCCTCCGGCGAGCCGCAACGCTTCCTCCGCCTCGACCTCGAAAGGCATGGCAGGAAAGTGGCTGGGGATCGAATCCCACCAACCCGTCCAGCGCAAGCTGACCATTCGGGCAATATCTTCGGGCCGGTTATATTGGGGATCGAGCTCTGGCGCTTTGGCAAAGCGTTCCGGCCAGTCGAGGCCGGCGGCAATTGCATCTCGGCGCTCGCCCGCATTCAGCCGCGCCACCACCTGTTTCGAGATATGCTCAAGCGCATCGGCATTGAGCGACAGGATGCGCGCAATTTCGGTGTCATCATTGATCGCCGCATTGTGCATGGGAAGCAAGTGGCTCGGCCTTAATGCAACCATCTGGCGAAAGGCATCGGCCCATTCGTCGATATGACGCAGGATGCGCTTGCCATTGCCTGCATTGGGCAAAAAACCCTGATAATAGTCGGCTGTAAAGATTGCGCGGCGCGACGGCAGCGCCAGCCATATCTGCTCCTCGGTCTCGCCCGGTGCATGACGAAGATCAAATATCTCGCCGTCAATCTTCAACCCTAGTCGGTCGCGAAATACTATGTCAGGCTTTGGCAAGCGATTGACGCTGGTCGGCCAGCTTTCCAGCGGCTGGTTGTTAAGCCGCCCGATCGAGCCGCCCAGCCGCACCTCCTTCGCCGCCATTTTGGGGAAGAGATCGCTGGTCACTGTTTTCGCTTCAGGCCATCTTTTCTTTAACGCAGGCCAGCCATAGGCATGATCGACGTGAATGTGGCTGACGATGATATGCGTGAGCGGCTTTGGGCTGAGTGTCGGGATGACCTCGGCCAGAACCGGACCAATCGAAGCATAGCCCGTATCGAATATTACCAACCCGCGCTTCGTTTCGATCAGCGCGACATTTACATAGGGAAAACGGATCAGCCACATGCCGTCGCCGTGGCGCTCTACAGTCATCCCCGCTTTGGCAGCCGCGACCAGCTCTGGGCTGTCCACCAGCATCGCATTGGCGATTTTCTGCGATCCGGGCCCGCCAAAACCATCATTGCGAAAAACGTTGCGGAGGACATCGGGATATTCGCGCGCGATCAGTGCTCTGCCCTGCCGAACAAGCGTATCGTCTTCTGACAGGGCCACTCCCGTTTGAGCTGAAGCTGTTGCTGAACCTAAAATGCACAGCAGCGCGAACAATAGCTGCCGCAAGATCAAACCCCTGGCTGATCGGGCGGGATTTCGACGACGAGGCCGTCCAATTCTTCGCCCAACTGGATCTGGCAAGACAACCGGCTGGTGCTGCGGACTTCGACACCGTCTAACGCCTCTAGCATCGCTCGCTCATCTGCAGACGGAGGGCCGACTTTATCGATCCATTCGGGTGCGATATAGACATGGCAAGTGCCGCACTGCATCATCCCGCCGCAATTGGCATCGATGCCATCGACAAGGTTGCCGATGGCAAGGTGCATCACCGTCATGCCCTCAAAATTAACGCATGTTCGCGCCGTGCCGTCGGGCTGGATATAGGTGATCTTTGCCATCAGTTATGGACCGGGCAGCCTGCGGCCTTGGCCAGTTCGGCAACATCCGCACCCTTGGCATCACCAAGCGCCCGCTTTTTGTAGCGCACACGGCAGGGCTGAGCGGGCCAATAGGTCCCAGCGCCCGCAATCGGTTTTACCTCATCAAGCAGTTCCATGTTATAATTCTGGAGCAGCACCGCGAGCACGACCTTCATTTCCATGCGCGCGAAGTTCACACCCGCACAGCGATGCACCCCGCCGCCAAATCCGACGAGCGAGTTGGACTCGATCTGCGCATCCTCGCGCTCGGCATTGAAACGTTCGGGATTGTAGCGGTCCGGTTCGACCCAAGTCTCGGTCATGCGGTGCGTCACCGATGGGGCCAGCAGCACAAAATCACCCTTGCGGATCGTGTAGCCCTCGCGTTCGATATCGGTCGTGGCTTTACGCGAAAGGATGAAAGCAACCGGATGCAGCCTTTCGGTCTCACGCAGTGCGAGGTCCATCTTTTGCAATGCGATGGCCTGTTCCCAGCCGAGATTGCCGCCGTCGCTCCCGCCCAGCACCGCTTCGAGCTCACCCCGCAAAACCGCCTCATAATCGCGATTTTGCAATATGTCGGCGAGCGCCCAGCTGACCTGTCCAGCCGTAGTCTCATGCCCGGCCCAAACGAGCAGCAGGATCAGATGGCGGATCAACTCGTCAGGGATCGGGCGACCGTCGGGATATTTGCTCTCGACCATCCCCTGAAAGAAATCGGGTGGGTCAAGCGGGGTCGCGCGGCGCTTGTCGATCCACCCCTGCAGGATGGCGTGCAGTTTCTTCTTTGCGCGCTGGCTTTTGATCATTTTTGGCGTCGGCAACCAAAGCGGCAGGACAAACTCCATCCCGCCGGAAAAATCCCGGAACAGTTCGAAAAACTCGTGCCCCAGTTTTTCATGGAATTCCTTGCCCATGAAGCTGTGCGCCGCGATGTCCATCACCACCGGGCCGAGTGTCGGGATCAGGTCAAACTCCCCCTCATCGCCCAGTCGGTTCACGAGGTTCAGGCTCTCCTCAACCATCACGCCGACATATTGCTTCATCGCCGCCGCCTTGAAGCGCGGCATGATGACTGCGCGCTGGCGCAGATATTCGTCCATCTCGGCAAAGCTGTAAAAGTCGGGCGAGAACATCTTGAGGAAAAAGGGCATCGATTCACGGATCGACAGCAGCTTGTCGGTTTCCTCGAAGAAGAAACGGTTGTGCTCGGGCCCGAGCATCACGTTCATACGGCGGCCCATCAGGCTAAAGGCGAAGAGCTTGCCTTTGCTCTGATAGCCTCGACGCAGGACGCTGACAGGATCGCGGAAGAACGGAAGCAGGTGGCCTAAGAACGGTGCCCCGCCATCCATCATTGGCAATGTAGCTGTTGTCATCGAAACCTCCTCCGCTTGTTCTACCCCTCAACCGGGCATCTTATGCAACATCCCTGCATTCGCAATTGCGTTAATGACCACAGACCCGCAGCGATTTGGTCTTTCACCTGTCATCCTGACTTTAAGCGTCTTCAAATCCGCTCAATCGGTGGCAGACTATATCTGCCGTCGAGCGCTTCTGCTCGCGGCAAGTACAGCCGGGCAACCAAGTGAAAATTGCTGTTCGGTATCGGCAACCAATTGCCCCGCCCTTCGGGCGGGACTTCGACCGACAGGATGAACTCCAACGAACCGTCGCTGCCATAAGCGAGGCCATGCGTTCGATCCCCTATCGCATAACGCCGTAACGGATTTTCGGTCAGTTGCGCGGTCGCACTGTTATAAGCGGTGATCGACCAAAAGGCGTCGACAGGGGGGAGCTTCCCTGGTTCGAAGCGAATGCGATAACGATGCTCACCGCTCAGAAACGCCCCGCTGCTATCAGCAACTGCTGCCGGATAAATCGACTCCTCAGGTGCGTTGACATAGCCCCCACGCGCCGTTTCTGCGCGCAGCAGATAATCGAAACCGGGATCACCCATGGCACTGGAAAACATCCAGCCATTGCTGACCCGTGTCGGCTTGAAACCACGTTGAGTGAGTATCTGTGGTCCAACCCTCAACGCCGCACCCAAGCCCAGAGCTTGCCCTTCGGACAAGCTATCGGGATCGAATTCGCAGGCAGGACCAAAACCTGCTGTATCGAACATCGCGAGTAGCCCCTCCTCCCCCTCAATCCGAGGTAGCGTCTTCAATGCCTTATTCAACATACTGTAAAACAATAGACTCTCAAAGGGCTGCAAAGGATCTGCATCGCTAACGTCGGGGCCAGCTTTGCCGCTAAGCACGATAGTATTGGACAGGCGGATCGCCTCCGCTTCATCGTCAAGCCCGTTCGCCATTACCCGGCCCAACAACCAGGCGATATCTGTCGGCAGATGAAAAGGCTGATATCCAGCGGGCGCTTCTCCCCCCGATGGGCCAATCAATACATAACGTTTTGCCTGTCCACCATTGGTCCGTGTTCCGAGATGGTATGGCTTGGCATAAAGGTCCATGAAACAGAGCGTGTAATAACGATCACCCATTTCGGGTATTTCGAGCAGTACCGGTCCATCTGACATATCGACCCAGGCATTGAGATACAGCGTATCGGAATTAGCCGCGCGCAAATTGCCCTGGGTCGAAGGCGTTAGCACTCCCGGATAAACCGCCAAACAGTTAACCCGAGCTGCAACCGGTTGATCGGCGCGGACACGGTGCGTTTCATTGAACTTCTGGCGCAGCATGTCGACGATCGGAAAACCATAAATATAGGCCTGTACACCGATCGACTGCGCAAGCGCCACTTCCGGATCGAGCGCCCGTTCGCGGCATTGTTCTTCACTAGGCAATGTCATCGTCCGCCCTCTTCCATTTTTTACGTTCAAGCCTTCATCCGGTACCGGATCGGCAGATGTTTCAGCCCACCGGTATGGTTTGTCTTCACCCATTCAGCCGGTCCGGCGAGTTCGATCGTTTCTACGCGCATCGCGACTTCGCGGAACAACGCCTCCATTTCCATTTCTGCAAGAATCCGTCCGAGGCAGTGATGCGCGCCATAGCCAAAGGCGACATGGCGGTTAGGGCTACGATCAACGCGGAAGCTATCCGGATCGGAAAATGCCTCTTCATCGCGATTGCCGGACAGATACATAAGGCAGACATTTTCACCCGCCTTGATCGGCTGGCCGGCGAGTTCGGTATCTACCGAAGCCGTTCGCATGAAATGGCGAACCGGCGTTGCCCAGCGAAACATCTCTTGCACTGCAGGTGCAATCAAATCGGGGTTTGCCTTTAGCTTCTCAAACTCTTGTGGATTGAGGGCAAGCTGCATCATGCCGACGCCTGCCGAGGAGCTGGTGGTATCGTGACCGGCGGCTGCGAGTAGCATGCCGTAAGACAGCGTATCCATGTCGGACAGCGGCTGATCGTCGACCTGAGCGTTGGCGATGACTGACATCATATCTTCGGTGGGGTTCGCCCGGCGCTGGGCGACAATCCCGCCAAGATAGCCGAAAAATTCCATTGCAACTTGCTGACCATGGTCGCCGCTGCGCATCCGGTCCGGATCTTGTGCGCCGAACAACTCTTGCGTCAGGCGCAAAACCAACGGCGCGTCGTCATCGGGCAAGCCCAGAATAGAGGTAATCATGATTAACGGATAGGGAACCGCGATTTCTTCGACGAAATCGCATTCGCCGCCTAGAGCCTCCAGCTTGTCGACATATTCGCGCGCCAATACATTCATCCGGTCTCGCAGGCTTTCAAGGAAGCGGGAGTTGAACCAGCTTTGGGTCAAATTTCGAAACTTGCGGTGGTCGGGTTCATCCATGTCGAGCAACGTGCGAACTGGACCGGTCCGTTTGCCCCATTGTCCAATGATCGCATCTTCTATGTCTGACGGAATCAACGTTTGCCGCGGCTCAGCAAGCCAGGTACGACTATCTCGTTCGACCGCCATGATATCGGCAAGTCGCAAAACGGCCCAAAAAGGACGATAGGGTGCTTGATCGACCCAAAATAAGCTTCCCTGCGCTCTCAATTCCTTGCAGCGTCGAGCGACCTCGGCGTCATCAAGATAGGCTTCTGGCGAATAGATATCGATCACGCTAACGGGCTTGTTCATTTCCTCGTCTTTCGTAGATATACTGCAGCATTCGGACAGACCATTGATCAGCCAAGTAATTTCAGGAGCATTCCAGCGATCGCAATCGCGCTATGATCGTGCCAATGCGGCGTGATGACCTGAATTCCGACCGGCAAATGGCCGTCATTGCCGACAGGCACCGAAACAGCAGGCAGGTTGGTGTAAGTTGCAAGCCCTATCCAGGCGATCTGGGGATAGAAATCTGCCTCGACACCATTGATCGTCAGCTTGCGCGTGAGCCAATCGGGATTGTTTTCATGCTTGAACGCTGAAGTCCCGAAAACGGGCGCAAAAATAGCGTCATAATGTTCGAACAGCCGCTGCCATTCGCGGATCGTATCAGCCTGCGCATCAAGCAGCCCGAGCCATCCGCGTGCACCGATATCGGGATGCTCGTCTGTCGGCGGCTGGCGCATCCCCATCGCGGTGTTCAGCAGCTTGGTATAGCGGCCGTGCATCGCCTCAAGATTGGGAAGCAGCTTTGTCGTGTCTTCGACTATCGCTCCGGCTGCGCGCGCAGCCTCCGCCGCATTGTGAAGCGCGGCCTTGACCGGCGTATCAAGCGCGGCAAGCGGATGGTTGTCGATCA
>NZ_CALMSV010000117.1 GCF_937872355.1 uncultured Sphingorhabdus sp. | reverse complement strand
ATATAGGGCATGCTGAGATAGGCCGCGACATATTCGATCACCGGCACCGGCAGCCAGCCCTGCGTCTTGGTCTCCTCACCCACTTGCCGCTGCGCCAGATCGAGCAGCGCCATAACTGCCGATTGCTGACGGCCTGCAGGATAGCGCGCGACATACATGTCGGCGGTCTTTTTGTTTGCCGCCGTAAACTTGAATCCGGCCCATTTGGCGCGGACTTCGGCTTCGTCGGGAATGTGGACAGCGTCAGCCATTATCGGACAAACTCCACGCGCGACACCTTGTCGCCTTCAAAACTATAGATCGACATCACTTCGAACGGCTCGGCAGTTGCAGAGCGGAAAACCCGTTCGTGAAGTGCAACAAATTCGCCCAATTCATAGCCTTTGAGGATTTCTGCGCGGTTCTCCGGAAATTCGGCGAACATAGCCTTCAATCCGACACGCGTGCCTTCCTTGCCCTCGCGCACCACGGCACCGCGATAGCCCGCTTCGCAAGCATCGTCGGTCATCAACGCCACATAGGCGTCTGCGTCCTGTGCATTATAATGCGCGATCATCTGCTCGGCGATGGCGAGGCGGTTTGACGGTTCAGCCATTTCTCACAGCCTTGTCTTCTTCCACAATCATCAATCGCACAAATCTTCCAAAGGCTAGCGCACCAGCGAGCCAAAATGCCCGATCTAACTCGATACCGTCACTGAATGCCCACTGTGCAAACACAACCCCTGTGAATCCGTAACAAAAGTAGTTTAGCGTCTCAGATGAAACAGACTTCCAATTCACCGGTCACACTCCCCGAATACAATGTCGAGTGCGCCGATGATCGCGGTGGTATCGGCCAGCATATGCCCGCGCGACATCATGTCCATTGCCTGCAAATGGCTGAACGCGGTCGGGCGAATTTTGCAACGATAGGGTTTGTTGGTCCCGTCGCTCACCAGATAGACGCCGAACTCGCCCTTGGGGCTTTCGGTCGCTACATAGACTGCACCTTCCGGCACGTGGAAGCCTTCGGTGTAGAGCTTGAAGTGATGGATTAGCGCTTCCATCGATGCCTTCATCTCGGCGCGCTTGGGTGGCACGATCTTGCGGTCGTCGCTACACACCGGGCCTTCGGGCATTTGCGCGAGGCACTGCTTCATGATGCGGATCGACTGGCGCACTTCCTCCACGCGGACCATGAAGCGATCATAGCAATCACCCTTGGTACCTACGGGAATGTCGAATTCCAGCTTGGCATAGACGTCATAAGGCTGCGACTTGCGGATATCCCAGGGGATGCCCGCGCCGCGGATCATCGGGCCTGAAAAGCCCCATTTGATCGCGTCTTCCTTGCTGACGAAAGCGATATCGACATTGCGCTGCTTGAAGATACGGTTGTCGACGACCAGCGCCATTCCGTCTTCGAACAGGCGCGGCAGGCGATCGTCGAGCCAGTCGCCTATGTCGGTGAGCAGCTTCAGCGGCACATCCTGATGCACGCCGCCGGGGCGGAACCATGCGGTGTGCATGCGCGCACCCGATGCGCGTTCGAAGAAGGTCATGCAATCTTCACGCGCTTCATAGAGCCACAGACCCGGCGTCATCGCACCCACGTCAAGCGCATGGTGCGCCAGATTGAGCAGATGGTTCGAAATCCGCGTCATTTCCGCAAACAGCACGCGCAGATATTGCGCACGCAGCGGCACTTCGAGGTTCAGCAGCTTTTCGATCGCGAGCACATAGCTATGCTCCATCGCCAGCGGCGAAGCGTAATCTAGCCGGTCGAAATAAGGCAAAGCCTGCAAATAGGTCTTATGCTCGATCAGTTTCTCGGTGCCGCGGTGCAATAGGCCGATATGCGGATCGAGACGTTCGATAATCTCGCCATCCAACTCCATCACCAGACGCAAAACCCCGTGCGCTGCCGGGTGCTGCGGGCCGAAATTGATCGTATAATTCTGGATGACTTCATCGCCGGTCGTCGGCGCGAGATCTTTCTGGAGGCTCATTTGCTGGCTCCCTTCTCGTCACCAGGTAGCACATAATCTGCGCCTTCCCAGGGAGACATGAAATCAAAGCTGCGGAAATCCTGCGCCAGTTCGACGGCCTCATATTTCACGCGTTTTTCTTCTTCCGAATAGCGCAGCTCGACATAGCCGGTCAGCGGAAAATCCTTGCGCTGCGGGTGGCCGACAAAGCCATAATCGGTCAGGATGCGGCGCAAATCATCATTGCCGGCAAAGGTCACGCCGTACATGTCGAACACTTCGCGCTCGAGCCAGCCCGCGACCGGCCAGATTTCGGTTACCGAGGGAACTGCCACATCTTCGTTGGTCGTCACATGCACGCGAATGCGGTGGTTCTTCGTCAGGCTAAGCAGGCAATAGACGACTTCGAAACGCGGATCGCGATCAGGCCAATCGACGCCGGCGATTTCCATCAGCTGCTGATAGTCGCAAGTGTCGCGCAACTGCATCATTGCGCCGACCAGCTTGTCGGTTTTGACATGGCAGGCAATCTCGCCATGCGCCTCTTCAATCGCAAGCAGGTCTTTGCCCAGCGCTTTCTTGATTGCGGCGACGGTGCCCTTGGGCGTTTCGATATGGGGGGCTGGATGGCTCATCGCTCAAACGTCCCCTCACGGCGGATTTTGCGCTGCAGCTGCATGATACCGTAGAGCAGTGCTTCTGCGGTCGGTGGGCAGCCGGGAACATAGATGTCCACGGGCACGATGCGATCGCAGCCACGAACGACGCTGTAGCTATAATGATAATAGCCGCCGCCATTGGCGCAGCTTCCCATCGAAATCACATATTTTGGCTCCGACATCTGATCGTACACCTTGCGAAGCGCAGGAGCCATTTTGTTGCACAGCGTGCCCGCGACAATCATCACGTCCGATTGGCGCGGTGAGGCGCGCGGGGCAATGCCGAAACGTTCGAAATCATAACGCGGCATATAGCCATGAATCATCTCGACGGCACAGCAGGCCAGACCGAAAGTCATCGGCCAGAGCGAGCCGGTGCGCGCCCAAGTGAACAGATCCTCGGTCGAGGTGACGACAAAGCCCTTGTCATTGACCTCTTCAGACAGGTCTTTGACGAAATCCGTATCGGCAGGAACGCCGCCTGCGGGTGCTGTTTCGATCACTCCCATTCGAGTGCTCCCACTTTCCAGGCATAGATAAAGCCGATGACCAATTCGAACAGGAACAGCATCATCGTGCCCCAGCCCACCCAACCGGTATCGCCAAGGCTAACGGCCCAAGGGAAGAGGAAGGCGGCTTCGAGATCGAAAATGATGAACAATATGGCGACCAAATAGAAGCGCACGTCAAACTGGCTGCGGCTATCCTCAAACGCAGGAAAACCACATTCATATTCGGCGAGCTTCGCCTCGGTCGGTTGGTGCGCACCTGTAAGGCGCGAAACCGCCATCGGCAGAAACACGAAAAGGCTCGACAATCCCAGTGCAATGACCAGGAAAATGAGGATCGGCAGATATTGCGACAGATCGGTCAAAACGGACTCGCTTCAGGCCTGAATTGGCGCGCTTTTAGGGGTGATTGTGCACCGCCGCAAGGGGCGGACACGGCTTTTTTCCACCGATTTTTGTATTATTTGAGCGCGCCGACCAGAAGCTTGTGCAAGCGACTGTGCAACTGGTCGTTTCCGGCCAGCAATTGGGCATCGGCAATAGCGGGCGAACGGCCACGATAGTCGGTCACAAAACCGCCCGCTTCACGCACGATCAGGCAGCCCGCGGCGGTATCCCAGGGCGACAATCCCCTTTCCCAAAAACCGTCATAGCGACCTGCCGCCAGTCAAGCGAGATCAAGGCTTGCTGCACCGAAACGCCGGATACCGGCGACTTCGGGGGCGATGGCGGCGTAAATCTTGCCCCATTCCTCGATATCGCCATGTCCTTTGAACGGAACGCCGGTCGCAACCAAAGCCTCGCTCAACTTGCGACGCGCAGACACGCGCAACCGCTTATGGCCTAGGAAAGCGCCCTTACCGCGCTCGGCCCAAAAGCTTTCGTCGGTAATCGGATTGTAAACCAGACCCATATAGAGATCGCCCCAGCCCGAACCATCGGGTTTGGGATCCTGCACCGCGATCGAAATCGCGAAATGCGGAATGCCGTGCAGAAAGTTGCTGGTGCCATCGAGCGGATCGACGATGAAGCGCGGCTTACCTTCTTTGCCGGCAATCTCTCCTGTTTCCTCCATCAGGAAGCCCCAGTCGGGCCGCGCATTTTCGAGCTCGCGGAAAATCGTGTCTTCGGCCTTCTGGTCCGCTTTGGTCACGAAATCGGCAGGCCCCTTCATCGAGACCTGCAACTGTTCGATTTCGCTAAAGTCGCGGCGCAGCTTGCTACCCGCCTTGCGGGCAGCCTTTTCCATGACCGACATTAATCCAGATAGGGCTGGCATTAGTCAGCCTTCCGGACATATTCCCGTTCGTAAACGTCAACGACAATGCGCGTGCCCGAGCTGATGAACGGCGGCACCATCACACGTACGCCATTGTCAAGAATGGCCGGCTTATAGCTGGAGGAAGCCGTCTGGCCTTTGACGACAGCGTCGGCTTCGACAATTGTAGCTTCAATAGTGTCGGGCAAGGCGACAGAAAGCGCTTCATCCTCATACATTTCCATGACGACATCCATACCGTCCTGAAGGAAGGCAGCCGCATCACCCAGCAAATCGGTCGGCAAGGTCACCTGATCATAGGTTTCCTTGTCCATGAAAACCAGATTGTCGCCTTCGGAATACAGATACTGGAAGTCCTTCTGGTCGAGGCGAACACGTTCAACGGTTTCGGCCGAACGGAAACGGACGTTGTTCTTGCGGCCATCGCGCAGGTTCTTCAGTTCGACCTGCATATAGGCGCCCCCCTTTCCGGGTTGCGTATGCTGGATCTTGACTGCACGCCAGATACCGCCTTCATATTCGATGATGTTGCCCGGACGAATTTCGACGCCACTGATTTTCATGTGATCACTCGCTTAACAGATGGAAAGAGCTTGGCGCCGCCAGATTTGCATAAGGCGCGCCGACAGCGGCGGCCTTTAGCGCCAAGGCCGGGATTAGGCAAGCAGCGCGTTAAAGGCTTTCACCGCCGCCGCCGAGCCTTCGGGGTGATTCCACACGGCACCGCTGACGGCAATGAAATCGGCACCCGCATCGATTACGGCTTTGGCATTATCCGGCGTAATCCCGCCAATCGCCACGCAGGGCACCTCGGTGAATTGTGACCACATTTCCAGCGTTTCGAGATCGGCTTGGTGCTTCACATCCTTGGTCGTGGTCGGGAAATAGGCACCAAACGCGACATAATCCGCCCCGGCCTCAGCAGCTTCCATCGCCAAATGGCGGCTGTTGTGGCAAGTGACGCCGATCTGCGCATCGCGGCCAAGTTCCTCGCGCGCTTCACGCGGGTCGCCATCGTCCTGGCCCAGATGCACCCCGTCGGCCTTGATCCGTTTGGCCAGCGCTATGCTGTCATTGACGATGAATGCAACGTCGTACCGCGCACAGATGTCTTGCAAAGGCGCAGCCATACGGGCCGCTTCATGCTGATCGATATCCTTCACGCGAAACTGAAAGGCAGCGACAGGTCCTGCGGACAATGCTTCTTCGAGACGCACTGGAAAATCACCATCAACATTCAAAGGAGAAATAAGATATAATTGGCAGGCTGGTTTGGTCATATTCCATTCATAGCGGTGTCGGCAATTCGCTGTAAATGCAAATGCGTATCTTAGCAGCCGTCTTGCCGACACTGGTCCTCTCGGGCTGTATCTCTTTACCTATCGAACAGTCCCGAGACCCGGCGAATGCACGTATCGGTGAAGCAGTCTATGTCGATGGGCCCATAATCAAGCCGATTGCTGTCATCGAAGATAGTCGTTGCCCCGCCCATGTTCAGTGCGTGTGGGCCGGACGAGTCAGGATCAAGGTTTTGTGGATGCGAGCCGATGGTCCCAGGGAATTACTGCTATCAAGCGATCAACCGATGGCTGTCGCGGATGGTTTGATGACCCTGACCAATATTCGCCCTGCCCGCCCCAAGAATGGCAAGATTGATGCTGGAAAATACCGATTTAGCCTGAACTTTGCTGGCGGCCTCTAACGCAAACGCGCTAAAAGAAATCCATCCCAACCTTTGTCACCCACGGTCTGGATTGCGGTGGCATCTAGCCGGGGATGGTTGGCGATATGTTCAAACAGCTTCCGCGTGCCGATAATGCGGTCGTCGTCACTGGACGCATCGAGCACGCCGCCTTCACGCACCACATTGTCGACGATGATGGTTGCGCCTAAACACGCCAAGCGGATCGCCTGTTCGACATAGTTCACATTATTCTGCTTGTCGGCATCGATGAAGATGAAGTCGAAGGGCGCCGGTTGCTGCATATTGCGCAGACTGTCGAGGGCTGCACCGGTTACAATCTGGACTTTGGGACTTAATCCAGCCCGATCCAGATTTTCGCGCGCCACTTTTGCATGGTCCGGATCGATTTCGAGCGAAACAAGCTGCCCGTCATCCGGCAATGCCCGCGCTAACCAGATCGTTGAATAACCACCCAACGTGCCGATTTCGAGGATATGCTTCGCTCCCGCCATCTGCGCGAGCAGCATCAGCATTTTGCCCTGGGTCGCAGACACATCAATAGGCGGAAGCCCTTGTGCCGCATTGTGCCGCAGCGCGCTAGCCAGCGCGCTGTCAGGTTTCAGCAAATGACCGGAGATATATTCGTCGACAGCTGCCCAACTGGTTTCACTCATGCAAAACCAGTGGAAGCCGCACTATGGACTGTCAAGCAATCGAGGCCTTGTAGATCGCATCAATCGCTTCATCGAGCGAAGCGTCAAATTCATCATCGCTCATCTGATGGCGCAAATCTTCGAGCAGTGCGCGGCTGAAAGACGCGATGATCCCGCTGTTTTTGGCGAGTTCGACACAGGCTTCCGGACGCTTATAACCACCCGACAGCGCAACGACGCGCAGCACCTTGGGATGTTGCACCAGTGCATCAAATTTGCCTGCCTCGACTGGCAAAGACAGCTTGAGCATCACTTGTTGGTTTGCGCCGAGGGCATCGAGTTGCTTCAGTGTTTCTTCGAGCAGGATCGCGTCGCACTCCGCGCGGGTTTCGCTTTTGATGTTAATCTCGGGCTCGATCATCGGCATCATGCCATGCGACAACACCTGCTGCCCGACTTCAAACTG
>NZ_CALMSV010000116.1 GCF_937872355.1 uncultured Sphingorhabdus sp. | reverse complement strand
ACATCGCCGCGACCAAGCACAGTGAAATTCACTTCCTGCCCGAGGCCGGTTAATGTGCGTAGATCCCAGCGCCCCGAGGCAAAGGCACGTCGCGTATCCTGCCCGGCAGTCCGGCCGATGAGCAGGCTGTTTGCTTGCAACTGCACCTTTCCGCCCAGCACCGGTTCAGTGAGGCGAAGGCGATAATCAATTTCGGGAAGGGCTATGGGCTGCAGCGCTTGACGGTCGCCAGTACGAAGCGTCTGCACACCCCAACCGTTGAACGCAAAATAGCTGCTCTCGTCGATCCGTTCGACATTGATATTGTTCCGCAGACGGTCGTCGCGGCTGATATCATAGCGGCGCAGAAAGGTACGGTCTGTAGCAAGGCGTACCGAAGCCGAGGCTGACCAGTTGGGTGTAAACTGGAATTTGCCAGCACCATCGATATAGCCGCGAAAGACATCTTTTCCGATCGCACCGGTGCCTGACGTTGAAACCTTCTGGCTGTAGGTCGCATATCCAGTAATCTGGAATGCGCCCTTGTCTTCCCAGGCGCGGTACCGCGCCTGCGCCATTGGCGCGACATCGCTGAAAACATGTCCCGATAGCAACAGATCGCGATTTTCTGACAAGCGCCAATAGTAGCCCTGTTCTATTTCGACGCCGTTGTTGCGGGAGAAACGCAGATTGGGAACCAGGAAGCCGCTTCCTGCTGCGGTCTCTGCTGGGTGCGACAGGCCAGGCAAGGGGATAACCGGCAAACCAAACAGTTCGATCCTAGCACCTTCATATTTGACGCGTTTCTTGACCGGATCGTAAACGACCTTAACCGCCTTGACCTGCCAGCTGGGATTTTTCGGACAGCCATCAGGCCCTTCGACCGCACAAGGTGTGTAAGCGGCGCCTTCCAGCGTCATCTTGCCATCGGTACGCGTGCCCTTGTTTGCGGCCAGACGGCTGCCATCTTTGAGCACGAGCAGCATATTTTCGACGATCCCATCGCGAAGGGACTCGGTAACCTCAATCGAATCGCCATAGGCTACATCGCCCTCTGGCCCGATCGAGCGAATATTCCCCGAAGCGGTAACCTTGCCCGAACGACGATCCCACGAAATTAAATCAGCGCGCAATGTATAACCGTCGCGGCGTGCGATGACATTGCCGCTGGCTTTTACTGTGTCGGTTGCAAATTCATAATCCAGATTATCGGCGGAAAAGGCGATTTCTTCTGCGGCCTCGCTCTCAGTTGCGGCCACTTCCTGAGCCTTGGCCACACCACCTAAACCACAGGCAAGTAGCAGCGAAACGCACAATGCGCTGGCCGGGCTTGCAATTCTGGATGTCAGGAATGCCATTGATCTGGTCGGGTCCTTTATCGCTGCAATCGGGCAGGGTCCAGTGCCGGATTCAGCCGCCTGTATAACTCATGGAGGCTAAGCCTTGGTTACCGCAACCATCTTTTGCTTTAATCCGGCCTGAATGTTTGCTTATAGCGTTCGCCAGAACGCATGCGGAGCGGATTCCGCGAATTTCTAATCCCAATCGCTGAAAGGCAGTTTCCAGATGCAGGTAAGTTTTGCCGCCGAACGTCCCACCGATACTGACGTCATCGGCTTTGTTATTCAAAAGAGTCAGTGGGAGAGTTTTGCATTTCCGCTCGAAAATGCCGAGGCAGCTCGCGAAACCGCGAAGCTTGCCCGTTTTGAAGGTAATGCCGGGCAAAGCTTCCTCTATTTCGCACAGGAAGGTGGACGCACAATTCGTATAGCGTTGATCGCAGTCGCTGATGGCGACGCAGCGGATTATCCCCGTGCAGGTGGCGATTTGCTCGCCAAGGTGCAGACATGCGGAGCAAAGACCATTGCCCTGCATGCAGAAAATCTCGACGCAAAGGCCGCAGCCGAGGTCGCATATGGCGCGCTGCTACGGAACTGGCGGATTGACAAATACCGCACGAAATTGCCTGAAACGTCGAAGCCAACGATTACCGGCCTGACAGTAGTGGGTGCACCTGCCGAGGCGGAATCGCTGTGGTCCAGCCATGCAGCGATTGCCGACGGTGTCGCTTTGACCAAGGAACTGGTCAGCGAACCGGCCAACATCATCTACCCCGAAAGCTTTGTTGAACGCTGCCAGCATCTGCAGGCTTTGGGCGTCGAGATCGATGTTCTCGATGACAAGGAAATGGCCAAGCTGGGCATGGGAGCGCTGTTGGGTGTCGCGCAGGGTTCAGTTCGTCCGGCTCGTATGCTGGTGATGAAGTGGGACGGCACTGGCGGCAAGCAGGAGAAGCCGGTCGTCTTTGTTGGCAAAGGCGTTACCTTCGACACTGGCGGCATCTCGATCAAGCCCGCCGGCGGCATGGAAGACATGAAGTGGGACATGGGCGGCGCAGGCGCGGTGGCGGGCACGATGAAGGCGCTTGCTGGTCGGAAGGCCAAGGCCCATGTTGTCGGTATTTGCGGACTTGTCGAGAATATGCCTGACGGGAATGCACAACGCCCAGGCGACGTCGTTACCAGCATGTCTGGCCAGACCATCGAGGTGATCAACACCGACGCCGAAGGCCGTCTGGTGCTCTGCGATGCGCTGCATTACGCGCAGGAGAAGTTCAAGCCCGATACGATCATCGATTTGGCCACATTGACCGGCGCGATCATCATCTCGCTCGGCAAGGAACATGCCGGCCTGTTTTCGAACAGCGACGAACTTTCGGAAAAGCTTCTTGCCGCCGGCAAAGCGACCGGCGACAAATTGTGGCGCCTGCCGGTTGGTCCCGCCTATGACAAGCTGATCGACAGCCCGATTGCCGATATCAAAAATGTCGGCCCGCGCGATGCCGGTTCGATTACTGCTGCCCAGTTCCTCCAGCGCTTTATTCAGGACGGCGTGAAGTGGGCGCATCTCGACATTGCTGGTACCGTATGGGGCGACAAGGATGGTCCGACTTGGGCCAAGGGTGCCACCGGTTATGGCGTGAAGCTGCTCGACCGCTTTGTTGCCGACAATTACGAGGCGTAATCGAACAAGCCGATGCAGGTCGATTTCTATCAATTGACCCGCGATCCTGCGGAACAGGTTATACCCGCCATTGCCCAGAAAATTCTGGACGATGGCGGGCGTCTTCTCGTCGTCAGTGCCGACGATGCGCAGTTAGGGAAGTTGTCGGTTGCGCTGTGGAGTGCGAAACCGGAGAGCTTTATCGCGCATCAAATGGTCGGGGAGGGAGATGATAGCCTGCAACCCGTATTGCTTGCGAACGAAGCTGTAGCTTCCAACAGCGCACGCATGATTGCTTTAGCCGATGGCGAGTGGCGCGATCAGGCGCTTGGTTTCGACCGCGCTTTTTATCTGTTTCCACCGGAAAAGACCGACAATGCCCGCACAGCCTGGCGTGCGCTGGCGGACCGGCCTGATGTCGAGCGTCGTTACTGGAAACAGGACGGCGGAAAATGGCGGCAAGGGCCTTGAGCTTACAAATTCCAACGATATTCTGAACGCATAATGGGGTGCAGCCATTTCGGGAGAATGTGATGAAGAAACTTACCCTATTGTTTGCGACTGCAGCGCTGGCATCTTGTGGCTCAGAGCCAACGACGACGGTCACTACCTCTGATGGTAAATCGGTCGAACTGACCCAAAATGGTCAGAGCGAAGCGACGATCAAAGCCGAGGATGGCACCACCGCGACGTTCTCGACAGGTGCTGCCGCTGCAAAGGACCTCCCTTTGGGCATTCCTGCTTATCCCGGCGCAGCAGTTACGGCAAACATCTCCGGCAATCGCCCGGACGGCAAAGGTGGGGCAATGGTCACTATGACAACGTCTGATGCGCCTGACAAAGTCACGACCTTCTATAAAGCCGAAGCAGCGAAGCGAGGCATGACGACCAGGTCCGAGGAAAAGGCGGTGGGCAATATGGCCAGTTTCTCGGCGGAAAACGACTCAGGAGAAAACCTGGTCGCTACCGCCACGCCGGGTGGTGACGGCAAGACGCAGGTAATGCTGGTAATAGAGACCAAATAGCCGGTTTAGCCGTCCATCAGGACGATATCCCAGTTATACTTTGTCGGAGCAGCCAGCTTGGCGACCGAGTGCAGCGCATCCCGGCCGAGCGTCTTGTAAAGCTCGTCTGTTGAGTTGGTTGCATGATCATCTTCGAAATACATCTGCGCGATTAGCCTGTGGCTCTTTCCACGAACATCGAAATGGATGTGCGGCGTGCGTTTGCCAATCGGCGAGTCATAGCCCGAAGGCTTGATTGTCGTGATGTGCCATTCGCCTGCTTTGCCAGTCCGGATCGCCGCGAATCCCTGAAAGTTAGGATCTAGCGGTGCGGTTGCGATGTCGGCGGCATGTGCATAGCGGCCGACCGAATTGCACTGCCACAATTCAAGCATCGCCCCGCTGACCGGATTGCCGTGCCGGTCGAGCACGCGGCCGCTGACTTCGATGACATTGCCAAGTGCGCGTTGCGAATGGCCTTTGATCCAAGTGAGATCTGCATCTTCTTCGGCAATGCGCTCGATCGGATAAAACGGCCCCATGTCGGATGACGGCGTCAGTGCAGCATGCCCATCAGCAGCTTTCAGGCCCGCGGCACCCAATGTTCCTGCGGCTAGTGCTGCGCCTGCAAAGCCGCGGCGCGACAGATTCAACTCACGATGTTCCATGATTTCCTTCCCCCTCTTCCGAGTCGGCTTTAGCACAAATCTAACCTGACGTAACGGAAAGCCGGTCCTGCTTGGTATTGCCATAACCGGTTCATGCCGCTAGAGGCGCGCGCAATCTTAATCCCCCAGCAAATGGAGTTCTCCCATGGCGGTTACCCGCACATTTTCGATCATCAAGCCCCATGCCACCCCCCCCAACCTGACCGGTGCGGTCACCAAGATGCTGGAAGAAGCCGGCCTGCGCGTTGTCGCTTCAAAGCGCATCCACATGACCAAGGAACAGGCCGAAGGCTTTTACGCGGTCCACAAGGAACGCCCCTTCTTCGGAGAGCTGGTTGAGTTCATGATGAGCGAACCCGTTGTCGTCCAGGTATTGGAAGGCGAAGATGCCGTCACCCGCAACCGCGACATCATGGGCGCGACCAATCCGGCAGAAGCCGCTGAAGGCACGATCCGCAAGACCCACGCGCTTTCGATCGGTGAAAACACTGTCCATGGCAGCGACAGCGACGAAAACGCCGCGATCGAAATCGCCTATTTCTTCGAGCCGGACGAAATTGTCGGCTAATCCGGCATTCAAGCCAATCGAAAAAGGGCCGTCCGCGCAATCGGGCGGCCCTTTTTGTTGCACCTGCCGCGACAGGCGCTATTCGGTTGGCAAAGAGGAGATGCGCATGCTGGGAATGGGTGAGGGCGAAGACTGTCCCTTTGTATTCAATTTTGATCCTGCGACTTTCAAGGTTGGCGATACAGTGAGCTATCGCGTCACCGGCGGCCTTGCTGATTTTCCCTTCGTTGGCACGCTGCTCGAAGTCCATGAAGATTATGTCGTCATATCCCCGGGTGAAAATGAACCCGACGCACGCTATCGCGGAACGCGGGAGAGCAGGCCATTGGTGGACGAGAGCGAGCTTTAAAACTCCCCGACCAAATCCATCATCGTAGCTAGTTTTTTCGGCGCGACCGCGCGCCAGCTTTTGGCAAGCCACTCGCCGATATGGTCCCAGTCGGTATCACCCAGATCGAGCCTTATGCCGACCCAGCCGTCGCCGAAATAGGCTGGGCGATAGTATCGGTCCTCATCCTGCTCGATCAGCATTGCTTGTTCTTCCGCACCGCTGATTTTCACCAGTAGTGCTACCCGTCCGTCGCCATGATGGTCGTTCGAGACATAGGCAAACTTCTTACCTTTGATGATGCCGAAGCATGGCATGCTGTGACTTATAACCTCGTCCGCCTCTGGCAGTGCCATGGCGCGTTCGCGGACTTGCTGTACAAGAAATTCGGGTGACCGTTCGCGAGCGACATAATCGCTCAGCACCCGTGAATAGAGCTGATGCTCGGCAATCAGAACCCGCGCGGCGAGGCTGTCAGCGGTGTCTCCCGGCAATATCGCTACCTTGGTCTGGTCCAAAATCGGGCCATCATCGAGTTCGGCGGTGACGAGGGGAACGCTGCACCCGCCATGGCTGTCGCCCGCCTCCAGCGCGCGTTCATGCGTATGGAGGCCTTTATATTTGGGCAATAGGCTGGGATGGATGTTGAGCATCCGGCCCTCCCATTTTCCGACAAATTCGGGGGAGAGGATGCGCATGTAGCCCGCGAGTGCGACATAATCCGCTTCCGCTGCAACCAGCGTGTCGTGCATGATATCGTCATGCGCCTCCCGGCTGAGGCCTTTGTGCGGATGGGCGAAGGTGGCGATCCCCTCTGCCTCTGCCAGTTTCAGTCCCGCGGCATCGGGGTTGTTGCTCGCGACCAGCGCGATCTCATAAGGGCAGTCATCCGCCTTTGCTGCATAGAGCAACGCCGCCATGTTGGTTCCGGTCCCCGAAATCAGCACGGCGACTTTTGCCTTAGCCATGATGCGTCGCGCTCCAGTCAGACTTGGCACTCCAGGTCTCGATTGAGCCTTTGATGGTGCAGCCTTTATCACCTTTGGCGATGTGCCCGATGCGGAAGACGGTTTCGCCAGCAGCTTCGAGTGCTGTAACCGCATCCGCGACATCGGCTTCAGCGACAACTACCGCCATGCCAATCCCGCAGTTAAAGGTGCGCGCCATTTCTTCCGGCTCTATATTGCCCTGCGCTTGCAGAAACGCCATGAGCCTTGGCTGCTCCCATGTATCGGCATCGACATGCGCATGCAGGCCATCGGGCAACACGCGCGGAATGTTTTCGAGCAAGCCGCCTCCGGTGATATGCGCCATCGCGTGCACCTTGCCCGTGCGGATGAGCGGCAGCAGCGATTTCACATAAATGCGCGTCGGCGCCATCAGCGCGTCGATCAGCAGCGTGTCGATATCGAAAAGGGCAGGGCGATCGAGTTTCCATCCCTTGTCGGCGGCAAGGCGGCGCACCAGTGAAAAGCCGTTCGAGTGCACACCCGATGAGGCAAGCCCAAGGATGACATCACCCTCGGCTACCTTATCAGCTGTCAACACCTGATCGCGTTCAACGGCTCCGACGCAGAAACCGGCAAGGTCATAGTCGCCGTCCGAATACATGCCCGGCATTTCGGCAGTTTCGCCGCCAATCAGCGCACAACCGGCTTGTTTGCAGCCCTCGGCAATGCTGGCCACAACTGCGGTCGCGACGGCGTTATCGAGTTTTCCGGTGGCGTAATAATCGAGGAAGAAGAGCGGTTCGGCACCTTGTACGATCAGGTCGTTGGCGCACATCGCGACCAGATCGATACCGACGCATTCATGCTTGCCGCTTTCAATGGCGAGTTTCAGCTTGGTTCCGACACCGTCATTGGCGGCAACGAGCAGGGGATCGTTGAAGCCGGCAGCCTTCAGGTCAAAGAAGCCGCCAAATCCGCCCAGATCGGCATCCGCCCCGGCCCGCCGCGTCGCCTTTGCCAGCGGCGCAATTGCGCGCACCAACGCGTTACCGGTTTCGATTGAAACGCCTGCCTTGGCGTAAGTATAAGACTCATTGTCGCTCATTTTACCGCCGCTAGCGACTTCCCCCTTGGATTTCCAATCATAAGTCGCCAAAAGGCGCGCAATGAGGGTCCGCATTTCAAAGTCTCTGTGGAAATATGTGCTGGCGGTGCCGCTGCTTGTTGGCAGTGGCGTGCTCGTGCATGCGCAGATTGAGGGGCCAAAGCGGGGAATTCCGCCGATTGCCAGCAATGGCGACTTTGAAGTTACCAATGTCGTTGTGAACACCACTGGCAAAAATGCCGAAGAGGCACGGCGTGCCGGATGGGAAGAGGCACAGCGCAAGGCTTGGAGCATGTTGTGGGCCAAGACCCATGGCGGCTCCGGTTCGTCGCTGTCAGATTCGACGCTCGATGGCATCGTCTCTGCCATTATCGTTGAAGAAGAACAGATCGGCCCGCGCCGCTATATTGCCAAATTGGGCGTATCTTTTGACAGGGCGCGCGCAGGGCAACTGCTCGGCGTTAAAGGCGTTGGCCGCAAGTCTGCGCCTTTGCTGGTGATACCGGTGATGTACAGCAATGGATCGCCTTATGTTTTTGAACGACAGACGCCGTGGCAGGCGGCTTGGGCGAAGTTTCGCACGGCCGACAGCCTGATTGACTATGTCCGTCCCTTTGGCGGTGGCGGGGAATCGCTGCTTCTTAACGCGGGGCAGATGGATCGGCGCAGTCGAACATGGTGGCGTGTCATACTGGATCAGTTTCGCGCGGCAGATGTGATCTATCCTATTGTCCGGCTGGAACGGCAATATCCGGGAGGTCCAATCATCGGCAAATTCGCCGCCCGTTACGGCCCTGAGAACCGCTTTCTCGGTAGTTTCACGCTGCGTGTACAAAATGCGGAGGGCATCCCGGCTATGATGGCTGACGGCGTGCGCAAAATGGACGAAATGCTGCAACAGGCCTTTGCCGCAGGCCGCCTCCGCGCCGAAGCTTCGTTGCTGCTTGAAGAAATTGACGAAGAAGATCTGGAGGAACTGGAAGAAGAAACCGAAGCCGAAAGCGAAGATCCGTTGGCGGCAGCGGTCGATTCGGTTGCCGGTCGCGCAGAAGGCGAGCAGGGGGGGAACCAGACGACCACCACGCCGGCGCAGCAAGTGACGGTCAATGTCCAGGTCAGTACGCCCAATCCCGAAGCAGTGGATCGCGCGGAAGCTGCACTGCGGGGTATTCCGGGCGTGCGTTCGGTATCGACCACCAGTCTCGCACTGGGCGGGACGTCCGTAATGCGCGTAACCTTCCAAGGCGATCCAGCAGCGCTGAATGCAGCGCTACAGGCACGCGGTTTCCGGTAAGGTTGAGAGGGCGCCAAAGCGCGGCCAGGCCAGTATGAAACAGATTGCGCTTCCCTTCGACGAACTCAATCCGGACCGGACCGACGATTGTCTTATCGTCACGCCGTCAAACGCGATTGCTTTTTCAGCGCTTGGCAACAGCGCCAGTTGGCCCGGACATTGTGCCTTGCTGCTGGGACCCGCACGGTCGGGTAAAAGCCTGATGGCGCGCTATTTTTCGGTGCAGGGTGGCAGGGTAATCGACGATGCCGATCGGTTGTCGGCCGAGGATCTGTTTCATCAGTGGAATGCAGCCAAAAATTCGGGCGAAGCATTGTTGCTGGTGTCAGGCAAGGCGCCCGGCGAATGGAACATCGAACTCCCCGATTTGCGCTCGCGAATTGGTGTGGCACAGTTGCTCGAAATTGGCGTACCGGATGATGAGCTTGCCGAACAGTTGCTGCTCAAATTCCTGCGCGACCGGGGCACTTCTATCGGCCCGGAGGCCTTGGCTTTCGTCGTCCGTAGGATTGAGCGTAGTCACGCCGCTGTCGAGGATTTCGCCAAAAAGGCGAACGCATTGGCATTGGCCGAAGGTTCGGCAATCACTCTGATGCTTGTGCGTCGCCTTATGCCCGCTTAGCCGCAGTTGATGCGGATAATCTTGCTGGCTTCGTCAGTGAAAATATTGAGCCTTGCAGGGCTGTAATCCATCGTAATGACGCCATCATGTGGTGCCACCCGAACCATAGACGCTTTTGCCTCTTTTTTCAGCTTTGTTTCAAGCTCTTGGGTCAGCGTTTTTCCAACCGCATAAGCCAGTCCGCTGGCATCGCAGGAACCAGCGAGCTCCGGTGGATTCTGGCCAGCCTCGGCATTTTCTGCGGCCGGTATGCAGCCAGAAAGTGAAGCGAGCGCAATTGGCAGAAATAGGGCCAATTTCATGTCTCGACTTCCTCCGTACGCGTCATTTTCAGCTTTCCATTGACGACAGCGAAAGCGAGCCGCCCTTCGACCAAGTCGAGCGCATCATGCCCGAATTGCTCATAACGCCAGCCTTTCAGCAGTTCGAGGCCCTCGCGGTCGCCCGCAGCCAGCCTCTCCAGCTCTTCGCTACGCGTGATTAGGCGGGAAGCGACATTGATCTCGCGTGAACGGATTTTCAGAAGCAGTTTGAGGAGATCGGCAACCAGTGCGCCTTCTTTACCGCCGCCGGTTCCATTATGGTTTCGATCCGGCATTTCCTCTTTCGATAAAGGTTCGGCATCGGCCAGCGTTGCCATCAGCCGCGCGCCAATTTCGTTATCGCGCCAAGCGGGGGATAGACCTCGCACTTTGGGGAGTTCGGCCTGTGCCTTTGGCGGATGCGAGGCGATATCGGCGATCGTCTCATCCTTCATGATCCGGCCGCGCGGGATATTCTTCCGCTGTGCCTCACGTTCCCGCCACGCACCCAGCGCTTTCAGGCGACCCAGAACATCCGCCTTGCGCGACTGCATCTTGATACGACGCCAGATGGTTTCGGGGTCATTGCGGTAATTGTCGGCGTCGGCTAGCCGCTCCATCTCGTCATTCAGCCATTCGCCGCGACCCGTCTTGACCAGCTTTTCGAGCATTTTTGGGAAAATGTCGGCCAGATGGGTCACATCGCCGATGGCATAATCGATCTGCCGCTTGTCCAATGGTCTACGCGACCAATCGGTAAAGCGTGCGCCCTTGTCCAGGTGAATTCCAAGCCACAGGTCGACAAGGTTCGAGTAGCCGATCTGTTCGCCTTGCCCCAGCGCCATTGCGGCAATTTGGGTATCGAACAACGGATGTGGTGTGCGCCCGGTCAGATTGAAGAAAATTTCGATATCCTGCCCACCCGCATGGAAAACCTTCAGCACATCTTCGTTATTGCAGATCAGGTCGAGCATCGGCGTAAGGTCGAGTCCATCGGCCTTCGGATCTACCGCCGCAGCTTCGTTCACATCGGCCAGCTGTACCAGGCAAAGCTCTGGATAATAGGTGTTTTCGCGCATGAACTCGGTGTCGACCGCGACAAAATCTGATTTCGATATGCGCGCGCAAAAATCGGCGAGCTGTTTGCTATCGGTGATGAGTGGATGAATCTGCATGTAAGGCCGCCCATAACAGCCATTCGCAACTTGACAAAGGGGCGTTGCAAGGGTCTAGCGCCGCGTTCATATTTTCCTGTCGAAAACACAAACAACAAAGACCCATCATGCACGCTTATCGTACCCATAAATGCGCAGAATTGCGCGCTTCGCACGTCGGTGAAACCGTCCGCCTCTCGGGCTGGGTGCACCGCAAACGCGACCATGGCGGCGTCCTGTTCGTCGACCTGCGCGACCATTATGGCATGACGCAGATTGTTGCGGACAGTGACAGTCCGGCGCTTCCGGTGCTTGAAGGCCTCCGCCTTGAAAGCGTCGTCACCATTGATGGCGAGGTGAAGGCGCGCAGCGAAACCACCGTCAACCCGAACCTTCCGACGGGCGAGATCGAAGTTTTTGCACGCAATGTAACCGTGCTGAGCAAGGCGGAAGAACTGCCCTTGCCGGTCGCAGGCGAGCAGGAGTATCCGGAGGAAATTCGTCTCAAATACCGCTTCCTCGACCTGCGGCGTGAAACGCTGCACGCCAATATCATGACGCGTACCGCGATCATCCGCGAAACACGCAAACGGATGGAAGAGATCGGATTTACCGAATTTTCGACTCCGATCCTGACCGCTTCCTCCCCCGAGGGTGCGCGCGATTTCCTGGTACCCAGCCGCATCCATCCCGGTAAATTCTTCGCACTTCCGCAAGCGCCGCAGCAGTACAAGCAGTTGCTGATGGTCGCCGGTTTCGACCGCTATTTCCAAATCGCACCCTGTTTCCGCGACGAAGACCCGCGCGCCGATCGCTTACCGGGCGAATTCTACCAGCTCGATCTCGAAATGAGCTTTGTTACGCAGGAAGAGGTTTGGGAAACGATGGAGCCCGTCATGGCTGGCATCTTCGAAACCTTTGCCAATGGGCGTAAGGTGACGCCGGCAGGTGAGTTTCCGCGCATTCCTTATGCGAAGGCAATGCTCGATTACGGGACTGACAAGCCAGATCTGCGCAACCCGCTGATTATCCGTGACGTCACTGGTGAATTCCAGCAGTCCGGTTTTGGCCTGTTCGAAAAGATCGTCGGAAGCGGCGGCGTCGTTCGTTTGATCCCGGCACCTGACACAGCCGGTCTGAGCCGCAAATTCTTCGATGACATGAACGAATGGGCCCGCAGCGAGGGCCATGCAGGCCTCGGTTATGCCACCCGCAAGGATGGCGTCTTTGGTGGTCCGATTGCGAAGAACCACGGTGAAGACAAAATGGCGGCGCTTTGGGATTCGCTTGGTCTTGGGCCCAATGACGGTGCGTTCTTTGCTGCAGGCAAGGAAGAGCAGGCCGCCAAACTGGCGGGTGCCGCGCGTACGCGAATTGGCGAGCAGCTGGATATAGTCGAGAAGGATGCCTTCCGCTTTTGCTGGATCATCGACTTCCCCTTCTACGAATGGAGCGAGGAAGAGAAAAAGGTCGATTTCGCGCATAATCCGTTCTCAATGCCACAAGGTGGTTTGGAAGCCCTGCAGACGCAGGACCCGCTCACCATCAAGGCCTATCAATATGATATGGTCTGCAACGGCTATGAGCTGGCATCGGGTTCGATCCGTAACCAGCACCCCGACCTGATGGTGAAGGCGTTTGAACTGACCGGTTTGACGCAGGCAGACGTCGAGGAACGCTTTGGCGGGATGTACCGTGCATTCCAATATGGCGCGCCGCCGCATGGCGGGATGGCAGCAGGCGTCGATCGCATGGTGATGCTGTTGTGCGGCGTGCAAAATTTGCGCGAGATTACGCTGTTCCCGATGAACCAGCGCGCCGAAGACCTACTGATGGGGGCTCCGTCGCCTGCGATGGTCAAACAACTGCGCGAACTGCATATCCGTGTCGTGGAGCAACCCAAAGGCGCTTGAGAATTCGATTTAGGGGGATTGAATGCGGGGGGTTCTGGTCGGCGTTGCAATTGTAGCAACAATATTTGCTTCGGTTTCAGCGCAAGCGGAAACGCTAGCCGTTGAAGTTCGTCGCCCTGCGGCTGCTGACGAAGCCTATCTCTTGCGGTCGCTTGCGGTTGAGAGATTTACCGGGACTGACGGTCGGGCATTTGCCTTTTCCGTCGAACGAGCACTTGGGGATGCGCGCGAAGCTGGCGGCCAACCCGTTTTCGAAATGTTCGAGGCAGGTCGAGGTGAGGGGGCTGTAACCGGTCGCGCTGATGTCGATATCGAAGAATCGCGCTATATGGAAAAGCGGAAATTCTGCCCGAATACGCGAGACAAGAATGCCAAATGCGAAGATGCGGCGAAAGAGGTTGTCGAGATCACCTGCCGAAAGCGAATTGCCTCGTTGGATGCGGATCTTCGCATCGCGCGTGCCAGTGATGGCAGAATTGTTTTTTCACACAGGGTGCCGAATCGTGCCGAGCACCGGTTCTGCACAGGCGACGCACAGATGCCCGAGATATCAAATGTGGTTCGTGACATGATAACTTCGGCTGCACGATCGGTAGTAGGTGATTTCGTACCTTATTCGGCAGTCGAACAGATTCGAATTCGCGAAGATCGCAAAGGCTTTTCGAAATCCGATGCTGAACTATTCAAACTGGCAGTCAAGACTACCAAAACTAGCGGTCAAGAGGCTTGCCGCCAGTTCGGGGAAATCTCGCAGCGCGCACCTGACCAGCGGAGCCTTGTCTTCAACATGGCGCTCTGTGCGGAGGCAGCCGGGGATTTTGAAGTTGCGATTACTGGCTTCCGCCGCTTGGGTAATGACATCGATGCGCTAGCGTCTATCCAGCGTGTAGAGGGCACTTTGGCCGGCTTGGCGCAAAAAGCCGCACGGGAAGGCGCTGATAGTTGAAACTGGCCGATTTTGCAGAAGATGGTGCGTTGAATTGAACGAGCCGGTCCAGCATCATTTCGCGGCCCCGGGCGGGGCGCTGTGCTGGTTCGAATGGGGCAGTGCGGGGAATCACCCGACGGTGCTGCTTCTACACGCGACCGGTTTTCACAGCCGTTGCTGGGATGCGACGATTAAGGCGTTGCCCTCTGACTGGCATTATATCGCGCTAGACCTGCGCGGACATGGTCGTAGTTATCGACCGGAATCTCTGTCGGACTGGCTGGCGGCAGCAGATGATGTAGCAGCCTTTGTGCAGACAATGCTGAATGATTCCGTCTTCGCTATAGGCCACAGTATGGGCGGTTATATAGCGGCAAGAACCGCGGTGTTGGTGCCCGAGAAGATCGCCGGGTTGTTGCTCGTCGATCCGGTGATGATGACGCCGGGAACCTATGCCGTTGAACCTGGCAATCTGGCCGGTAAGCCTACCGACCATCCCGTAGCGCGACGCCGCAATGCATGGGAAAGTACCGAGCAAATGACCGCACATTTCGCTAATCGCGAGCCTTATTCGCACTGGCTGCCGGAGGTACTTGCCGATTATTGCCGTTACGGGCTGGTTCCGGCCGAAAGCGGGGATGGCCTGGAGCTTGCCTGTCCGCCAGTGCTGGAGGCTTCGGCTTATATGGGATCTTGGCGGAACAATCCCTATGGCTGGGTCGGTGAGATTAAATGCCCCACTACTGTTCTGCGCGCACGCAATGCCGAGCGCGCTGGCCCTATGGATTTTTCAATCAGTCCAACCGCGCCAGATTTGGCGACGCATATTTCAGGTGCTACTGACATCCATTGGAACGAGGTTTCGCATTTCATCCCGATGGAAGAGCCGGAGCGGCTGGCCAGGTTGGTGGGGCAGTTGGTTCCTTCAAGCTGAATATTATTTGAAGGTTGGCAGCAGCGCGTCATAAGCAGTCGACAATAGAAGGCTGACCACTGATGAAGATTGACCTTTCCGACTTTGAAGAAGGCCCGAAATATGCGGGTGACTATGACGACGACCTGAAACAGCTGCAGGACCGTCTTGCCGAATTGCAGGCGTTGCATATCATCCATGGTTGCCGCACGCTGATTGTCTTCGAAGGCTGGGATGCGGCGGGGAAGGGTGGCGCGATCAAGCGGCTGACTGCGCAATGGGATCCGCGCTATTTTCAGGTCTATCCGATCAGTGCGCCAACGCCGGAAGAGAAAGAACGCCATTTTCTATGGCGCTTTTGGAACAAGCTACCCCGCGCCAAGGAAATAACGGTTCTCGACCGTAGCCATTACGGCCGGGTTCTGGTCGAGCGGGTTGAGGGTTTTTGTAGTGAGGTCGAATGGCGTCGGGGCTATGACGAGATCAACGAGTTTGAGCAGCGGCAAACGGAAATTGGCACTAAAATCATAAAGATATTCCTGCATGTGACGCAGAAGTCGCAGGACAAGGTTTTGAAAGAGCGATTGGAAACTCCGGCAAAACGCTGGAAAGTCACGGAAGAAGATTTTCGCAACCGGGAAAAGCGCGGTGCCTATATCGAAGCGATCGAAGACATGCTGGCGAAGACCGATACACCCGGCGCAGCCTGGAAGGTCATCGACGGCAACAATCAGAAAGCTGCGCGTATCGCCGTGCTAAAATATATCGCCGAAGAGTTATCGCGTTACATCCCGAACGAATTTCCGGAGATCGGGGCTGAGATCAAGCAACTGGCCGCTGTATGTTTTGGCGCTCAGGAGGATGACGGATAATCGATTCCGACGATTTCCCATTCCTTAGGGCCGCCGGGCAATTGAACGGTCCGCAAATCGCCGCTACGAGCACCGCGTAACGCCTTTGCAAGTGGTGAGTTCCATCCAATTCGTGCAGCTGTAGCGTCTGCCTCATCGTCGCCTACGATCGTCACAATGCGATGATTATCATCTTCGTCGGCCAAAGTGACAGTTGCGCCAAAGAACACGCGGCTGCGATCGTCCTGATTGGAAGGGTCGATCACTTTTGCAAATTTCATCTGACGTGACAGTTTGCCCAGCCTGCGGTCGATTTCGCGCAGGCGCTGACGTCCATAAATATAGTCACCATTCTCGCTGCGGTCGCCATTGCCAGCGGCCCAGCTGACGATCTCTACAACCTTCGGTCGTTCGACTGCGAACAATTGCTCATATTCGGCGCGCAGACTGGCGAACCCCTTTGGGGTGATGGGGTTTGTCCGTTCGCTCATTAGACTGGTTTTAGCCGACTGACCGGCGACCCAGATAGTGGCTGAGCGGTGTATTGTTCCGATAGCGTGCCTTGTCCGGATTGAGATGATCATACATCACCGCATTCTCGAGCACGCGTTGCACGTAGTTTCGCGTTTCGAAAATCGGAATCTGTTCGATCCAATCAAGAATATCGATGCCGCCCGAGCGAGGATCGCCGTTGCGCGCCAGCCACTTGTTCACATTGCCTGGTCCGGCATTGTAAGCGG
This sequence comes from uncultured Sphingorhabdus sp., assembly GCF_937872355.1. Classification (GTDB taxonomy): domain Bacteria; phylum Pseudomonadota; class Alphaproteobacteria; order Sphingomonadales; family Sphingomonadaceae; genus Sphingorhabdus_B. The sequence continues at coordinate 6,732 of NZ_CALMSV010000116.1, read as the reverse complement.
CCACTGCGAGCGGATAGCTTCCGTTGTAATAGCTCAACATGCGCTGGAAATAGGTCGAACCCAACTGGATATTATAGTTGGTGTCGGTGTTGAGCGCCTCCGGGCGATAGGCGAGGGCGATTTTGCCAGATGTCTCGCGCGCGGTTCCGGGCATCAACTGCATCAGCCCGCGGGCGCCCGCATGGCTGGTAGCGTTACGGTCAAACTGGCTTTCCTGTCGTGCAATGGCGTGGATGAAGGTCCAGTTGTTCGTATGTTCAGGCGGAACCGCAACGGTAGGATAGCCAAGCCGTATCAAACCGTCATGCCCTTCGATCCGTGCGCTACGTGCTGCGATGACCGACAGATCTGGGCGACCGATGAGGTTAGACCATGCGAACAGATTCTTGAAATCACTCTCGGTTTTGGCCGAATTCGAAAGAGCGCGCATGAAACTGTTCGAATCCCGCCAGCCGGGGAAGGACGATGACATACGGGCAGCGGTATAAGTCGGCGGAACTGCGTTGGCTGCCAGTTGCGGCAAGACGGGTGCCGCCGGAACTGCGGGTAACGGCTTCCCTAGCGCCTCCAAAGCCAATTGTCCGTGGAAGAAATCATAGAAGCGCGCGGCTTCAGTAAAATATTGCTGGGCTAATTGCTGGTCGCCAGCTTTTTTGGCCGCACGCCCTGCCCAATAAAGCCCCTTTGCGCGGGTCTGCGGCGTACGTGCACCCGCAGTATAGAGCTTGAAGGCCTCAATAGCTTCACGTGGTCGGCCCAATTTGTAATAGGCCGCTTCGCCTGCCAGCCAGGCTAGGCTGGTGTAGGTATCGCGGGTCGACAGGTCGAGCTTGGTGATGTCAGTACCTGCAGGGAAAGCATCAGTCAGCTTGGATGCAATCCGATAGGCCATATCAAATTGGCCATCGGTTTCGGCCGCTTCGGCATTGGCCAACAGGACTTTCAGCCAGTCACGTGCGACATGCGGCGGTGCGGATAATGTCGGGCGGTTGGCGAGCAACTCGCGCGCTGCCCAGCTGTTGCCAGAGGCGCGAAGGGCTGCAACGCGTTCCATCAAAAGTCCGGCATCTGACAGGCCGAGCTGGCCAATCGCCGCAAATTTTGCGGCGGCATCAGGCGCCTTCAGTTCGTGCGCTAATTGTGCCTCCAGAACCGGGCGGCGTTCGGATGAGGTGTAGGGCAGCCATTTCTGTGCGGCGCGAGTCGCGTTGGACCAAAGCAGACGGCTGGTCCGCGCGTCATGATCGGCAGCGCTCAGTTTGCCAGCCATCAACTGGAAAACACGATTCTCGTCATCGTCGGTCAACGGGCCTTCGCGCCATGCGCGGCGGCCCCATTGTTCTGCACGCGCCTTATCGCCAATTGATGCAAGCGCCAGCGCGAATTTTGCACGGCCGCCATTGGTTGTCGGCTCCAGGCGATCAAAATAGGCGACGACCTGATTGGGCGACCAGCTCAAGACATTGATCGCCTGTTCCGCATTTCTGCGCATTTCGTCGGTATTGGGCCAGTCCGGATAGGTCATCAGGAATGACGCATATTCAGAAAAGCTGTACTGGCCCGACTGGCTCAACATCCGCCAACGGCGAAGCGCCGCGGGCACGTTGCCACCGCTGGGATCGACCATCGCCGTGGGCACATTGCTAGCCTCACCAATCCCTGTCCGCCAGATGATCTCGGGTGTCTCGGGCGTAGTGGCGGCGAATGCAGAAGCTGGAATTGCCAGCAGTGAAGCGGAAATCAGGTGCTTTACCATGCGCGACATATTATGGGCTGCCTCCTTAGTGGACGATGAACCATGCACCCCTGCGGTCCATCGAACATTTAATTCGGTCTATTTGGCTAGTTTTGAAGGCGATTTCCATGTTTACGGGCTCAATACCGGCTCTGGTGACTCCTTTTTGCGACGGAACGTTTTCCGAGTCGCATTTTCGCGCGCTGGTAGAATGGCAAATCGAGCAGGGCTCGTCCGCGCTGGTGCCTTGCGGAACGACTGGCGAAGCACCGACCTTGTCGTTTGACGAGCATTATCGGGTCATTTCTATCTGCATCGAACGGGCCGCAGGGCGGGTTCCCGTGATTGCCGGTTGCGGTTCGAACGATACGGCGACAGCAGTGCGTCATATGGAATTTGCCAAGGCGGAGGGCGCTGCGGCAGCCCTGGTCGTGGCGCCCTACTATAACCGGCCCAATCAGGACGGGATTTACGCCCATTACGCGCATCTTGCCGAAAAAAGCGATCTTCCGATCATTGTCTATAATGTTCCGGCGCGCACCGTGACTGACATCCAACCCGCGACGCTGGCACGACTGGCCGAAATACCGACTATTGTTGGCGTGAAGGATGCGAGCGGACAGATTGCCCGGGTCGGGGAGCACCGTCTGGGCTGCGGTGTCGACTTTTGTCAGTTGTCAGGCAATGACGACATGGCCCTGGCGTTCAACGCTGCAGGCGGAGTCGGTTGCATTTCGGTAACGGCAAATGTGGCGCCAAAACTGTGTGCCGAATTCCAGTCGGCCTGCGCTAATGGTGATTATCAGTTGGCACGCGAGCTCAATGATCGTCTCCACCCCCTTCATACAGCATTGTTTACTGATGCATCGCCAGGGCCGGTCAAATATGCGATGACGCGGGTCATACAGGGCTTCCCGGAAGAGATGCGCCTGCCGCTAGTTACGGCATCGGCTGCCAGCAAGGCTGCCGTCGATGCGGCCCTGGAGATCGCAGGACTTATCTGATGGCCCGTCCAAAACCCGAAGCCTTTCAAAAAACCAAAGTCGTCGCCGAAAACCGGCGCGCGCGATATGATTACCACATCGAGGATAAATATGAGGCCGGGATCGCGCTCACCGGCACCGAGGTGAAATCGCTACGGTTCGGCGAAGGATCGATCGCGGAAAGCTATGCTGAAGTGAAAGACGGCGGCGAAATCTGGCTGGTGAATGCCAATATCCCAGAATTCAGCCACGGAAACCGTTATAATCACGAACCCAAGCGGCCCCGTAAATTGCTCCTTAATGTGCGTGAGATAAATAAATTGCATGGTGCAGTGGCCCGGCAGGGGATGACATTGGTCCCGCTGTCCATATATTTTAACAATCGTGGGCGAGCTAAGGTCGAACTGGCCCTCGCCAAAGGCAAGAAGGCGCCGGACAAAAGGGCTACCGAGAAAGAGCGCGACTGGAAGCGCGAACAGGGAAGGATAATGCGGGAACGCGGATGAACGGTTTGACGAAATGGATCCATGAACAGGCACCGTCTCGGGAGAGTTTCGAGCGGAGCCGTTTCCCGCGCCCATTCCCCCACCGTGTTTTCCATCCTGCACTCTGGCGTTTTACCCGCCGATCAGTGCCGCGAGGCGTTGCCTTAGGCTTGCTGGTGGGCATTTTCCTGCTGGTCCCGGGTGTACAGATCGCAGGTGTTGCGTTGCTTGCCCTCCCTGTTCGGGCGAACATACCAATCGGCGCGGCAATGACCTTCCTCAGCATGCCCGCAACCACACCTTTCATATTGGCTGCGTCGGTCTATGTTGGAAATGGTTTGCTGCATTTGAAAGCGGATATTTTCCAGTTTCAGAAGCTCATTGACGCTGGCGCACCTATATCTGAATGGTTGACCTGGCTCCTTTCCGACGCTGCTCCGGCCATGGTTGTGGGCCTGGCGGTGATTGCGGTGGTTAGTGCATCAATCGGCTATCTGGTTGCTGCATGGTTTTGGCGTTGGCGTATTGGCAGCAAATGGCGTCGTCGGTCGATTGCACATGCCGCTGGTGGATCAGGGCATTAATTTGCCCCCATATTCTGGTTAGTTACCCCCATTGCGAGTCGGAATGGACTCGCTTTCAACTGGGGAGTTTTCAACGATGATTTCATTCAGGAAGCTGGCGGTGGTCGCCAGCGTTTCACTTTCAGCCATAGCCGCTACTTCGCCTGCCTTAGCAAATACTGCAGGGGAAGCCGCCGCTGTCAATGAAGGGCCTGAACTTGGTACCTTCGGTTTCGATGAAAAGGGCATGGATCGCGCTACCACGCCGGGTGACAATTTTTATCTATTTGCCAATGGCGAATGGCTGAAAACGACCGAAATTCCTGCAGACAAATCCAATTATGGCATGTTCACCAAGCTCGACGATCTATCTAAGGAGCGGGTGAAGGGCCTGTTGGACGCAGCCGCCAAAGATCCCAAAAGCAAGATGGGCGTGGCTTACTCAACCTATCTTGACGAAGCAGCGATCGAGAAAAAGGGGCTCGCGCCAATCCAGCCGATCCTGAAGCAGGTTCGTGCGGTTAAAACGCACAAACAGTTCGAAGCGCTTTTGCCGAAATTGGCGCCGAAAGGTGTAGGCGCACTGTTTGGCGGATTTGTGGGTCAGGACGACAAGAATCCTGACGCCTATATCTTCCAGATTTTTCAAGGCGGAACGGGATTGCCCGACCGCGACATGTATCTAGTCGATAATCCAAAGTTTGAAGAAATTCGAACCGCTTACAAATCCTATCTCACCAAAATGCTGACGCATGCCGGTGAAAAAAATGCCGAAGCGCGAGCCAACGCCATTTTTGAAACCGAAAAGAAAATCGCAGAAGTGCAGTGGACGCGCGAAGAAAGTTCGGATGCGACCAAGGTTTATAACAAATTGTCACTAGCCGAACTCGATGCGCTTGCTCCGCAAATTGGCATGTCGGCAATGCTAAAGAAAATCAGCCCGAAAATCAGCGATGTGCTGGTCGCCCAGCCAAGCGCCGTTGCCGGAACCGCCAAGATCTTTGCCGAATCCGACATTGGCATCTTCAAAGATCAAATGACCGTCGCTGCACTGGCCAATTACTCAGGTGCTTTGCCCAAGGCGGTCGATCAAACGGTATTCGCCTTTTACGGCACCACGCTGGCTGGAACGCCGCAGCAACAGGCGCGCTGGAAGCGCGGTACCGGTTTCGTCGAAGGCGCGTTGACCGATGAAATCGGCAAGGCTTATGCTGCAAGTTATTTTCCGCCCGAGACCAAGGCGGCTGCAAATGAGCTTGTCCGCAATGTCGTGGCTGCAATGGGACGTCGTATCGAGGGGCTCGATTGGATGCAGCCCGAAACTAAGATCAAGGCGAAGCAGAAGCTTGCCAATTTCACGACCAAGATTGGCTATCCTGACCAGTGGCATGACTACGCCAAGCTGCAGATCGTGAAAGGCGATGCTTTCGGCAATGCCATGCGTGCCAATGAATTCGGTTTTGCCGACAATATCAGTAAGCTAGATCAACCCATCCGCCGCTGGGAATGGGGCATGCTACCGCAGACGATCAACGCCTATGCCAATTTCAGCATGAATGAAATCGTCTTTCCAGCTGCGATTTTGCAACCACCTTTTTTCGATCCGAAAGCCGATCCGGCCATCAACTATGGCGGCATCGGTGCCGTTATCGGTCACGAAATCAGCCACCATTTCGATGACCAAGGTTCGAAATATGATCAGAATGGGCGTCTGTCGGATTGGTGGACCGAAACCGACGTGGCTGCTTTCAAGAAAGCGAGCGAAGCCCTGATCAAACAATATGACGCCTATGAAATTTTCCCCGGCGCTAATGTGAAAGGCGAATTCACGCTTGGCGAAAATATAGGTGATCTGGCTGGCCTGACCGTTGCTTATGAAGCTTACAAGGCCTCACTGGGCGGCAAAGAAGCCCCGGTGATTGATGGATACACAGGCGATCAACGCTTCTTTCTGGGTTGGGCGCAGGTGTGGCGGCGCAACTATCGAGAGGCCAATCTCAGAAACCGGTTGATAACCGACCCGCATAGCCCCTCGGAACAGCGGGTCTGGGTGGTACGCAACCTTGACAAATGGTATGAGGCGTTCCAGCCGAAAGAAGGACAGAAACTGTACCTCGCACCGGGGGCACGCGTTCGCATCTGGTAAGTAAGGAACCCAAATTGGCTGGCAGCCTTCCAACTTCGCAATTCGGGAAAACGGGACGCGAAGGTGGCGAGGCTGCCGAAGCCGACAGGTTACACCTTGGCATAATCGCAGCGTCCGTCGCGCTGTCATTGTTGCTTGTCTGGATAGTGACGAGCGATGCGATGGTGCTGGCCGTTACCGCTGCTGGCTTGATCGGCCTTGGCGGATTTGTTCTGGTTGCTGCTCGCATCCAGCGACCGGCAGCCAAGGAGATCGAAACCGCACCCCCTGATTGGTCGGTCGCCCATTCTGCTATCGAACTGGATCGTGCAGCTGTAGCCGTGAGCGACCGGGCAGGGCGTCTGCTGTGTGCCAATGGCCGTTTCAACCTCTGGTTCGAAGGTCTTCAGGCTCCTCCCGATCTGGGCCTCGGTGAGGCTGAGCGCGAGTTGCTGCTTAAGGCTGGTCGTACGGCTTGGCGCGACGGCCGGGCCCATATAGACGCGATTGCAAAGCGCGGAACAAATTATCGGGTCGAAGTAATGCGAACCGGAGCGGCAGACGAATTTTTGCTATGGCGCTTTGCCCCGGTGGAGACGTTAAGCATCGAGGCGCAAGCGATTGATTTGGTCGGCGGGCGAATCGGACGGGCGTTAGCAATGGCTGGCGTAATGGCAGTGACCGTGGGCCCTGAGGGCCGCATCCGATCTTCGAACCCGGCATTTGCCTTGCGCGCGGCTGGCAGCGAAACTGCCAATATATCCAACCGGGAATGTGCGGCATTGCTGCATGTAGACGACAGGGGCAGCGTCTATTTCACCCGCGAAGGCAAACATGCATC